>NZ_JAOCEA010000028.1:0-33810 GCF_029841165.1 Pseudomonas sp. GD03842 | reverse complement strand
CGATACCGATGGTAGAAGTCTTCTACCGCAAGGTTCTTGTCCTTGGCCTCGAACATGATGTCGAACCGCTCCACGAACTGCAGCGCGTAGCGGTTGGTCCAGTCGTTCCACATTCGATCGCTGTGCAGGTACAGGTCGCGTTTGTTGACGACGTTCAACAACGCGTCCATTTCCAGTTTCTGCTCTGCGGTAAATCCCAGGGCCTGCAAGGTCTCTGGAGGCTGCGAGTAGTGCATCACGGGGCGCACACCGCGCCAGCTGTCGACGATACGGTCCACCCGCGGATCCTGCGGATCGATGTAGCGCCCTTCATGAATCCAGCAGTGGTGGATGTCCAGCACCACCGGCGCCAGATCCGCCAGCAGCAGGCAGTCGTCGACGCCATAGGTCTTTTCGTCGTTTTCGAACGTGATGCAGCGACGCGCCACTTCCGACAATCGCGGCCAGACACTGCGCACGCCCTCAGCGCCGAGCCGCCCGGCGATGTGCACGTTGCATTTGAAGTCCTGGAACCGCTGGCCATACCCCATCATGCGGATCATGTCGGCGTGGTATTCGAACTCGGCAAGGCTGTTCTCGACCACCTCGGGGCGGTCTGACCCCAGCACGCAGAACTGGCCGGGATGGAAGGACAGACGAATGTCAGCCTGTCGCGCCGCCTCCCCTATTGCCGCGAACAGCCCACCCAAGCGCGTCATGACGGCAGGCGATTGATAGAACGCCGCGACTTTCGGGTGGCTGTAGAACGGCAATAGATCGCTGCTCAAACGCAGCATGCGCAGGCCCTCGGGCAACTGCGCCACGTACCCCAACAAACGAATCTGCGCCGCCAGATTGTGCTCGACGATGTCCAACAACTTGTCCTGCGCGGCCTGCTGCGTGACGCTGTCCATCCAGCGCAACGTGGTGGTACGGGGGTTGTAGTCGCCTTCCAGCGCCTTCAACGCTTTCAGGGACAGCTCACGCTCTGCATGGCGGTACTGGCAGGCGAAACCGAGACGAGGTGTGTTCACGAAAGATCCTTCCGGGGCTAATGGACAGCGCTGAAACAGAGACTGTCGAAGCAGCCCAGGAGTTCTCAAGGTGGTGCCTGTTCCGCCTTGCCACCCGCCGCCCGCCGCGCCGGAAAACATTGACTACACTGACAGACGCTTGTTTGCCTTGACTCCCTGAACGAGTGCCCGTCATGACCCCACTTCCACTCGCCCCCGCACGCAGTGGCTGGCTCTTCTGGTCGAAACCGCTGCTGTTTCTGCTGATCGCCTGCGCGGGTCTGTACTACGTCAAATGGTCACCCTATTACCTCAAATTGTTCGTCGCTGCTGAAACCCACAGCCTGGGCGGGTCGATCATCAACGACCATCCTGCCAACCCCTGGGTGGCGGCCCTGGCCTATGCACAGGTGTATTTCCTGGCGATCTGGAAAGCTGCGGTGCTGGCGGTGATCCTGGGCTCGTTGTTGCAGGTGCTGATTCCCAAGGACTGGCTGTTGCGCCTCTTTGGCCGCGCAGGTCTGGGGTCGACATTGCGCGGTGGCCTGTTTGCCTTGCCCGGAATGATGTGCAGCTGCTGCGCCGCACCGGTGGCAGCCGGACTGCGTAAACAAAAAGTGTCCGTCGGCGCAGCCTTGGCGTTCTGGATAGCCAACCCGGTCCTGAACCCAGCCACTCTAGTGTTCATGGGCTTTGTGCTGGGCTGGGGGTTTACCCTGTTGCGGCTGGTGGCCGGTATTGTGCTGGTGATCGGGGTATCGCTGGTCGCACAACGCATCGCACGCCCGGAATCGCCACCTGAAGAGGCCATCGAAGCGGTGATCGATGCCGAGACCCCCAGCCCTGGCGGATTGATCACACGCTGGGCTTCTACCTTGTGGCAGTTGTTCTGGACCACCATCCCGATCTACATCGTAGCCGTGCTGCTACTGGGCGCCGCGCGCGTCTGGCTGTTTCCCCACGTCGACGGCGCCATGGGCGACAGCCTGCTGTGGCTGCTGCCCCTGGCGATTGTCGGAACCCTGTTCGTGATCCCGACAGCGGCAGAAATTCCGATCGTGCAGACCCTGATGGCGCTGGGCCTGGGGACCGCTCCCGCCGTCGCCCTGCTCATGACGCTGCCCAGCATCAGCCTGCCGTCGCTGCTGATGTTGCGTCGGTCGTTCGAGGGCAAGGTGCTCCTGACCGTGGGCGTGCTGACGGTGGTCGTCGGCGTGGTCAGCGGTCTGATAGGCGCGGCGGTCCTGTAAGGTATGGCGCGGGGAGCGTGGTGACCAGGTGCAGGGATCACATCACTTCGACTGCCAATGGCCCTCGCTCGACGAACTCGCCAATTGGTGACAACGGCAACCCCAGTTCGCTGGCCAGGGCCAGGAACGCGGCTTGCCCGGCCGGTTCAACCGCCACCAGTAACCCGCCGCTGGTCTGTGGGTCACAGAACAGCAGGCGCTGCGCCTCGGTCAACGGGCCAATGCGCTGCCCGTAACTGTCGAAATTGCGCTGGGTGCCGCCGGGAACGCAATGCTGTTCGAGGTAGGTCTCGATGTTCGGCAGTCGAGGCACGGCCGAGGCGTTGAGGCGCGCAGTGAGTCGGCTGCCATCGGCCATTTCCACCAGATGCCCCAGTAGGCCGAAGCCGGTGACGTCGGTCATTGCCTTCACGCCCGACAGCCTTGAGAAGCGACTGCCCGCGCGGTTCAACTCACACATCAAGTCCCGCGCCACACCGACATCCGCCTCGCGCAGCAGGCCTTTCTTCTCTGCCGTGGTCAGAATCCCGATACCCAGCGGTTTAGTGAGAAACAGGCTGCAGCCCATGGACGCGGTGTCATTGCGCTTCAGGAAGCGCTTGTCCACCAGCCCGGTCACCGCAAGGCCGAAGATTGGCTCCGGCGCATCGATCGAATGGCCGCCGGCCAGCGGGATGCCCGCCGCATCGCACACCGATCTGCCCCCGCGAATCACCTCCCGGGCGACTTCCGGGGCCAGGACATTCACGGGCCATCCCAAAATGGCAATGGCCATCAGTGGATCCCCACCCATGGCGTAGATGTCGCTGATAGCGTTGGTGGCGGCGATGCGCCCGAAATCGAAGGGGTCATCGACGATGGGCATGAAGAAATCCGTGGTGGAGACAACGCCTTTTTCATCGTCGATGGCGTAAACCGCCGCGTCATCGCGGGAGGCGTTGCCAACCCAGAGACGCGGGTCGAGGTGCTGGGCGCCGGAGCCGGCCAGAATGGTGTCCAGCACGCGGGGAGAAATCTTGCAGCCACAACCCGCGCCGTGGCTGTATTGGGTCAGACGAACCGGATCGCTCATGAACGGCCTCCCGAGTGGCGAGGCCCTGAAGTCTATCAGAGACTCAGCGAATCGCCCGTCGCACCCGGACACCCGAGAGGCCGCGCGCCCCTGACGTTTACATCATCGGCGACGCCATGCTGACGACCCTCAGCGCCAGCCCTTCATAGGCATCGAGCGTAATGGTGAATTCGCCGGCCTCCGTCAGATCGCCCTCGACCCGCTCGTTGATGATATCGACCACCGGTCCGGGTGCAATGCCCGGCAAATGAAGGGTCTCGACAAGGGCCTCGCCGCTGAAGTTGAGCGCTGTGATCTGCGTGCCCTTCCCCGCTGGCAACTCGTGAACCATGATCAGCAGCCCGGGATGTTCGACATCCGGAATGAGGATCTGACGGCTGGCAGCGATGTCGTACGCGCGGCGCACGGCAAGGATTTTCTTCAATTGCGAGGCAAATGAATCCGGACGCTGCAGTTGCTCGACGAGGCTGCCATAGAGGGTTCTTGCCTTGGGCATGCCGCCGACCGAGCGTTCAGTGTCCGGGTCCAGGTCGACCAGGTCGTAGGCGCCGCGATGAATCCAGCGGGTGTCGCCATCGCCCATCAGGTGGGCGACCTGCTCGGCAGGCAGCGGCAAGGCGCCCACCAAATCCCAGCCCGACAACGCGAAGACGCCTGGCTGCATGGCGTTGAACATCACCAGCAGCAGGTGGATGTGCTGAATCGTCACAACATCGGCCGGCGTGATCGCGTCCAGGTCACGAATGCCCAGCGCGGCCGTGATGATGCTGACCGTGGTGCATGACACGCCGTTGGTGACGAACTTGAGGTTATACGGCGCGTGCTCGCCCGCCAGGTGTTCGTACATCTCTTCGCGGATGTGCTCGCGCAGGATGTTTCCGGGGAATGTCTGGCCCATGTACAGGTACTGATCGTGGGCATGCAGCGTCCAGAAGTGCACCAGTTCCAGGGTCAGCTCGTCGTGGTTCTGCAACGCGTGGATCAGCGAGGCCGGGTCGATGCCGAATTCGTGCACCTGACGCAACATCAAGCGCAGAAATTCGGTACGCCCGGTCAGCAAGGCGTGCTGGTAGGCCGGTCGGGTGATGAAATCGTAAGACAGGTCAGCGCCACCGTGGGACATCGCGGCGATATCGTCGATGGTCAGGTTCAGCTCCTGGAAGCTGAAGCCGCCGGCCTTGCGGATCGCCCCGGCCAACAGTTGGTTGCCGGTTATCGACAGCGGATGGCTCTCCGACCACGCCGTGCCCTCGGCCTTGCGCTCTACGCCGAGGAAGCCGTTGGCGTCCAGGCGCAACACCCGCGCGCCCATCACATCGATGGCATGCAGCGCATCGCCGATGATCATCTGCTGCGCCGCGAAACTGGGATCGAGCCAGTTCAGGGAAGGCTGCCCTTCCTTGAAATAGTGCAGGTAGACCCAGCGCCGATCCTTGCCGTCGACCCCAGTGACGACCGGCGTGGCGCTCCAATCGGTTTCCTTGACGCCAGGCTCGAAGAAGATCACCCGCTGCAACTGGCCGACGATGTAATGCTTGTCCCGCAGTGCATCGACGGTGGCGGGCGGCAAATTGACCGCGTCACGCCCGGCGGGTACTTCTGGCAACAGGGCCCAGTCCTCTTCCTTGATCTCCACCATGTGGTACAGGCCGGGGTAGTCTTCGTAGCCCAGCTCGGCGAGGCGAAAATCCGCCCCTTTGCCGGTGTGCGAAGGGATGACGTCATCGACGATGACCGCGTTGTGCGCCGCCGCGATGCGGCTCAGATTGAGGAACTGCGCGTCGGTCCCCAGCTCGGCGTCGACTTCGAAACTGATGCGGTCGAAATTGCCATCGATGCTGGGGGTTTTCTGCCGCCCCTTGAGCCCACCAGACGCTTTCAACGGGCCGTTGTGAATGCCCTGAATACCGATCTCGGACAGCGTGTGCCAGAGTTTTTCGTCGCCCAGCGCCTCCAGCACCGAGCCGCCGTCACGAGTGATGATCGACGCGGGATAAGCAGTGAACCAGACCGAGGCGATTGCCGAGGCGTCCCGTGGCCGCGCCTGCGCATAGGGTCGCTGCCAGAGGCGCCCTTGACCGCCGTAGAGTTTCGCCCGTTGCTTTGCAGCGTTGAGCATTGATTGCTCAACCAGCCATTCCACGTATTGCTTGTCCGGTGCGGTCATAGAGTCTCCGTCTTCAAGGGGCATTTCAAGGGAGCAGCCTTCTCCCGGGCACAGGAGGCACGGTCGCTGCCGCCCCAGTGCCGTTGCTTATGTCTATGAGCACCGCAGGACCTAAACGTTCGTTGCGCCTCAGGCAGCACCACGCATTCGCTGACTGGCCGACGAGGTTGCACCTCTCGCCATGGCGCGTGCCGCGCTTGCGCCTTCAGGCAATCCGACGCCGCCGCGGCGAGCCGGATAAGGCCCGGCTCCTCAGCATTTCTGATTCGCTTCAATGGTCGCTTTTATTTCCGTAGTGACTTGCACAATGAAAGTCTCCCCATTAGATTATGCCCATCATTTTCCATGACTCACCCGGAGGCACTTCCCATGAAGAAGAAAAGCTTCGCCGACATGCCCTGCCCGATTGCCCTGAGTCTTGAGCACGTGGGGGACTGGTGGAACATCCTGATTCTGCGCGACCTGGCCTATGGGCTGAGCCGCTTCGACGAATTCCAGAAAAGCCTGGGCATTGCCCCCAGTACGCTCACCCGACGGCTGAACGATCTGATCGCCTCCGGCTTGGTGGAGCGACGTGCCTATTCCGACAAACCGCTGCGCTACGACTACCTGCTGACCGAAACCGGGCGGGATTTCCGCCCCGTGGTCTTGACCTTGATGAAGTTCGGCAACAAGCACTTCGCGCCCAACGGCACCCGCATCCAACTGTTCGACGAACACACCGACCAAGCCGTCGATCTGGTGCTGACCGATGGCAATACCGGCAAGCGCATCAACTTCCTCGACCACACGGTGCGCTACAGCGGGCCAGCCGAAAGCCTGTCGGCCTGGCGCGTCGAGACCGGGCGCACCCGGCGCGAGGGCTACCGCGACCGGCTGAGCACTTCCCCTTCCACCCCTTCCTGATTGCTGCACACCCACAGGTATTCGCCATGAATCAACCCCAAACCGTCACCGAGCCGGCTGCTGGTGCAGCGCCTCGCAAGTCCGCCCGTGGCAAACGCCTGATGTTGCTGGCCCTGGGCGTCGCCGCTGTCGTGGGTGCCGTCGCGTTCGGCCTGCACTGGTGGACCACCGGACGCTTTCTCGAATCCACCGATGACGCGTATGTCGGCGGCGACGTGACGGTGATCGCGCCGAAGGTCCCCGGCTACATCACCGAGCTCAAGGTGGTGGACAACCAATTCGTGCACGCGGGTGACCTGTTGCTGAAGATCGACGATCGCGACTACCAGGCGGCCCTGAAGAAGGCCGAAGGTGCTGTCGCCGCCGAAACCGCGTTGCTCGCCAACCTCGACGCGACCGAACAACTTCAACACGCGGTGGTGAGCCAGGCGAAAGCAGGCGTCGATGCCGCCAATGCCGAGACTGTCCGCTCTCGGGACGATCAGGTGCGGTATCAAGTGCTGTCCGGGCGCTCGGCGGTGTCCATCGAAAGCTTCCAACGCGCCGACGCCACCTACAAGACGGCCCAGGCCAACAGCGCCAAGGCCCAGGCCTCGCTGCTCGCCTCGCAGCGCCAACTGGACGTGATTGCCACCCAGAAGCAGCAGGCCCGGGCGGCATTGGAGCAAGCGAAGGCCGAACGTGATCTGGCGCAATTGAACGTCGGTTACACCGAACTGCGCGCGCCGGTGGACGGAGTGATCGGCAACCGTCGCGCCCGCGTCGGCGCTTACGCCGCTGCCGGTGCGCAGTTGATTGCCGTGGTGCCGGCCGAGGGGCTGTGGGTGGATGCCAACTTCAAGGAAGACCAACTGGCCCGCATGGAACCGGGTCAGGCGGTCACCATTGAGGCCGACGTATTGCCGGGGCAGGTGTTTCATGGCCATTTGAACAGCCTGGCGCCGGCCACCGGTTCGCAGTTCAGCGTGCTGCCCCCGGAGAACGCCACCGGGAATTTCACCAAGATCGTGCAACGGGTCCCGGTGCGCGTGTATCTGGATGGCGAAGATGGCCGGCTGGGCAAGCTGCGTCCAGGGTTATCGGTGATCGCGCAAGTCGACACCCGGCGCCAGAACGCTGACAACCCTGACGCCGCGCGCGTCGCTCAAGGGAAGACCGCGCCATGAGCGCTGCAACGCGCGACAAGGGTCCGATCGACGTCGCCACCATGGCGACCTCGACCAAAGTGCTCGCCTTCGCCACGATGTGCCTGGGCATGTTCATCGCCCTGCTGGACATCCAGATCGTCTCCGCGTCGTTGCGCGACATCGGGGGCGGGCTGTCGGCAGGCGCCGACGAAACCGCCTGGGTGCAAACCAGTTACCTGATCGCCGAAATCGTGGTCATTCCCCTGTCCGGGTGGCTTGCCAGGGTGTTCTCCACCCGCTGGCTGTTCTGCGCGTCGGCAGTGGGTTTCACCCTCGCCAGCCTGCTGTGCGGGCTGGCCTGGAACATTCAGAGCATGATCGCCTTTCGCGCGCTGCAGGGGTTTCTCGGCGGGTCGATGATCCCGATGGTGTTCACCACGGCGTTCGTGTTCTTCACCGGCAAACAACGGGTCATCGCCGCCTCGACCATCGGCGCCGTGGCTTCGCTCGCCCCCACGCTGGGGCCGGTGATTGGCGGCTGGATCACCGATATTTCGTCTTGGCACTGGCTGTTCTACATCAACCTGGTGCCGGGCATTTTCGTCGCGGTCGCCGTGCCGATCATGGTCAACATCGATGCCATGGACCTTAAGCTGCTCAAGGGTGCGGACTACCTGAGCATGGTATTTCTGGCGCTGTTTCTCGGCTGCCTGGAGTACACGCTCGAAGAAGGCCCACGCTGGAACTGGTTCAGTGACCAGACCATTCTCACCACCGCCTGGGTCTCCGGACTCGCCGGGTTGGCGTTCATCGGCCGTACATTGCGTGTGAACAATCCGGTGGTCGACCTGCGCGCCCTGAGCGACCGCAATTTTGCCCTTGGGTGTTTCTTCTCTTTTGTGACCGGCATTGGCCTGTTCGCCACCATTTACCTCACGCCCTTGTTTCTGGGCCGGGTCCGCGGTTACAGCGCGCTGCAGATTGGCGAAGCCATCTTCTCCACCGGGATTTTCCAACTGGCGGCGATACCGGTGTATGGCTTCCTCGCCAATCGCGTCGACTTGCGCTGGATCATGATGTTCGGCCTGTCGTTGTTCGCCCTGTCGATGTGGGACTTTTCACCGATCACTCACGACTGGGGTGGCCACGAATTGCTCCTCCCACAAGCCATCCGCGGCTTTGCGCAACAGATGGCGGTGCCGCCCACCGTGACATTGACCCTGGGCGGGTTGCATCCCTCACGGCTCAAGCAGGCCTCGGGGCTGTTCAACCTGATGCGCAATCTGGGCGGTGCGATCGGTATCGCGGCCTGCGCCACGCTGCTCAACGACCGTACCAACCAGCATTTCACCCACCTGGCCGAGCACCTGCACAGCGGCAACGAGGCGATGAACCATTGGCTCGACACCGTCACCGGAAACTTCGCCGGCCTGGGGCAGAGCCCCGCCGAAGCCAGTAACGCAGCCCTGCACCAACTGTGGTTGCTGACCTACCGCGAAGCGCAAACCCAGACTTTCGCCGATACCTTCCTGGCGATCATGGTGTGCTTCCTGATCGCGGTGGTGATGGTCCCGCTGATGCGCAAAGTGACACCGCCCAAAGCACCGTCGGCCGACGCCCACTGACCGCGTCATGACCACTTCTCTTTCATTTTCTCCCTTCGAGGACAGCCTGATGGCCACTTTGGCGTCTCGTTTCAAACGCAGCAGCGTGTTTGCACTCAGCGCGGTGTACATTGCCCTGGCCGGCTGTGCGGTCGGACCCGATTACCAGCGGCCCACCAACGCCCTGAGCGCGACCTTCCATGCTGACACGCTGCTGCAGCAGCGCGTCGGCGAGAGCCCCGCGCCCTCCCTCGACACGTGGTGGGCGGGCTTCAACGACCCTGAGCTGAACCGTATCGTGCAGCGTGCGCTGGACCAGAACCTTGACCTGGCGAAATCCTTCGCCCGTATCGAGCAGGCTCGCGCGGTGGCGCGGCAGGCCGGGGCGATCCGCTTGCCGCAGGGCGCCCTGGATGGCAAAGCCGTGCGCCAGCGCCAGTCCACCGAAAGCTCACAAGGCCAGATAGGCAGTACCTTCCCCGGCTATGACCGCAATCAGACACTGGAAACCCTCGGCGTCGGGGCCAGTTGGGAGGCCGACCTGGCTGGCGGTCTGAAGCGCGGCGAAGAGGCCGCCCTCGCTGAGGCCCAGGCAGCCGAGGCCAGCCATGTCGGCGTACGCATTTCGGTGGCCGCCGAAGCGGCGGACGCGTATTTCCGAATCCGTGGCGCACAGCAGCGCCTGGCCGTCGCCCAAGATCAGGTGACCACCCAGAACGCCTTGCTCGACTTGATCAAGGATCGCATGAGCATGGGCCTTGCCACCCACCGCGAGCAGGCCCAGGCCGAAGCGCTGGTGTTGCAGGCGCGGGCGACTCTGCCACCACTGCGCACCGAGCTGACGACCCAGCTGAACCGACTGGACGTGCTGATGGGTGCGCAACCGGGCACCTACGCCTTGGCGTTGCAAAGCAGCCCGCCGCACTATGACGTGCCGAGGATCAGCGACGCCCAGGGCCCCGCCGATTTGCTGCGCCGTCGACCGGATGTGATCGCCGCTGAACGCAGGCTGGCGGCGTCCAACGCACGTATCGGCGCGGCCATCGCCGAGTATTACCCGAGCGTGTCGTTGTCCGGCCTGCTCGGTTTCGATACGGCCCATAGCGGCCAGCTTTTCACCTCATCGGCGTTTCAGCCCCAGGCCATTCTCGGGCTGCACTGGCGGCTGTTCGATTTCGGTCGGGTCGATGCGGAAGTGGCGCAGGCCAAGGGCGCCAATGCCGAGGCGCTGGCCGAATACCGGCTGGCGATGCTGAAGGCCACCGAGGACGTCGAAAATGCAATCGTGACCCTGGTCGAACTGGAACAACAGCGCCAGGACGTCAGTGCAGAGGTGGCGGCACACCAGACCGCGCGGGACGCCGCACAGGACGCCTACAAGGGCGGTGCCGTCAGCCTGGTGGAAGTGCTCGACGAAGACCGTCAACTGTTGGTCTCTCGCGATCAACTCGCGCAGTTGCACGCCAACGATGCCCGCGCCGCCGTGGCCACCTTCCGAGCGCTGGGCGGTGGGTGGCCATGGACGATCAAGGACGATGTTGCCGAGCGAGATTGACCTTCTACGATGGAAATAAATTTCTATCTGTACAGTAAATAGAACTGCGTCTAGCATTGCGTATCACGGATACCCGACCTGAATCGACCTCAACAAGACCTTGCCAAAGGCTCAGGAGATTCCATGCTCGACCGCCCCAGACGTTTTTCGATCAAACAGATCGCCGCCCAGGCCGGTGTCAGCAAGGCGACGGTCGATCGCGTGCTGCATCAACGTGGCAGCGTGCACTACCAGACCCACCGGCGCATCCAGCAGGCCCTGGCGGAGCTGGAAGCGCAGGAAACCTGCGGCCTGGCGGTGGGCCGAACCTTTCACATCGACGTCATCCTGCACACCCCAAGGCGTTTCAGTGACGCGGTGAAGGAGGCCATTCACACGCAGCTGGGCACGCTGGCGCCCTTTCGCATCTTTCCCCGTTTTCATCTTTATCAGCACATTGACCCACAGCGGATGCAGGCGTTGATCCTGCGCTGTGTCAGCAACGGAAGCCAGGGCGTGATTCTCAAGGCGGCCGACGAGCCTGAGATCAGTGCCGCCGTGAACCAGGTGACGGCAGCGGGCGTACCGGTGGTGACCCTGGTGTCCGACCTGACACACAGTGAGCGTATCGGCTACATCGGCATGGACAACCGCACCGCCGGGCAGACGGCGGCTTACCTGTTGACGCGCTGGCTGGACGATGCGACGCAAGACGTGGCGGTGGTGATCAGCAGCCAGCACTTCCGTGGCGAGGCGGAACGGCACGCGGGCTTTTGCAGTTGGCTGCATGAACGCGCCCCGCATGTGCGCGTGGTCGAGGTCAGCGGAGGCCTGGGCGTGTACCCGCCCACGCTGCAGCGGATGACCCAAGCCCTCGAACAGCACCCTTCGATCAAGGCCGTCTACAGTGTCGGCGGGGGCAATCGGGCGATCGTCGATGCATTCGCCGCACTGGCTCGCCCGCTCAGGGTGTTCATCGGTCACGATCTGGATCAGGAGAACCGCCAATTGCTGGCCGAGGAAAAAATCGCCGCGATCATCGACCACAACCTGCAACTGGACGCCCGCCACGCTTTTACCCGGATCCTGCAGTTTCACCGCCTGTGGAAGGCTGGCCCCATTGCGCCTTCGCCTGTACAGATCGTGACGCCATTCAGCCTCGCGCATTGAGTGGTGCACCGCATTTCATTCGCCCCTGACAACGCCCTTTCACGGAGAGCCATCCATGCTACGCATTGCAGTCCTCGGCGCAGGCCGCATCGCCACCATCCACGCGGCAAACGTGGCGTCTCACTCCGACGTTCGACTGTCGGTCATCGCTGACCCCTGGCGCGAGGGCGTCGACCGACTGGCGGCGAAACTCGGCTGTGCTGCGGCGTACGATTGCGCCCAGGCCATTACCCGTGAGGATGTCGACGCAATCGTCATCGGCACCCCCACCGACACCCACATCGACTTGATGCTGCAAGCCGTCGAGCGCGGTCTCCCCGTGCTGTGCGAAAAGCCCATCGATCTGGACTTCGCCAAGGCAGCGGAGGCGGTCGACACCCTCGAGCGCCTGAACGGGAAGGTGATGCTCGGCTTCAACCGTCGCTTCGATCCGGACACGTTGCGGATACGCAAGGCCATTGCCGAAGGTGAAATCGGTGACGTGCGCCAAGTGGTCATTACCAGCCGCGACCCGGGCCTTGCACCGATGGAATACCTCAAGCATTCGGGCGGCATCTTCCGTGACATGACCATTCACGACTTCGACACCGCGCGCACGCTGCTGGGCGAAGAACCGACGCAAGTCATGGCCATTGCCAGCCGCCTGGTGGAGCCGGCCCTCGAAGGCATCGACGACTACGACAGCGTGATGGTGCTGCTGCGCACGGCATCCGGGAAACAATGCCATATCAACTGCTGCCGCGAGGCGGCGTACGGTTACGACCAGCGGCTGGAGGTGTTCGGCTCCAAGGGCATGCTGCTCAACGACAACCACCGACCCAACACGGTGCGCAGGTACAGCGCGACTCAGACCGAGGTCCGCGAACCGCTGGAAAATTTCTTCCTTGAACGTTACGCCGACGCCTACCGCAACGAGCTGAACCAGTTCATTGCTGCGATACAAGCCGATGCCCCGCTGCCGACCAACGCCCGAGACGGGTTGAAGGCACTGCACCTGGCCAACTGCGCGCTGGAATCGATCAGAACCGGACGGGCCGTCATGGTGTGCGAATGAAGCGGCTCGCAGAGCAGACGACTCGGACGCAAGCGCTCAACCCTGCGCCGCGTTGACGATGAATTCGCGATAACCCGACAAAATCACGTACACCGCGAAGTAGCAGAAGATCGCTGCCGAGACCCAGTAGGAATATTTGAGCAGGCGGTCGCCCAACAGGCGTCCGCCGTGGCTGGCGGCGAAACAGATGAACACGCACCACGCGACGCCTGCGCTGAAGAACCCCGACAAAAACAATGCCGTGCTCAAGCCGCCGTGGCCCCCTGCCCTGGAAATCAGTGTGCCGCCCACCGCAGCGAACCAGAGAATGGCCGTCGGGGAGGAGACGGCAAGAAACACGCCCCTTGAGAAGGCCCGCACGCCGGAGCGGCGGTCGGCGTCTTGAGCGACGGCCAAAGCGCCGTGATCGCTCATGGCGGACACGATCATCTTGATCGCGAACCCGATCAGCAGCACCGAGCCACCCAACCAGAGGGTCCAGCGCACCCATTCGTATTGCAGCAGCACGGTCATGCCCGCCAACGCCAGAACGGCGTAGAACAGATCGCCAAAGCAGGTGCCCAGCCCGAGCCAGAACCCTTGCAGGTAGCCGCGCTGCATGGCCAACGTGATCATCGCGATATTGGCCACGCCTATGTCCAGGCACAACGAAAGGCTCAGCAAAAAGCCGCTGGTGAACTCCATATCAGGTATCCATCGATCGAAGGGGAAACGAAAAGCAGCGCGCAGGATAACGGGATTGGCCGGGTTTGCCGATGGCCGAGTTGGCGCTTTCGGCCAGCACCCGCTCAGTCTAGAATCCAACTCGCCCGTTTTGACCCTCAGTGGCTGGAGAGCTGTGCGTGGAACTT
Organism: Pseudomonas sp. GD03842; assembly: GCF_029841165.1. NCBI lineage: Bacteria > Pseudomonadati > Pseudomonadota > Gammaproteobacteria > Pseudomonadales > Pseudomonadaceae > Pseudomonas > Pseudomonas sp. GD03842. The sequence continues at coordinate 20,083 of NZ_JAOCEA010000028.1, read as the reverse complement.
CATATCGTCATACATGGCCGCAAGGACCTGGCGAACCAGGTGTATGAACAACTGCGCGAGAGCATCGAATCGGGACGCCTGGCCCCGGGGGTGCAGTTGCCGCCCAGTCGCCTGCTTGCCGCCCAGTTGGGCCTGTCGCGCAAAACCATCTCCGACACTTACAGCCGCCTGACCTATGAAAACTACCTGGTGGGAAAAATCGGCAGCGGCACCTTCGTCAACCATCTGACCGCCCCTACGCAGCGTCGCCAGAGCGCTCCGGTGCTGGCCAGCCAGAAACGCATCGACGCCTGGCAGAACCTCTCTCTGCCGCTGCGCCACCCGACACGGGAAGGCACGTTGCGGCATGACTTCATCGGCGGCGCCACGGCGAAAACCCAATTCCCGCTCGATGACTGGCGACGGTGTACCCAGCATGCCTTGCGTCAGATGGCGCAAGCGCGGGGCTTTTACAGCCAGCCCGAAGGCGTCCCGGAACTGCGCAAAGCAATCGCAGGCCACATCGCGTTCGCGCGCGGGGTCAATTGCGTGGCCGACGATGTGGTGGTGTGCAATGGTGCGCAGCAGGCGCTGGACCTGATCGCGCGGGTGCTGATCGAACCCGGCTGCACGGTGGCGATGGAAGATCCGGGCTATGCGCCCGCCCGGCTGCTGTTTGCTGCCCAAGGCGCGACGGTGGCCAGCGTCCCCGTGGACGACGAGGGTATCCGGGTCGAGTGCATCCCCGAGGACAGTCACCTGATCTACGTCACGCCATCGCACCAGATGCCACTGGGTATGCCCATGAGCCTGGCGCGACGTCAAGCACTGCTGGACAAGGCGCGTCGCATCGGCGCGATCATCATCGAAGACGATTACGACAGCGAATTCCGCTATGAAGGGCGCCCCACCGATTCCCTGCAAAGCATGGACGGCTTCGGTGTGGTGGCGTATGTGGGCACCTTTTCCAAGACATTGCTGCCCGAACTGCGTCTGGGGTATGCGGTACTGCCTGCCACCCTGCGCGAAGCAGTGATCCAGGCCAGGCAAGTGACGGACTGGCACACCAGCACGTTGCCGCAGTGGGCATTGGCCAAATTCATCGGCGATGGCCTGCTCAATCGACACATTCGCCGCTGCCACGGGATTTACGCTGGCCGTCGCGACCGGATTCTAGCCCGCCTGGCTGGCGATCTGTCGCCCTGGATGTACGCCATCCCGTGCACCGCAGGCTTTCACATGGCCGTGATGTTCAAGCACCCCATCGACGTGGCATTGCTGGTCGCGCTGATGCGCAAGGTCGATATCGGCCTGTACCCGCTCACAGGCTTCTATCACCACGTCCCCGTGCGGAACGGCCTGATCATGGGGTTTGGCGCCATCGAAACCCTGGATATCGATCCCGCACTGGACCGGCTGCGTGACGTGCTGACGCAGATCGCCTGAGGCCATTGACGACGGGAGCGATCGGTTGCGGGGGAAAATTTGCAGTTGTATGATGTCTGTCAACAGATCGTTCCTCCGGGTCATCCACCGGCTTCACGTATCCCCACCGATTGCCTTTCAGGCGACTGCCTGATCAATTCCCAAGCACAATAACAGGAGAAGCAGATGCCTAACGTTCTCGGCCAGAACTTCATCGGCGGCGCCCGCAGCGGCCTCGGTGAAGCCCGACACACGAGCGTGGACGCCAGTACTGGCGAACCCTTGCCTTACCGCTTCCACCAGGCCACCGATGGCGAAATCGACGCTGCTGCCCTCGCCGCCAAGCAAGCTTTCGCTGAATACCGTCAGTTGAGCCCCGGCCGCCGCGCAGAATTCCTGGACACCATTGCCGATGAACTGGACGCACTGGGTGATGACTTCGTCGCCCTCGTCTGCCAGGAAACCGCCCTGCCCGCCGCCCGCATCCAAGGCGAGCGTGGCCGCACCAGTGGCCAGATGCGCTTGTTCGCCAGCGTGCTGCGCCGTGGCGATTTCCTCGGCGCCCGTATCGATCAGGCCCTGCCCGAGCGCAAGCCCCTGCCCCGCGTCGACCTGCGCCAGTACCGCATCGGTGTCGGCCCGATCGCCGTGTTCGGCGCCAGCAACTTTCCCCTGGCTTTCTCCACCGCCGGGGGCGACACCGCCTCTGCCCTGGCCGCAGGTTGCCCCGTGGTGGTCAAAGCCCACAGCGGTCATATGGCAACCGCTGATCTGGTCGGTCAGGCCATCGTGCGCGCCGCCGAAAAAACCGGCATGCCCAAGGGCGTCTTCAACATGATCTTCGGCAGCGGCGTCGGTGAAGGTCTGGTCAGGCATCCGGCCATCCAGGGCGTGGGGTTCACCGGTTCGCTGCATGGCGGTAATGCGCTGTGCAAACTGGCGGCCGAGCGTCCACAGCCGATCCCTGTGTTCGCCGAGATGTCCAGCATCAACCCGGTGGTTCTGCTTCCCGGCGCGCTCTCAGCCCGTGGCGCGACCATTGCCGGGGAGCTGGCCGCTTCGGTGGTTCTGGGAGCCGGTCAGTTCTGCACCAACCCTGGCGTGGTGATCGGTATTCGGTCCCCTGCCCTGAGCGCTTTTACCGAGCAACTCAAAGAGCACCTGGGTGGCCAGGCGCCGCAGACCATGCTCAATGAAGGGGGCCTGCGCAGTTACAGCAAAGGCGTGCAGAAACTGCTGGCGCACCCGCTCGTCACGCATTTGGCCGGGCAGCCGCAGGAAGGCCGTCAGGCCCGGGCGCAGTTGTTCAAGGCCGATGTGAGCATGCTGCTCACGGGGGATGAACTGCTTCAGGAAGAGGTGTTCGGCCCCACGACGCTGCTGATCGAAGTCGCCGATGACGCGGAGCTCAAAGCCGCGCTGCTGGCCTTGCGCGGCCAACTGACCGCGACCCTGATCGGCGAAACCGCCGACCTGCAGAAATACCAATGGCTGGTGCCGGTGCTGGAAGAGAAAGTCGGTCGCATTCTGGTCAACGGCTACCCGACCGGCGTCGAGGTGTCCGATGCCATGGTGCACGGCGGGCCGTATCCGGCCACCTCGGACGCTCGCGGCACTTCGGTCGGGACGTTGGCCATCGACCGGTTCCTGCGCCCGGTCTGCTACCAGAACTACCCTGACAGCCTGTTGCCACCGGCGCTGCAAAACGCCAACCCGTTGGGGCTCAAACGCTTGGTCAACGGGAGCTGGAGCAGCGACGTCATCGCCTGATCACGGCAACGCTGCATCATCTACGGCGCGCTCCCCACAGGGCGCGCCGTTTTTGTTTGCCCGTGGGAGGCCGGCACCTCGCGACGGTTGCCAGTGGCAATCGGTGCCCGTACGATCGCCGCCTGCGTCCGTTCACACGAGAACCCACCATGAGCCAAGAACTCCAGATCATCGATGTCCAGGAAGGCACTGGAAAAGCTGTCGTCAAAGGCGCGTTGATCACGACCCACTACACAGGCACCCTGGAAGACGGCACGGTGTTCGATTCATCCTGGCAACGAGGCAAACCGTTTCAATGCGTCATCGGCAGCGGCCGTGTGATCAAAGGCTGGGATATCGGGCTAATGGGGATGAAGGTCGGTGGCAAGCGTCAACTGCGTGTGCCATCGCACCTGGCTTACGGCGAGCGCAGCATAGGCGCGCACATCACGCCGCATTCGAATCTCAACTTCGAGATCGAATTGCTGGAAGTGCTGACCCGCGACGACTGATCCGATGGCGGCGGTCGTCGCAAGGCCGCCCCCCATGCCTGTCAAGGCCCATCATTCCTGTTGATGTCCACCATGAAGGCGATTGTCTTCAGGTTTTTCGAGCGTCGCGTAACATCGCCTGCATCGCCTGCATCGCCCGAATCCCACGTTCACACAGGATTGCCGCCATGACCTTGCACCTGATCAACGCCGTTGCCCTCACCGCCGTCACCATTTTCCTGGTCAACCGCGCCTTCGCCCTGTACGACCTGGTCAAGGCTGCGACCGTTTCCGAGCACCTCTGAAACGGTCCCCTCCTCTTCGCTGCACGCGTCCAGCCGTATGGGACGGCGTTACGCGAACGGGTCCATCTGACGCTTCAACTGTTCCCTGGCCCGAGACAGGCGCGAACGCACGGTGCCGATCGGCACGCCCAGCGAGGTCGCGGTTTCCTGGTAATTGCCGTCCATTTCCAGTGACACCTCGATCACCCGCTGCATGTTCGAAGGCAGTGTCCCGATCGCCTTGACCGCGCGCGCCAGTTGTCGGCGACCGTCGACTTCATGACCGATGTCCCCCTGATGGTCGAGTTCAGTATGGGTGTGGTCCTCCCAGCTCTCCTGATAAGGCTGACGGTACATTTTGCGAAAATGGTTGCGAATCAGGTTCAGCGCAATGCCGCACAACCAGGTCTGTGGTTTGCTGGCGTTCTGAAACTTGTGCTCACTGCGCAGCGCCTCCAGAAATGTGCTTTGCAAAATGTCGTCGACGTCTTCCGGGTTCATCACCCGCTTCTGTATGAAGGCACGAATCATCTTCACCTGATCGCTGGACATCTGCCGAATGCCTTGGATCGGCTGGCGAGTGCGTGGGGATTCAATGTCGAGTATCGCGAGGCTTGGAAACATCAGGGCTCTTCCTTGTTTGGAGTGTGTTAGCCCTATAGCGATATGCATGCCAGCAAAATACCTTCTTTAACCTGTTGTTTTTTAACTAGATTTCTTTTTTCCGCGCAACGGTCCGTGCAAGAACTTGCGCGAGGACGCTGATTCTTCAACGGGATTTGGCACAGTTTTCCGAACGTTGGCCTGCATGGAACCAGACGGTGCTCAAAGCCACTCAGAGCGCATGACCCCGCTCAGAACCGTCTTATGAAGATCGTCGCTCCTGCGCCACCGCCGCTGACTCCCGCACCCGGTGCACCTGCTGCCACTCCGGGGCCGGCCGCTGCGAGAAACACGTCGGCGCCCATTGTGCCGCCGCGGACCAACGCGCCGAATCCGAACGGAACTTCGCCGCTGCAGGTATCGCGTTTCGCCGCTGCCCTGGTCCAACAGAGCCGCAGCCTGGGCCAGCGCGAACTGATTGCCAGTGGCAACGCCTTGCAATCGCGCGCGGCCAAACTGGGCGAGCTGTATCAGCAATTGGTGGGCTCGCAAGACAGTGGCCTGGAGGACGCCGCGCGCAACCTGCGCAAGTTCTTGCTCAAACAGCGGTCGGCCAATCTGGCCCAGGTGCTCAGCTACAGCGACGGCGACCCCGCCAAAGCCCATGTGGTGTTGCAGGCCGCACGAAAGCAGGCTCAAGCCGATGGCGCCACCGGCGAACACGTGGTGTTGACCCAACAGTTGAAACTGCTGCGTCGGCAATACGGCCAGCGGACCCGCGCCGGCATCAACAGCGCCAAAGCGTTCGCCAAATCCGGGGTCGACAGCAAACGGCGCGGTGCGCTGCGCAACCTGTACGGTGCGGCGGTCACGGGGCAACAGACCATCACTGGGCTCATCGACGCGCTGCTCAACGAACGGGAAGACAGCGGCGATTTCGAGCTGAACCTGCGGGACATGCGCAGCGCCATCGCCGACGACCTGTCATCCCTCACGCCTTCCACTTCCGCTCAGCAACTGCGCACGCTGATGCACAGCCTCAACACCGCCCGTCATGTCGCAACGCTGTTGCAAAGCTGCGAACACTTGCTGGGGCGCATGCGCAACAAGAACCCTGGCTTGCAGATCGACCCCGCTGCGTTTCTCAAGCATCTGCTGGCCCTGTCCAACAAAGGCATGAACCTGAACGAGACCCTGCAGTTGACGCAACACATCGGCGGCAAACAGCTCAAGCATCAGTTGGCATTTCTCAACGGCCTGCGTCCGATGCTGCAGCAACTGCCGATCCTGTTGTGGCGTGACATGAAGACCCGACAGAACGCGCTGGGCAACCTGCTCATCCTCATGGCCGAACTCACTCGGCTGGAACAGAACCCGACTTTGGGAGGCCTCGCCTGATGGATCGTGTCATCCACCTGCTCAACCAGTTGGCACTGGCGGCCATGCGCCGCTCGGAAATCGTGGGCGCCTTCGTGGTCATCGCCATTGTCTTCATGATGATCACCCCGCTGCCCACCGGGCTGGTGGACGTGCTGATCGCCATCAACATCTGCATTTCCTGCCTGCTGATCATGCTGGCGATGCACTTGCCCAGGCCGCTGGCATTCTCCACCTTTCCGGCGGTGTTGCTGTTGACCACCATGTTCCGGTTGGCGCTGTCGATTTCCACGACTCGCCTGATCCTGCTCAATCAGGACGCGGGTCACATCGTCGAGGCATTCGGGCAGTTCGTGGTCGGGGGGAACCTGGCGGTGGGGATGGTGATCTTCCTGATCCTCACCGTGGTCAACTTCCTGGTCATCACCAAGGGCTCCGAACGGGTGGCCGAAGTCGGTGCGCGCTTCACGCTGGACGCCATGCCCGGCAAGCAAATGTCGATCGACAGTGACTTGCGCGCCAACCTGATCAGTGTCCACGAGGCCCGTCGTCGCCGTGCCGAGCTGGGCAAGGAAAGCCAGTTGTTCGGCGCCATGGACGGGGCCATGAAGTTCGTCAACGGCGACGCCATCGCCAGCCTGATCATCGTTGCCATCAACATGATCGGCGGCATCGCCATCGGCGTCGTGCAACACAACATGAGCGCCGGAGACGCCTTGCAGGTGTACACCGTGCTGACCATCGGCGACGGCCTGATCGCGCAGATTCCGGCGCTGCTGATCTCGGTCACCTGCGGCATGATCATTACCCGCGTGCCGGACGAGGAGCGGGCCGAAGCCAACATTGGCCGCCAGATCGCCGAGCAGATCACTAGCCAGCCCAAGGCCTGGATCATCGCCGCGGTGGCGATGCTTGGCTTTGCCGCCCTGCCAGGCATGCCGACAGCGGTGTTCATTGTCATTTCGATCATCTGCGGGATCGGCGGCCTGCTGCAGTTGCAGCGCGCCAAACCCCAGGCCGAGCAGGTTCAGGCCGTGGCGGTGGCCCCTGAAATGAACGGCCGCGAAGACCTGCGCACCTTCTCCCCAAGCCGCCAGTTCGTGCTGCAGTTCCACCCCAGCCAGAACCCGGCGCAGGTCGAGGCACTGGTCAGCGAGATCCGCCAGCGCCGCAACCGGCTGGTGGTGCAATACGGCTTGACGCTGCCCTCTTTCATCATTGAGCAGGCGGAACACCTGCCACCGGACGAATTCCGTTTTTCGGTCTATGAAGTGCCGTTGCTCAGGGCCACATTCACCGAGAGCCATGTGGCCGTCGACCCACGCACGCTCGAGGCGTCGCCCGACAGCGCGGTTTCGGGCAGCCTTGAACGCCAGGAAGGTCAATGGCTGTGGCTGCCCGCCGACGCCCCGCAATTGCAGGATCAGCAGGTCGAACGCGTCGATGCGATGACCCTGATCATCGAGCGCATGGAGCGCGCCTTGCAGTCCTGCGGGCCGCAGTTCATCGGTCTGCAGGAAACCAAGGCGATTCTCGGCTGGCTGGAAAGCGAGCAACCGGAGCTTGCCCAGGAAATGCAACGGGTGCTGCCGCTCGCTCGCTTCTCCGCCGTGCTGCAGCGCCTGGCGTCGGAATGTGTGCCCCTGCGCGCGATCCGCGTGATCGCCGAGACCCTGATCGAGCACGGTCAGCATGAACGTGAAGTCACGGTGCTGGCGGACTACGTGCGCATTGCCCTGAAGTCACAGATCTACCACCAGTATTGCGGTGCCGAAGGCCTGCTGGTGTGGGTGCTCACCCCGGAAAGCGAAGGCATCCTGCGCGACAGCCTGCGCCAGACCCAGACCGAAACCTTCTTTGCGCTGGACAACGACACCAGTCAATTGCTGGTGGAGCAATTGCACATTGCTTTTCCCGTACGCACCGCCGAGCGCGCTGTCCTGCTGGTCGCCCAGGACCTGCGCAGCCCGCTGCGGACCCTGCTGCAGGAAGAGTTCTATCACGTCCCGGTGCTGTCTTTCGCCGAGATCAGCAACGCGGCCCAGGTCAAAGTGCTGGGACGTTTCGATCTGGAAGAAGACCTCGATGCCCTGGATAACGACTATGCCGCCTGATCAGCCATCTGAAGCGCCGGAGAACTTCCCATGTTTGAATTGAGGGTGTTGAGCGGCCTGCATCAGGGCGCAGCGCTGCCGCTGGTGGGCGAACAATGGAACATCGGCGCGGATGCCGAGCAGGATCTGGCCCTGCACGATCCGGGGGTCGAGCAGCTACATTGCCGATTGCAGCGCGATGGCGAACGCTGGCTGATGAGCGGCGCCGACGGCCAGATCGGCGATCAGGAAGGCCATCGTCACACGACCGCTGAGCTCATACCCAATACCGCGTTCGTCCTGGGCTCGGTGTGGTTGTGCGTATCGGCGGCCGACGACGCCTGGCCGAACGTGCCCGCCGTGCTTCAGCCCCCCATCCCCGAGGCCCCTGCCCCGGAAGCTGAACCCGCGGCATCGACGCCCCCATTGGAAAAAGTCGAGTCGCGTTCGCGCCTGCTCAATCGCACCACAGGCATCGTGGTAGGGGTGCTGCTGGGCATCGCCGGAAGCGCGTGGAGCCTGACGCGCAGCAGTGCGCCGGCACCGGCGATCACTGCAATGGCAAGCCCGGCCTTGGCACAGAGCCAGCCTAGGCCCGACCCGGCCGAGGCCATGGCCCATCCACGCAAGCGACTGGCGAGTGTCGAGGAGGCCCGCCGCCAGCTCGCGACCATGCTCAGTGACCGGCTGCTCAGCGAGGTCAACGTCCAGGCCTCGGCCGAAGGCCTGGAGCTGAGCGGCAGCCTGAAGCCTGAATCGCAACGGGTTTACCAGCGCATGCTGCAACGTTTCAAGGAGCGTTACGACACGCCGGTGGCCTTGATCGACAACGTCACGGCGTCCAGCAGCGGCCTGCCGTTCACCATTGTGCAGATCATGTCCGGCCCTCATGCCCATTTGGTCACGGCCGACGGCCATCGCTTGTACATCGGCGATGAGCTCAATGGCCTGCGCCTGACCCGCATCGACGACGATCGCATCCAGTTCGATGGCGAGCGGCACTATGAGGTGAGCTGGTGAACGCCGCCTTCGACCCGTGGAAGTCCGCCCATGCCCGGCGCCTAGGGGCTGTGAGTGCGGTGCGCGCCAGCGGCCGGGTCAGCGCCGTCAGCGGGATTCTGCTGGAGTGCCAGATCCCGGCGGCCAAGGTCGGCGACCTGTGCGAAGTGAGCAAATCCGACGGCAGCAGCATGCTTGCGGAGATCGTCGGCTTCACTCGCGACTGCACCCTGCTCAGTGCCCTGGGCACGCCGGACGGTATCCAGGTCGGTGCGCACATTCGGCCGCTTGGCATGGCGCATCGCATTGGTGTCGACGACAGCCTGCTGGGCAGCGTGCTCGATGGTTTTGGCCGCCCCTTGCTGGAGGATTCCGAAGGCGCGTTCGCCGGGCCGGATGATCGCCGTGTGACCCTGCCCGTCATCGCCGACGCATTGCCACCGACCCAACGCCCACGCATCACCCAGGCCTTGCCCACCGGCGTGCGGGCCATCGACAGCGCCATTCTGCTGGGGGAAGGTCAGCGCGTGGGGTTGTTTGCGGGCGCCGGCTGCGGCAAGACCACGCTCATGGCCGAGCTGGCCAGGAACATGGCGTGTGACGTGATCGTGTTCGGCCTGATCGGCGAACGGGGTCGCGAGCTGCGCGAATTTCTCGACCATGAACTGGATGCCACCCTGCGCAGCCGCTCGGTGCTGGTCTGCGCCACGTCGGACCGTTCGAGCATGGAGCGTGCCCGCGCCGCGTTCACGGCCACCGCCATTGCCGAAGCCTATCGTGAACGCGGCATGAAGGTGCTGTTGTTGCTCGACTCGCTGACCCGCTTCGCCCGCGCCCAACGAGAGATCGGCATCGCCGCGGGCGAGCCCCTGGGCCGGGGCGGTCTGCCGCCATCGGTTTATACCCTGTTGCCTCGCTTGGTCGAGCGTGCCGGGATGAGCGAAACCGGCTCGATCACAGCGCTGTACACCGTGTTGATCGAACAGGACTCGATGAACGACCCGGTGGCCGACGAAGTGCGTTCATTACTCGACGGCCACATCGTGCTGTCGCGCAAACTCGCCGAACGTGGGCACTACCCGGCCATCGACGTGCAGGCCAGCATCAGTCGGATCCTCAGCAACGTCACCGGGCGTGAACACCAGCAGGCCAATAACCGGCTCAGGCGACTCATGGCGGCCTACAAACAGGTGGAAATGTTGCTGCGCCTGGGCGAATACCAGCCGGGCAGCGACCCGGTGACGGACTGCGCCGTGCAGTTGAACGAACCGATCAATGCGTTTCTTCGCCAGGATCTGCGCGAACCCGTCCCCCTGGAAACGACCCTGGACGCCTTGATGCAGTTGACGTCTCAGTTGCCGGAGTAACCATGGAAGAAGAACTGGAAATCGATCCGCAGCAACTGGCGATGACACAGGTGATTGCCGTGCTTACCCCCTTGCGCCAACACCGCCAGGCCAGTGCCGAACGGGCCCAGCGCCGGGCGCAACGCGCTCTGGATGAGTTGCAGACGCAGTTGCAGGCCACGCGCGAAGCGTTGAGCCAGGAGCGGGCCAATCAACGGGAAAGACGGCAGGCGCTCAGTCAGGCCAACCTCAATCAAGCCATGGCACTGAACGACCTGGAGCGCTGGCACGAGAAAGAACACCGCATGCTCGACCGATTGGCGTACATCCGCCAGGACGTCGAACGGCAGCGGCTCGGGATAGACGCCCAGCAACAACTTCTGGAGCAGGCACGTGCCGAGGCCAAGGCCTTTCAGCGTGCCGTGGAAAAACTGGCCTGCCTGGCCGAAGCCCTCGACGAACAAGGTTGACTCGCCATGAACACGCCCATCAAAGCCCCGCCTCGCCCCGCACCTCCAACCCCGCAACGCCCGGCTCAGGCCGAGCTCCCTGGCCCGAGCGACAAGCGCCCAGCCCTGAGCGTTCGTCGCGGCGATCTGGATCGCCTGCGCTCGTTTTCCGATGAGAGCCGTTCCGGTGAGGCGGTGGCTGCTGACGGCCTGTTCTTCTCGCAATTGCTGGTGCCGTCGGTGGATGAAGCGCCTGACCACTCTGGTTTCGGTGGCGGCAGCCTGTTCCTTGCACAGGCAAGCGACAGCGTGCCCACGCAATTGGTCGACGAACTGGCGCAACGTTTGCCCCTGCAACCCGATGGCCCTTTCAACGTCACGCTGCTGATGCCTCACCTCGGCCGGGTGCAGGTCAATGCCAACAAGCGGGACAACCAGTGGAACATTGAACTGGCGTTCGCTCGGCGTGGGGCGCTAAAGCGCCTGCAACCGCACCAGCGTGCCTGTGAGCAAGCACTCACGGACGCGCTCGGTCAGGATGTGGCGCTGTCCTTCGAAGAGGGGCTACCCGCATGAGCCGTTTGACCTTGCGCACCGTCGGCGCCGCGCAGGCCCAATTCAGCCGTCGTCTGGGCGCAGGCGCCCGCCTGGCCTTCAGCGCACACGGGCTGACGGGCACCCTCACCCTTCGCCCCCTGCTCGCCGTCACTCTCGAATACACAGACCTTGCGGCTTTCCAAAGCGCGCTCGGCCCCTTCAGGCTCAGCGACGCCGAAGCGTTGCTCAGCCTGCTCGGCGATCTGCCCGTCACCCTCGATGGCGATCACCAGCCCTGGTACTGGCAAGCCCTCAATCAACGCTTTAGCCCGCAGATCGCGGAACTGCTTGGGCCCCTCGCGCCACTCAGCGGTATCACTGCTCCATCGGTGGGCGCTCAGGCCGCCGAGCTGAGCTGTCGTATCGAGTTGGGTCTGGGCGAGCACCGGGTTCACGGCGTGCTCTGCGCCACAGCCGAGGTGTTGCTGCGCTGGCTGGACGCCGCGCCGTGGACAGCCCGGTTGGTCGAGGTGAATGAAGACTGGCCGGTCCACACACCGTTGGAACTGGGCGGTTTGTCCTTGACGCTGGCGCAACTGGCCTCGCTGCAACCCGGCGATGTCGTGTTACCCACGCATCCCCGGTTCGACAGCCAAGGCCATGGTCGCCTGCATCTGGGCGGGCAGCATTGGGCAGTGCAGACCGACAGCCATGACCGGCAGTTGTACGTACGTTTCAGCCATGAGGAAGCTCAGGAAAATGACCCATGACGCGCTCTATGACGAAGAGCTGGACACCTCGATCGGCGATGACGATGAGACGTCGATCGAGCAGGACGAACACCACCTCAGTGCGCCGTTGAACGAAGAGGCCGAATGGCCAGCCGAGGAAAGCCCCTACCCCGTCCATGAACAGCCTCAGGCAGATACCGGCTTTGAGGCGCCAGCCCCCATCGATCAGTTGTCGATCGACCTCACGCTGCGCTGCGGCAGCCTCAACCTCACCCTCGGAGACTTGCGCCGGATAGCGGCCGGTACGGTGCTCGAAGTCAGCGGCGTGACGCCCGGCTTCGCCACCTTGTGCCATGGCGAACGGGTGGTCGCCGAGGGTGAACTGGTGGATGTCGACGGTCGCCTGGGCCTGCAGATTCTCCGTATGGCGTCGCCGGCATGATCATGGACGGGATGAACCCGGTCATGCTGGCGCTGTTTCTGGGCGCCCTTTCGCTGATTCCGTTTCTGCTGATCGTCTGCACGGCGTTTCTGAAGATCGCCATGACCCTGCTGATCACCCGCAACGCCATCGGCGTCCAGCAAGTGCCGCCCAACATGGCGATGTACGGCATCGCGTTGGCAGCGACGATGTTTGTCATGGCACCCGTGGCCCATGAAATTCAGCAGCGGGTTCACGAGCATCCGCTGGAAATGGGCAGCACCGACAAGCTGCAAGCCAGCGCGAACACGATCATCGAACCGCTGCAACGCTTCATGACGCGCAATACCGACCCGGATGTCAGCGCCCATCTGCTGGACAACACCCAGCGCATGTGGCCCAAGGAGATGGCGGACCAGGCGAGCAAGAGTGACCTGCTGTTGGCTGTGCCCGCATTCGTGCTGTCGGAACTGCAGGCGGGGTTTCAGATCGGCTTCCTGATCTACATCCCGTTCATCGTCATCGACCTGATCGTCTCCAACCTGCTTTTGGCCCTGGGCATGCAGATGGTGTCGCCCATGACCATTTCGCTGCCGCTCAAACTGCTGTTGTTCGTCCTGGTGCAAGGCTGGACGCGCCTGCTCGACAGCCTCTTTTACTCGTACATGTGAGACGGCCATGGAAGCGTTGGCGCTGTTTAAGCAAGGCATGTTTCTGGTAGTGATCCTGACCGCGCCGCCGTTGGGCGTGGCGGTGTTGGTGGGGGTGATTACCTCACTGGTGCAGGCGCTGATGCAGGTTCAGGATCAGACCCTGCCCTTTGGCATCAAACTGGCGGCCGTCGGCCTGACGCTGGCCATGACCGGGCGCTGGATCGGCGTGGAGTTGATCCAGTTCATCAACATGGCGTTCGACCTGATCGCCCGATCCGGGGGCATGCACTAGATGCCTTTCGATGCCCAAGGCCTGTTCGAACTGATGCTGGGCATGGGCCTGGCGGCCGCTCGCCTGTTGCCGTGCATGATTCTGGTCCCGGCCTTTTGCTTCAAATACCTCAAAGGGCCGCTGCGTTACGCAGTGGTGCTGGTGGTGGCGATGGTACCGGCACCGGCGATCAGCCGCGCGCTGTCCTCGTTCGAAAACGACTGGTTCTCCATAGGCGCCCTGCTGCTCAAGGAAGCGGTGCTCGGCACCCTGATCGGGTTGCTGTTGTACGCCCCCTTCTGGATGTTCGCCTCGGTGGGCGCGTTGCTCGACAGCCAGCGGGGCGCCCTGAGCGGCGGCCAGCTCAACCCCGCCCTGGGGCCGGATGCGACGCCCCTCGGCGAGCTGTTTCAAGAAACCCTGATCATGCTGGTCATCCTGTCCGGGGGCTTGTCGCTGATCACCCAGGTCATCTGGGACAGCTACCAGATCTGGCCACCCACCGCCTGGTTGCCGGGCATGACCGCGGACGGCCTGAACGTATTTCTCGAGCAGCTCAACCAGACGCTGCAGCACATGATGCTCTATGCCGCGCCCTTCATCGGCCTGCTGCTGTTGATCGAGGCTGCGATGGCGATCATCGGGCTGTACGCGCAGCAACTGAACGTCTCGATTCTCGCCATGCCCGCCAAAAGCATGGCCGGGATCGCCTTTCTGCTGATCTATCTCCCCACATTGTTGCAACTGGGCAACGGTCAGATTCTGCAACTGGCCGACCTCAAGCACCTGTTGCCGCAACTGGTGCCGCAACCATGACCGCAGCACGTTCCGGGAGCGGGAAACCGTCATGAGTGAGAAAACCGAAAAGGCCACGCCCAAACAACTGCGCGACGCCCGGGAGAAAGGTCAGGTCGGACAAAGCCAGGACGTCAGCAAGCTGTTGATTCTGCTGGTGGTCAGTGAGATCACCCTGGGCCTGGCCGATGAAAGCGTCGAGCGTCTGCAGCATTTGCTGGCGTTGTCGTTCGGCGGTATCGGCAAGCCGTATCTGCACACCCTGGAACAAGTGGCCAGCGAAGGCGCGACGGTGTTGATCGGCTTCATTCTCAGCAGTGTCGGCATGGCGATGTTGATGCGGCTGGTGGGAAGCTGGGTCCAGATCGGCTTTCTGTTCGCGCCCAAAGCGCTGAAAATCGACATCAACAAACTCAACCCATTCGCCCATGCCAAGCAGATGTTTTCTGCGCAGAACCTCACCACCCTGCTTCTGAGCGTGCTCAAGGCGGCGGCGATCGCCGCGACGCTTTACGCGGTGGTCAAGCCCTCCCTGGGCGCACTGATTCTATTGGCCAACACCGATCTCACGACCTACTGGCATGCGCTGCTGGACCTGTTCCGCCACATCCTGCGGGCAACGCTGGGTTTGCTGCTGGTGATCGCCATGGCGGACTTCGCCCTGCAGAAATACTTCCACGCCAAGAAACTGCGCATGAGTCACGAGGACATCAAGAAGGAATACAAGCAGTCCGAGGGCGACCCGCACATCAAAGGCCACCGTCGGCAACTGGCCCATGAGCTGCTTAACCAGGCACCCACCGCGCCCCCCAAACCGGTGGAGGACGCCGACATGCTGGTGGTCAACCCGACCCACTATGCCGTTGCGCTGTATTACCGTCCCGGCAAGACCCCGCTGCCTCAGATTCACTGCAAAGGCGAAGACGACGACGCGCTGGCGCTGATCGCCCGCGCAAAAAAAGCCAACATCCCGGTGGTCCAGAGCATTTGGCTCGCGCGCACGCTGTACAAGGTCAAGGCCGGCAAGTACATCCCCCGCCCCACGCTGCTGGCAGTCGCACACATCTACCAAGTGGTGAGGCAATTGGAAGAAGTCACCGATGAGGTCATCCGGATCGAGGACGCTTGATCTACGAGGCTACGCCCCCTGGTTCAGAGACAGGGCAGCCTCGCAATCCGCATCCCAATTACCCCTTCACGGCATCGGGCGCGTTTCCTGGGACATGAATTCGTAGATACGCGAACGCAGCCAGCGTTCGGCTGGGTCGTTGTCGTGCACGCCGCTCCAGACCATCGATAACTCGGCGGGCTCGATCGGGAACGGCGGGTCTTCGGCCCTCAGCGCACAGCCTTCTACCAACGCGCAGGCGGCATAATCCGGGACGGTGGCGATCAGTTCGGTTCCGGCCAGCAAGGCACGCAGGCCACTGAATTGCGGCACCGCCACCACCACTCGCCTTGCCCGCCCGACCTTGGCCAGGTCCAGGTCGATGTTCCCAGTCAGGTCGCCGGAGAACGACACCATCGTGTGCGGGCGCTCGCAGTAATCGTCCAGCGTCAGCACCCCAGGGCGCTTGTCGCCGCGCAACACTTTGACCGTGATGTCCCGCAGTTTCCTGCGTTTGGCGTTGGCGGGCAGTTCAGTGGTGTAGCTGATGCCCACCGAAATTTCACCTGAGGCCAGCAGCGAGGGCATCAGCAAGTAATTCGCCCGCCGCACCACCACGATGATGCCTGGCGCCTCCTCCCGCAGGCGCGTCAGCAGCGGCGGAAACAGACCGAACTCTGCATCGTCGGACAGGCCGATGCGGAAGATGTCGCAACTGGTGGTCGGGTCGAACTCCTTGGCCCGGCTGACCGCCCCGGAGATGGTGTCCAGCGCCGGTTGCAGCTCTTTGAGAATGTCCAGCGCGCGGGCGGTCGGCTCCATCGCGCGACCATTGCGCAACAGCAGCGGGTCGTCGAAAAGGTCGCGCAGGCGGGCCAATGCCGCGCTGATCGCTGGCTGGCCCATGAACAGTTTCTCGGCGACCCGCGTCAGATTGCGTTCGAACATCAGGGCTTCGAAGATCACCAGAAGGTTCATGTCGACGCGGCGCAGGTCATTGCGGTTCATGGATCGGTTCCGGGATAAGCGTAGGAAGAAGTGCCTTGACCGAAGCGGAAAAGACGACTGCAGCGAATATACCTCGACAGGTGTACACCACAATCCCCCGCTGCGATTGAACCGTTGTGCTCTGCGTCGACGTTCTCCTTCAGCCCGCGCAACGGACGTCGGCCCGGGTGGTCGTGCGGCGCCAGTTGAAGGGGGTGATGCCCACCGACCGGGTGAACACCCGGGTGAAATGCGACTGGTCGGCGAAACCGCAATCCAAGCTGATCTGCGAGATCGTCAGACCGGAGTCGCTCAGCAACCCCTTGGCTTTATCAAGCCGCAATTGCAGGTACCAATCCCGTGGCGAGAGGCCGGTATTTTTCTTGAACGCACGAGAAAAATGGCTGCGCGACAGCGAGCACTCGCTGGCGACCTGGGCGATCGACAAACCCTTGTCCATCTGGCTCGACATCAATTCCTTGGCCCGTCGCTCCTGCCAGGGAGAGAGGGCGACCTTTTCAGCGGGTGTTTCAAGGTCCTGCCTACGCTCCTCGGCCACCAGACGCGCAGACAGTTCCTGCACCACCTGTTCGAGCAGCACCTGTTCGCCGCCCGGCAGGGCACGAATGGATGTCAGCAGCGAGCGAAACAGCGAAGGATCGAATGCGTTCATTCCGGACTCTCCAGATCACGAGGTGGACGGTTCACAGAGTCTGGTGGGGCGAATGCTTAAAGTCTTTCTCGGGGTATTAAACGTTCTGAAGGATTAATAAGGAGCAGCGCTCATGCCCTTGGAACGGCGCGTTTCAGGAGGATTAAGGCTTAAACGAAAAACGCCACGACGGGGCGTGGCGTTTCTTTCGGACTCAACGACGGCTCAACAACACTTGGGCCCCGCCTTACCACCGTAGCGCGCATCCTGGCGTTCGCGGAAGAACGCCTCATACGACATCACCGGCTGGCCGGGGTGGGTCTTGGTCATGTGCTCGACGTAGTTGTCGTAGTCAGGCATGCCCACCATCAGGCGGGCCGCCTGCCCAAGGTACTTGCCGAGGCGACTCAGGTCATTGAACATCAGCGCGCTTCCGGCATGGCCTGGAAGGGGGATTCCTTGTCGCTGCGCTCTTTCTTGACCCAGGCGGCACGACCGATCTTGATCGCGTAGAACAGGATGCTCAGCACCACGAACAGGAACAGCGTGGTCAATGCCGCGTTGGTGTACGCGTTAAAGATCACGTGTTGCATCTGATCGACCGTCTTCGCCGGGGCGAGGATCTGGCCGGCTTCCGCCGCAGCGCTGTATTTCTTGGCCAGGGCCAGGAAGCCAACGGCGGGGCTTGGATCGAACAGCTTGATCAAGCCCGCGGTGACGGTACAGATCAACAGCCAGGAAGCAGGCAGGATGGTGACCCACGCGTACTGTTGGCGCTTCATCTTGATCAGCACCACCGTCGCCAGCATCAACGCGATCCCGGCCAGCATCTGATTGGAGATCCCGAACAGCGGCCAGAGGGTGTTGATGCCGCCCAGCGGATCGATCACGCCTTGATACAGCAGGTAACCCCACAGCGCGACGCAGCCGCCGGTTCCAATCACGTTGGCGGTCCAGGATTCGGTGCGTTTCAGCGCGGGTACGAAGCTGCCCAGCAGGTCTTGCAGCATGAAACGACCGGCGCGAGTACCGGCATCGACCGCCGTCAGGATGAACAAGGCTTCGAACAGGATCGCGAAGTGGTACCAGAACGCCATGGTGTTCTCGCCTGGCAGCACCTGGTGCAGGATCTGCGCGATCCCGACGGCCAGGGTCGGTGCGCCACCGGCACGGGCCAGCACCGTGTTCTCGCCGATGTCCTTGGCCGTGGCGATCAGGGTGTCAGGGCTGATGGCAAAGCCCCAACTGCTGATGGTCTGCGCCACGGCAACCGGATCGGCACCGACCACGGCGGCCGGGCTGTTCATGGCGAAGTACACGCCTGGGTCGATGACCGACGCGGCGACCATGGCCATGATGGCCACGAAGGATTCCATCAGCATGCCGCCGTAACCGATGTAACGGGCGTTCTTCTCGTTATCCAGCAACTTCGGTGTGGTGCCCGAGGAGATCAACGCATGGAAACCCGACACCGCACCGCAGGCGATGGTGATGAACAGGAACGGGAACAGGCTGCCTTTCCAGACGGGGCCGGAACCGTCGGTGAACTGGGTCAGCGCTGGCATTTTCAGCTCGGGCGCCAGGATCAGGATACCGATGGCCAGCGCGACGATGGTGCCGATCTTCAGGAAGGTCGACAGGTAATCACGCGGCGCCAGCAGCAGCCAGACCGGCAGCATGGCGGCGATGAAGCCATAGCCCACCAGCATCCAGGTGATCTGCACGCCCGTGAAGGTGAAGGCATGGGCCCATTCCGGGTGCGAGGCCACTTGACCACCGGCCCAGATCGACAGCAGCAACAACACCACGCCGATGAGGGAAATTTCACCAATGCGGCCCGGACGGATGTAGCGCATGTACACGCCCATGAACATCGCGATCGGGATCGTCGCCATCACCGTGAACATGCCCCACGGGCTTTCGGCCAGGGCCTTGACCACGATCAGTGCCAGCACCGCGAGGATGATGATCATGATCAGGAAGCAGCCGAACAGAGCAATGGTGCCAGGTATGCGGCCCATCTCCTCTCGCACCATGTCGCCCAGCGACCGGCCGTTACGGCGAGTGGAGAGGAAAAGGATCATGAAGTCCTGCACCGCGCCAGCGAGCACCACCCCGGCGATCAACCAGAGCGTGCCGGGCAGATAGCCCATCTGCGCCGCCAGCACCGGACCGACCAGCGGGCCTGCCCCTGCGATCGCCGCGAAGTGGTGGCCGAAAAGAATGTGTTTGTTGGTGGGAACGTAGTCCAGGCCATCATTGTTGATCACTGCCGGAGTCGCCCGGGTCGGATCGAGTTGCATGACGTGGTTGGCGATGAACAGGCTGTAGTAGCGATACGCAACCAGGTAAATGGCTACGGCGGCGACGACAATCCAGAGGGCGTTGATGGCCTCGCCGCGGCGCAGCGCGACGACACCCAGGGCGCAGGCCCCTAGGGCTGCAACGGCGAACCAACCCAGGTGTTTGGTCAGTCGGGTCATGGTGGGTCTCCTGCCGAAGCTCATGGCTGCGGCGTCATTGTTATTGTTCGATCCGGGGTACCGGAGCGTCGCCACTATCCGCGCAGTTGTCAGCCAGAGAAATTCGTAATACTACGGTTGCGCCTGCGTAGTACTACGTAGAGACGCAGTTGCGGATCGGCTCGGACCTTTCTGGGGTGTCTTCAACGCGGCACTTGGAAGGCTGTGATCGTTGCGTCAATGTTGCGGATGGATCAGCCCTCGGTGTCGGGATCCGTATGGCGTGGTTATGGGTGCCGCTGAGATCGGGGGCAGATCCGTTTGTGCGTGGGCTGGGAGCTGGGGTTTCGCCCCGTACGGGCGACTCCATTTTGTCTTGGCAAAATGGAGGAAAACCGCTTGCTCCTGGTTTGGCCCGGCTGCGCCGGGTTCCCTCCTTCCGGCGTTGCTCCGTGGGCACGCCGCGGACGGCCATCCCTGGCCGCGCGGCTCTCGCGGCTCCAGGCCGCTCAACCCACTCCACGACACCTCCGCTCAGCCTGCACCCAAGTCGCGTTCGGCGGTGGCTGGGCTGTTTGTGTAGGAAGATCAAAAGCAAGAGCGAAGAGCAAGAGCAGAGCGTCGTTTGATTCAGGGCATGGGTTGATTACGCTTTGCTTTGCTTTGCTTTT
>NZ_JAOCEA010000027.1:0-39553 GCF_029841165.1 Pseudomonas sp. GD03842 | reverse complement strand
GGGCACCGATACAGCGCTGTCGCGGGCAAGCGCGCTCCTACGAGGTTTGACCCAACCGATCACGCATACCGATCATCAAGGCCCATGGGGGGCATTCGCTGTGAATCGCAAGATGGGGCAACGCGGTTCACGATCGAGCTGCCAAATTAACTCCGCCCTTGTAGGAGCGCGCTTGCCCGCGATGACGGTGGGTCAGTCACCACGGGGCACCGATACACCGCTGTCGCGGGCAAGCGCGCTCCTACGAGGCTGACCCTACCGATCACTCATACCGCAACGCCTGGGCCGGTTCGATCTGCGAGGCGCGGTACGCCGGGTAAATCGTTGCCAGGAAACTGAGGATCAGGCCCGCAGCGCAGATCATCACCACATCGCTCCCTTCCAGTTGCGATGGCAGGTTGCTGATGAAATACACGTCGGAAGTGAAGATGTGCTGCCCCGTCACCCGCTCGACCCAGCCGACCAGTTGACTGACGTTGATTGCGGCGATCACGCCCAATACGCCGCCGATGAAGGTGCCGATGACCCCGATCACCGAGCCCTGGACCATGAAGATGGTCATGATCTGCCGAGGGGTGGCGCCGATGGTGCGCAGGATCGCAATGTCCGCTCCCTTGTCGTTCACCACCATGATCAACGTCGCGATGATGTTGAATGCCGCGACCGCGACGATCATCAGCAAGAGCAGGCCAATCATCGTCTTTTCCATTTTCATGGCGCTGAACAGGCTGCCCTGGGTGTGGGTCCAGTCATCGGCTTTGTAATTCGAACCCAACCCAGCGGCGATGGCGGTCGACACTTGCGGGGCGGCATACAGGTCCGTCAGGGCCAGGCGCACGCCCTGCACCTGATTCGGCTGCCAGCGCTGGATGGCCGCCGCATCCGCCACGTTGACCAAAGCCATCGAGCCATCCAGTTCGGCGCCGACCTTGAACACACCTACCACCGTCAGGCGCTGCAGTCGGGGCGTGATGCCGCCTGGTTCGTTGCTGATTTCAGGCACGATCAGGGTCAGCTTGTCGCCGACGTTCAAGCGAAACCGGCGCGCGGTGATTTCTCCGATGACCACCCCGAATTCGCCGGGTTTCAGGTCCTGCAGCCGGCCTTGCACCACATGCTGCGTGACGATGGACACCTGGGATTCGAGCGCGGGATCGATGCCGTTGATTTCGATCGGCTGCATCGAGCCCTTGTAAGACAGCATGCCGTCCATTTGCGTGAACGGCACCGCTGCCGTGACCTGCGGGTTTTTCAACGCGGCGTCAGCAGCGGGTTTCCAGTCGTCGAGCGGCTGGACGCCGTCGATCACCGCGTGGGGCACCATGCCGAGCACGCGGGAACTCATTTCCTTCTGGAAGCCGTTCATCACCGACAACACGACGATCATCGCCAGGACACCCAGCGCCAGGCCGATCATCGAGGTCATGGAAATGAACGAGATGAAGTGGTTGCGACGCTTGGCCCGGGTGTAGCGCGTGCCGATGAAGAGGGATAACGGTCTGAACATTCGTGGAGCACCGTAGCTGAATAGGAACACCCCGACGCCAGCAAGCGGCGTCGGGTTCAATGCATCACGCCTCGATGAGGCGGCCTTCTTCCAGACGCCAGACACGGTCCATCTGGCGGGCCAGCGACAGGTCGTGGGTCACCACCAGAAACGCGGTGCGCGACGACGTGCTGAGCTCGAGCATAAGATCCTGGATGCCCTGAGCGGTGTGGGAATCGAGGTTACCGGTGGGCTCGTCGAGCATGACCAAGCCCGGCTGATTGACCAAGGCCCGGGCAATCGCCACGCGCTGACGCTCGCCGCCCGACAGCTCCGCAGGTTTGTGCGCCAGGCGGTGCTTGAGGCCGACCCGCTCCAGCAGTGCCGTTGCACGCTGACGCGCTTCGGGGATCGGCGTCTTGCCGATCAGCAGGGGCATGCAGACGTTCTCCAGCGCCGTGAATTCGGGCAGAAGGTGGTGAAATTGATAGACGAACCCCAGGGCACGATTGCGCAACAGGCCACGGGCCTTTTCGTTCAGTGCCGAGAGTTCCTCCCCCGCCAGCCAGACACTGCCCTGGGTCGGCGTGTCCAGGCCGCCGAGCAGGTTGAGCAACGTGCTTTTGCCCGACCCCGAACTGCCGACGATGGCCACCCGCTCGCCGGGGTGCAGTTCCAGCTGCAGGCCCGACAGCACCACCACCGATTCCGGCCCTTCCTCGTAGGATTTGCCCAGATTGCGGCAGCTCAATACAGCTTTATCACTCATGCGCGACTCACTCATAACGTAGCGCCTCCGCCGGCTGGGTGCGCGCGGCACGCCAGGCAGGATACAGGGTGGCGAGGAAACTCAGGACCAGGGCCGCGCCGCACACCAGCAGCACGTCTTCACTCATCAATTGCGACGGCAGGTAGTCGATGAAATAGACATCTGCGTTGAGAAACTTGTGGCCGATCAGGCGCTCCACCCCAGCGATCGCGGCGCTGACGTTGAGTGCGGCAAGCATGCCGATGCCCGCCCCGATCGCCGTGCCGACGACGCCAATCACGGTGCCCTGGACCATGAAGATGCGCATGATCTGACCCGGCGTCGCGCCCAGGGTGCGCAGGATGGCGATGTCGCCGCGCTTGTCATTGACCACCATCACCAGCGTGGAAATGATGTTGAAGGCTGCCACCGCCACGATCAGCAACAGCAGCAGGCCGATGATGGATTTCTCCATGCCGATGGCCTGGTACAGATTGCCGTGAGTACGGGTCCAATCGCGGGAATAGTACTGGTGCTCGCCCAGGGTCTGAGCGATTTCGTACGCCGTGCGCGGCGCTTTGAACAGGTCGGTGAACTTCAGGCGCAGCCCCTGGACCTGATCGGGCTTCCAGCGATGCAGACGCGCCAGGTCCTGCAGGTTGGTCACCCCCAGGTAGCCGTCCAGCTCCCCTGCCCCGACGTGGAAGATGCCGACCACGGTGAAGCGCTTCATGCGCGGAAACATGCCGGCCGGTGTGACGCTGACCTCGGGGGAAACGAAGGTGACCTTGTCGCCGATCTTCACGCCCAGCTTGCTGGCGGCCTTGTCACCGATGACCACGCCGAAACCGCCGGCGACCAGGTCGTCGAGACGCCCCTGCTTCATGAAGTCGTCGATGATCGACACCTTGCGTTCCTGGGCCGGGTCGATGGCATTGAGCAACACCTTCTGCACGTTCCCGTTATAGGTGAGCAGCCCTTGCATCTGGGTGAACGGAGCGACCGCCTCGACTTGCGGGTTCTGGCTGACGCGCGCAGCAAGAGCAGGCCAGTCAGTGATGGGTTCACCGGACTCGATGGTCGCGTGGGGCACCATGCCCAGCACCCGGGTGCGCATTTCGTGATCGAAGCCATTCATGACCGATAACACGACTATCATCACCACTACGCCCAGGGCGAGACCGATCATCGATGTCAGGGAAATGAAGGAGACAAAATGGTTACGGCGTTTTGCACGGGTATAGCGCGTGCCGATGAATACAAAAAGAGGTCTGAACATGTAAGGGCTTGTTCGGAGGAATGGGAACGTCCTTGTGGCGGGCCTGGGCCTGCGGCTTTACACTCGATTCATTGAGGCGCAATCGAACGCAACACTCTGACAACCGCTGCTACCATGGGTTCGCCATGCCGACACTAGATGAAGAAGAACGCCGCGAATACTACCGTATCGAGGACAGCGTCGCACTGGAAATTCAACGGATTCCGGGGCCGGGGTCCGGGGACGAATACGCTCATGACGACACCTCCACCCTCTTCGACCTGCTGAGCGAACTGCACGTCGCCGAGTTCGAATCCCAACACCTGCTGCGTCAGCTCGACGACCGTGATCGAACCACCAACAGTTTCCTGCGCGCCATGAGCAAACGCATCGACCTGCTCGGGCAGGTGGTCGCGCAGACCGTGCTGGGCAAGCTGGGGGCCCCGCAGAAAGTCATCATGTCCGAGGGCGGGTTGCAATTCGAGTCGCACCAGCCGTTTCCCGCCGGCACGCTGCTCTCGGTGAAAATGGTGCTCATGCCCCAGGCATCGGGCATGATGCTGCGCGCCCGGGTCACCCAATGTCAGTCTCACACCATCGGCGATTTCGAAATCGGCACCGAATGGGTCGACCTCACCGACGCGCAGCGCCAGTTGCTGGCCCGCCACATTCTGCAGCGCCAGGCCGCGCAGCGCCGCCAGGCCCGCGAGCAAGGCAATCCTGCCCCTCATTGACTCACTGCTTCACGCACGTTCAACCAAGGAGAAGATGTGACCCTTATTTACGGCCACCGCGGCGCCAAAGGCGAAGCACCGGAAAACACCCTGACCAGCTTTCAGGAGTGCCTCAAACATGGCGTCAAGCGCTGTGAACTGGATCTGCATCTGTCTCGCGACGGCGAGTTGATGGTCATTCACGACCCTACCCTCAAACGCACCACCGACCGTCGTGGCAAAGTGGTTGAGCACACGGCGGCCGACTTAGTGACCTACGACGCGCGCAAGGGTGGGCCGGGCTGGGTCCAGCCGTGCCCGATCCCGCGCCTGGAAGAGTTGTTCGAGAAGTGCGATTTCGATCACTGGCAACTGGAGGTGAAAAGCGCGTCTCGCACCCGTTCGGCGACGACGGTGTTGGCCATTCGGGAGATGGCCGAGCGTCACGGCTTGCTGGACAAGGTCACCATTACGTCCAGCTCGCGGGAGGTGTTGAGCGCCGCGCTGGAATTGACGCCGGACCTTTCCCGGGGCCTGGTGGCGGAATACGCCTGGCTCGACCCGCTGAAGGTCGCGCAGAACTATGGCTGTGAGATCCTGGCGTTGAACTGGACGCTGTGCACGCCCGAGCGCCTGAAAAAAGCCCAGAGTCAGGGGCTGCATGTGTCGGTCTGGACCGTCAACGAGCCTGCACTGATGCGCAGGCTCGCCGACTTCGGCGTCGACAGCCTGATTACAGACTTTCCCGGTTTGGCCAGCGCCACCCTCGGGAATTACTGAGATCGGTCACCCCGGCCGGCTCAGGCCACCGGCCGGAGCCGCTCAAAAAAGCCGGTTGAGGCCATCGTATGCCGCCACCCGATAGGCCTCGGCCATGGTCGGGTAGTTGAAGGTGGTGTTGACGAAATACTTGATGGTATTCAACTCGCCCGGCTGGTTCATGATCGCCTGCCCGATGTGGACGATCTCCGAAGCCTGGTCGCCGAAGCAATGCACCCCGAGGATCTGCAAGGTTTCGCGATGGAACAGAATCTTCAGCATGCCGACCGGCTCGTTGGAAATCTGTGCGCGGGCCATGCTTTTGAAGAATGCCTTGCCCACCTCGTAGGGAATCTTGGCCTGGGTCAGGTCATGTTCGTTCTGGCCGATCGAGCTGATCTCCGGGATGGTGTAGATGCCGGTCGGCACGTCGTTGACGAAGCGCCACGTGCCGTTGTCCACCGCCTTGCCCGATGCCGAACGGCCTTGGTCGTAAGCGGCACTGGCCAGGCTCGGCCAGCCGATCACATCGCCTGCGCCATAAATGGTCGGCTGGCTGGTCCGGTATTCCTCGTCGACCTCGATCTGGCCACGGCCGTTAGCCTTGATGCCGACGTTTTCCAGCCCCAGCTTGTCGGTATTGCCTGTCCGACCGTTGCACCAGAGCAAGGCATCGGCCTTGACCTTCTTACCGGATTTGAGGTGCAGGATCACCCCATTGTCCAGCCCCTCCACCCGCTCGTACTCCTCGTTGTGACGAACCATCACGTTGTTGTTGCTGAAGTGATAGCTCAAGCCTTGCGAGATTTCCGCATCCAGGAAGCTCAGCAACTGGTCACGGTTGTCGATCAGTTCGATATCGACCCCCAGGCCACTGAAAATCGAGGCATATTCGCAGCCGATGACGCCCGCCCCGTAGATGATCAGTTTGCGTGGCGTGTGATTGAGGCTGAGGATGGTGTCGCTGTCATAGATACGCTTATGGTTGAAATCGATGTCAGCCGGACGATAGGGGCGCGAGCCGGTGGCAATGATGATCTGATTGGCCACCAGCTTTTCCACCACGCCGGTGTTGCAGACCACATCGATGGTGCGCTCGTCGGCGAAGCTGCCGGTGCCGAAAAAGACATCGACGCGATTGCGCGCGTAGTACCCGGTGCGTGAGGCGACCTGTTTGTTGATGACCTTCTCGGCACTTTTCAGCACGTCGGGAAAGGAAAACCAGCGTGGTTCACCGATGGCCCTGAACATCGGGTTGGTGTTGAACTGGATGATCTGCTTGACCGAGTGACGCAGCGCCTTGGACGGAATCGTGCCCAAGTGGGTGCAGTTGCCACCGACCTGGCGGCGGCTGTCGACCATCGCCACCTTGCGCCCAGCCTTGGCAGCGTTCATCGCCGCGCCTTCTCCCGCCGGACCGGAACCCAGCACCACTACGTCGTAGTTGTAGACAGCCATGCGTACTCCTCAGAACAGGCCGAGACGCCACGCTGGCGTCTCCGGCTAACTCACACCGCCACGAACGGCGTGAAGAACGAAACTCGCGGCGCAGTCTAATCGCCCTGCGCAGCAGCGAACATTAACCCTTGGTCGTGTCACGGACGAATGAGGCGATGGCCCATGACGCTCGGATAGCCGGTCGGGTGCCGGATTGCTGCGGATGATAATGCCCCTGGCACCCGGAATCCCAATAAAAGCTGCAATTTTGTGCGTTTGCAGGCGTCCGGTCGAGGTCTTGGTGGGTTTCGATCAGCGTGCCAGCGGCAGAAACAGGCGCTGGGCGACGTCCATGCCTATGCGGCTGCGGTAAATGCTCACCACCTCGCTGTCGGTCTTCGCGGCCCTCACCTGCGCCTTGTACCCGACGAAACGCTGCGCCGGCAGTTTCAAATGCGCGGTCAGGAACGCTGCGGCACCGGCATCCTCGCTCGCGTAGTGAAAGTGCGCCCACCACAACTCGCGTTGCTGCTTGTCGCGTATCACGTACTCCTGAAGAAAATCATTGCGCTTGCTGCCCGACATATTCTTTCGTCCGTCGTACCGAGCGATATCGATCTCGTTTTCGTGGGCCAGGTAGCTCAACCGCGCCGCCGTCGGCGGTTGCGCCTTGATCATGGCGATGCGCAGCGCCCGCCCCTCGTCCCGTAACCGCGCGGCACTCGAACGTAACGCTTCCACAGTCTGTCGAAAGGCATCGGCCGGTGTGTGGGCGGTGTTCGCTTCCCGCTTCGCCACGAGTCGGTCAGCCAGGGTGCTCAGGCTGTCGGCATGGGTGGCGAGCATGTCCTGAATGTCGGCCGGCTCATAAGGGCGTCTTGCCAGACGCCGTGCGCTGGCGATATTCGCCTCGACTCGCCCGAGGGCCACGCGGGCCTGGTCGTGCAGCTCACTTAGCGCGACGTCGAGCACTGCTGCTACCGGGCGATCGGAAGGCTGCGCCTGTTGTGCTTCGACCCACTCCCCGTTGTCATGCAGGTGATAGGTGCTGACGACCGTTTCGTCGGTGCCCTTGATGATGTCCACCACTGCACCGGGCAGCTCCGACTCGCCTTCTCTCACCCGACCCACCAACGTACGATGCCCTCGGGTCTTGATCACCCGCTTACGAGGCTGCTTGATGGCCGGCACATACACGACGGGCTTTTCCGGCGGCTCCGCACTGTCTCTGACCAGGCTGGACAGGCGGTGCTCAGCGCGGGCGACCACCTCGTTGAACGCGTCGAAAAACCGCTGGTAGTGCACCGTATCCAGCGTCTCGAACGCGTTGTCCTTCGCATGGTTCATGATCAACGCACAACGCTCGTACTCGCGGAGGGAGCTTTCGAGGACGTCGATCTGTGCGGCAGGGGTGTAGTCATTAGGCCTCTCCAGCTCGGCCTGAGAACTGACAGCTTCATGCAAGGCTTCGTCGGTACGCAGAGCCTTGAGCCTCTGATCGCCTAGCCCGGACAGAATGTCTTCCGGGGTAAAGCTCAGCTCCAGCAACGACCACATGCGGTCGATCCGCCATTCCAGAGGGCTCATCAAGCCGTTCTGCTGCAGCTCCAGCACTTCATCGCGCCAGTACGCCTCGCCCACCTTCGGGATTTGCCTCAACCGCTGCCAAAGACGGTCTCTGACCTCCGACCAGTGCACGCCGCGGTCTTGCAACGCGGCCATGTCTTCGAACAGCTTCAGGTAGGCATCGACATTGTTCGCGGCGACCATGCCGTCGGACCCGGCGCGCAAATCCTCCAGCAGGCCGCGCGCCAATTTGGAGGTTTTCTGCGCCAACACACTTTCCAGAAACGCGATGCGTCGCACCACGCCTTGAAGATCGGCCGCCATGGTCTTGTCCCCCAGGCGGTCAGCAACACGTAGGGTTCGCTGCAACTGATCACGCTCTTCGAAGACGGCGATGAGCGCGTTCAGGTCGGTTTCGATCAGGTCATACAGTGCGGGCGGCAATTGCCGATCGGTTCGGCGACAGGTTTCGCCCCAACCGACGAATTTGTCGTATAACGCGAGCTTGCGCTGAACCAGCAACGCATCCCGCTCGGTGACGTCCCGGAGTGTGGCGGCATTTTCCTGGGCCATCAGGCGCGCATTGCGCTTGGGCCCTCCCCCGCGCAGCTTCAGGGAGAGATCGATGACCCAGTGCTGACCATCCCGACGCAACAATGGGCCGGTCAAGTCTTCACCCTGAGGCGCGACCACTCGGACTTCACCGTTGACGAACGCCACGCGGTATACGCCGCTGTCGAGCTTCACCCGCCACTGCTGCCCATGCCGATACAGTCCTTCCCTGCCCGGCTCGGTGGACGGCAGACCCAGCTCCGGCTCCGGCACCAGCTTCAGACGCTGCAGCGCCTCAGCCTGGTCGGCCGTCAGCCGCCGCCCCAACGCGGACCAGGAAAAATCCAGTGCCTCCTGGGCGCTCAAGGCTTCAGCCCCGACGGCATCGGCCGTCGGGGCCTCACCCACCGATTCGGTCGCCTGGGCCGCCGACGCTTCGCTTGGGCGACCTCGCCCATGCAGCAACACCATTGCCAGCGTTACCAACAGCGCATTCCAGGCGTCGATGCGCTCGGAATCGGCCTTGCGACGATCGACCGCCAAGACACGGTCTGCGGCGCTCATCAATTGCACCAGCCAGACGGCCATGGCCACGCCGCCGTTGAGAAACGGTAGGACCACCTCCAGCGTCAGCCAACCGCCGCGCTGGATCATCGACCAGCGACTTTCCGCGTTTGATACCGATTGCCGGTCAGCCAGTGTCACCAGGGCGTTGGCATTGGTGTCGAATAATACCTGCATCACGTCACCGGTGATTGCCACGGCGCTCAACTGCGCCGGCGCAGGCGTTTGCAGGGGCGCGAAGTCCGATCCCAGGCCGAAGCGGACGATGTGCGGTGCCTCGAAGCCGCCATTGGCGTAGCGTCCGCGCCCGTGCTCCGTCATCCACGCCAGTACCTCGTCTTGCAGGTCCTGCTGCGAAACGACGGCGTCTCGCAGTGCCGTCCAGGTCGCGTATTCCGACAGCGGCAACTGGGCGAACGGACGATAAAGAATGAAGGGGCCCGTATCGGTGCGGGATGGGCCGATGACGAACATGTTGCAGACTTCATCAGGGCGGGCATCCGGCGCACTCAGAAAGCCCAACGGGCGTAAGACCACATCGCGGTCAGGCACCTCGTCCAGCAACGAACAGACCATCCGATACCCGCTTTCGGTGAGTTGGCCCTGTTGACGAAGTTTCTGTTCCAGCGCCTTGAGCGGTAACTGCACCTTCAACTGGTCGGCGAACAGTCGCTTTCGCCTGGCGGCCTGCACCCTGTCGCTGATCAGGTAGTGACGCACTCGCGCGGGGTAGACCTCGCCGATGTTCACTCTCGAAACCAGATCTTTCAGATAATCGGGGGTCAGCCATGCGGGCAGCGGTCCACCGTCGGCGAGCGTCAAGGTGAGGGTGCCGGGGGGCAAGCTGGCCAGATTGCCGAGTGCAAAAGCGGCAACGCTCATACGTACCGGTTCGATGCTGCCTGTCGCAATGATTTGCCCGGCGGAGGGCACCGCAGCGGCGACCACCTTCGCGATGTGCACGGTGACGTCATCGAGGGTCAGATGGCTGGCTTCGGGATGATCCTTTCTCAGCTCATCCTGCATGGCCTTGCGCGCGTAATCCTGAATCGGCGGCAGATCGTCATCCCATGACCGCCCCCCTGCTCGCGCGGTGGTCACGGCCAAGGCCGTCAGCCGCTCGCTGAAGTCCAGCCGGTCACGCGCAGAAGCACTGCTCAGCCAGGTCGGGAGCTGGTCCAGACGCGAAACATGAGGCGCCAGCCGCTTGCGGTGGAAGTCATCGAGCAGTGGGCTGATATCGGTGACATTGGCGATATAGCGCTCGATGTCGTCGAAGTCGGCGAGCCCCTGTGCGCAGACCTGCAGAATGGCCCGCACTTGGGCGTCAAGCACGTTGAACGCGCGACGCGGGTCATCCATGCCCTGAACGCCCTCGATCGAGCCGCTTTCGACACGGGCCTGCTGTTCGAGCCGCTCCGCCAACTGCAGGGCCGGGCTCTGCGATCCGGGCTCGGCCCGGTCCCAAAAGGCGATCACTGCCTGCGCGAACGTGCGAGGAAGCTCCAGCGCGACGCTGTCGATCAGTTCGGCCAGTTGCTCGACATCGACGTTGTCGATGGGCGCCCGTCCGTTGACACCCGCTGTCACCAGCGTCTGCACCCCGCTTCGCCAGCGTAGGGTCTTGCCGGTCGCGAAACGCCAATGGAGGGCTGAAACCAGCGTCTCACCCGTGTCCGGAGGTGGGCCCACGACCCTTGTGCTGTCAGGATCGAGGTGCGATGCGGGGAAGCGGACGTCGAGTTCGGTTTTTAACGCGGTCGTGGCCACGGAAGACAATCGAGGGCGTCGGGAAAAGGTATCGATGAGGTCAAGGCGGGTTGGCATGGTGAAAGGTCTCGCGCAAATCACTGAACGCTGGACGTGCAGGGCGTCCAGCTCTAAAGGTCAGGCGAGTTAACGGGATAAGCCCACTGGGTGTGACATAACTATGTAGTGCGATCAGCGGTAAGGCATGGGGCGAACCGAGGTGTATGACGAATGTCTTCTGATTGCCATCCGCCAGTTTTACACATATCGTTACAAATCTGCGCCGTGAGAGGCCAAGCCCGGACGGCGCAGGAGAGGACGCATAAATACAACGGATCCCCCCAGCTAGACAGCAAAGTGAGTAATTTCAAATGGCCTCGAATACAGGCAAAGGCAAGGCGATATTTCGCGTTGTCAGCGGCAACTTCCTTGAAATGTTCGACTTTATGGTCTACGGCTTTTACGCCACTGCCATTGCCAAAGCATTTTTCCCAGCCGACAGTGAATTCGCATCCTTGATGCTGTCATTGGCGACCTTCGGCGCAGGCTTCCTGATGCGCCCCCTGGGGGCCATCTTTCTCGGCGCCTACATCGACCATCACGGCCGCAAGAAGGGCCTGATCATCACCCTGGCATTGATGGCCATGGGCACCCTGTTGATTGCCTTCGTGCCGGGCTACGCCACATTGGGTGTGGCGGCGCCGCTCTTGGTGCTGATCGGCCGCCTGCTCCAGGGTTTTTCCGCCGGCGTGGAGCTGGGTGGTGTGTCGGTGTACCTCGCCGAGATTTCGACGCCGGGCCGCAAAGGCTTCTTCGTTAGCTGGCAGTCCGCAAGCCAACAGGCCGCCGTGGTGTTCGCCGGGTTGCTGGGGGTTGCCTTGAACCACTGGCTCACCCCCGAAGACATGACCCAGTGGGGCTGGCGTGTACCCTTCCTGGTGGGCTGCATGATCGTTCCGGCGATCTTCATCATCCGTCGCTCGCTGGAAGAAACGCCTGAGTTCGAAGCCCGCGCGCGCCACCACCGCCCGACCTTGAGCGAAGTGGTGAAATCCATCGGCGCCAACTTCGGTCTGGTCGTGGCGGGGATGGCCCTGGTGGTCATGACCACCGTGTCCTTCTACCTGATCACGGCCTATACCCCGACCTTCGGCAAGACCGAACTGCACCTGTCTGACCTGGACAGCCTGTTGGTGACCGTCTGCGTGGGGATTTCCAACTTCATCTGGCTGCCGGTGATGGGCGCCGTATCCGACAAGATCGGCCGCAAGCCGCTGCTGCTCGCTGCCACCATCCTCGCCATTGTCACCGCCTACCCGGCCCTGTCCTGGCTGACCGCCAACCCCAGCTTCGGCAACCTGTTGATGGTCGAGTTGTGGCTGTCCTTCCTGTACGGCTCCTACAACGGTGCCATGGTGGTGTCCCTGACCGAAATCATGCCAGCGGAAGTGCGCACCACGGGTTTCTCGCTGGCCTACAGCCTGGCGACCGCAACCTTCGGCGGCTTCACGCCCGCGGCGTGCACCTACCTGATCCACGAGCTGAACAACAAGGCGGCCCCTGGCATCTGGCTGAGCGGCGCTGCCGTGTTGGGCCTGATTGCCACGCTGGTGCTGTTCCGCAAAGGGCAGAATCAGGTGCGGGGCGCGGCGACAGCCTGATCGCCTGCCCACGACACTGGCCACGACGCCCCGGAAACGGGGCGTTTTCTTTTGCGCCGCCTGCGCGTCGCGCTACAAGGACAACCCTTGAAAGTGGGCCTGGAGAAACTCAACGC
Source organism: Pseudomonas sp. GD03842 (assembly GCF_029841165.1). Classification (NCBI taxonomy): domain Bacteria; kingdom Pseudomonadati; phylum Pseudomonadota; class Gammaproteobacteria; order Pseudomonadales; family Pseudomonadaceae; genus Pseudomonas; species Pseudomonas sp. GD03842. The sequence goes on along the minus strand of NZ_JAOCEA010000027.1, from coordinate 26,944 downwards.
ATGCCCGCAGCTTGCCTGAACTGGCCAGCCGCGTCGGGTAGACGGCCCAGACATTGGCGCTTTCGGTGTACTCGGGCAGCACCTGCACCAACCGGCCTTGCTCCAGAAACGGTTTGACGTCCCACAGCGACCGTTGCAGCACCCCTCTCCCATCGAGGGCCCATTGCAGAACGATCTCGCCACTGTTCGAAGACAGCGGGCCGCACACCCGGACACTCTCAGCCACACCCTCCCGTTCCACTTGCCAGATGCCGAAAGCATTGTCCCGCTCCTTGATCACCAGGCAGTCATGGTGCTCCAGGTCGCTCAAGCGCTGTGGCGTGCCGCGCCGTGCGAGGTACTCCGGCGCCGCGCACAGCACCCGGCGGTTGCTCACCAGCTGGCGGCCGATGTGTTGGCCGGGAATGTCATCGCCGACGCGGATCTCCAGGTCGAAGCCCTCATCGACGATATTGACCACTCGGTCGAACACGTCCAGGCGCACTTCAAGCTCCGGGTAGGCCTGCGCCAGTTTCGAAATGGCCGGGGCAACGTGATGACGGCCGAAACCAAATGAAGTGCACAAGTGCAACCGACCACGGGGAGCGGCATGGGCATCGGAAAGTTCGTCATGCAGGCGCTGGAAATCCTCGAGGATGCGTATCGCCCAACGCTGAACCCTTTCGCCATCTTCGGTCAGTGCCACCTTGCGGCTGGTGCGATGCAACAACCGCGTCGCCAGGGTCGCTTCGAGGATCTGAATACGTTTGCTGACATAGGCTGGAGACAAGCCCAGCTCATCGGCCGCCGCTGCAAAGCCGGCTTTGCGGATGACGGTCAGGAATACCCGCAGGTCTTCGGGCAGGGGTGCCACTTCTTTTTTTGAGGTCATGCGGCTTCTTTCAACGTGCGTCATGGGTGGGGTGCGTGCGACGGAGAATACCATTCCGAGCCAGACACCCATTTCAAAACGTACCGGCATATCTCCGAATGCTATAAAAATATGGAATTCAGTTCTTTTACGGAATAACTCACAACCTCTATAAATAGTCCACTTCTTCCAAAAGCCACTGATTCAGCTCGAAGGACTTGTCATGGATGTTTTCTGGTTTCTCCCGACTCACGGCGATGGCCATTACCTGGGCACCACCCAGGGCGCGCGCCCGGTTACGCTCAACTATCTGAAGCAAGTGGCGCAGGCGGCCGATGATCTGGGGTACCACGGCGTATTGATCCCGACCGGTCGCTCCTGCGAAGACTCCTGGGTCATCGCTTCGGCGCTGGTGCCGCTTACCGAGCGGCTGCGCTATCTGGTGGCGATCCGTCCCGGCATCATCTCTCCCACGGTCTCCGCACGCATGGCCGCGACCCTGGATCGGCTCTCCGGTGGTCGCCTGCTGATCAACGTCGTGACCGGCGGCGACCCCGACGAAAACCGGGGCGACGGCAGCTTCCTCGACCACAGCGAGCGCTACGAGGTCACCGACGAATTTCTGAAAATTTGGCGCCGGGTGCTGCAAGGCGAAGCGGTGGATTTCGAAGGCAAGCACCTGAAGGTCCAGAATGCCAAGGCGCTGTATCCGCCGATTCAGAAGCCCTATCCGCCGCTGTATTTCGGCGGCTCTTCGCAGGCGGCTCACGAACTGGCGGCCGAGCAGGTCGATGTTTACCTGACATGGGGCGAACCCCCGGCAGCGGTGGCGGAGAAACTCGCCGACATTCGTGAGCGCGCCGCCCGCAATGGCCGCACCGTGAAATTCGGCATCCGTCTGCATGTGATCGTCCGCCAGACCAGCGAAGAAGCATGGAAAGCCGCCAACACCCTGATCGAGCACATCAGCGACGAAACCATCGCTGCCGCCCAGAAATCTTTCGCTCGCTTCGACTCCGAAGGCCAGCGCCGGATGGCTGCGCTGCATGATGGCCGTCGTGACAATCTGGAAATCGCGCCCAACCTGTGGGCCGGCGTAGGCTTGGTACGGGGCGGCGCGGGCACCGCGTTGGTCGGCAACCCTGAAGAGGTCGCGGCGCGGATCAAGGAATACGCCGACCTGGGCATCGAGAGCTTCATTTTTTCCGGGTATCCGCACCTGGAAGAAGCCTACCGCTTCGCGGAGCTGGTGTTCCCTCTGCTGCCTGAGCCCTACCGCAGCCTGGCCGGTCGCGGCATCACCAACCTCACCGGGCCGTTCGGCGAAATGATCGCCAACGATTTGCCGCCGCAAAAATAGCGCGCCATGAACACTCTGTGGCAGTGAGCCTGCTCACTCCCGCAGGGGCCCCGCACACCGTGCGACCGCGTCCAGTTCGGAGAGCCGGTCTCTCCCACCGCGACCAGGAGCCCCCCTTGATGACTGCCAGCGTTCCGTTTCAACCACAAGTGATACCCATGCAGCTATTGACCCTACCGCCCTCGCCCGCATTGGCCACGTCGATCCGCGCCACTGCGCAGGTGTTCGAGGACCCCAAGTCACAAGCCTTGCTTGCCCATGTGCAACAGGTCGCACCCAGTGACGCCAGTGTCTTGATCATTGGCGAAACCGGCACCGGGAAAGAGTTGGTGGCGCGCCACATTCACAACCTCAGCGCTCGCCGCCACCAGCCGTTCGTGGCGGTCAACTGTGGAGCCTTTTCCGAGTCGCTGGTGGAGGCCGAACTGTTCGGCCATGAAAAAGGCGCCTTCACCGGTGCCTTGACCGCCAAGCCAGGCTGGTTCGAAGAGGCTAACGGCGGCACGCTGTTCCTCGATGAAATTGGCGATCTGCCCATGGCCATTCAGGTCAAGCTTTTGCGCGTCTTGCAGGAGCGCGAAGTGGTCCGGCTGGGCTCGCGCAAAAGCACGCCGATCAACGTTCGGGTGCTGGCGGCAACCAACGTGCAACTGGAGCGGGCCATCAACGCCGGGCATTTTCGCGAGGACCTTTTCTACCGCCTGAACGTGGTCAATCTCGAGTTGAGCACCTTGCGCGAACGCCCTGGCGACATCATGCCCTTGACCCGTCACTTCGTTGAAGTCTACAGCCAGCGGTTGGGCTGCGGCCCGATTCAGATCAGCCACGAAGCCGAGTCGAAACTTCGCGCCTACGGATGGCCGGGCAACATTCGTGAGCTGGAAAACGTCATCCATCACACCCTGCTGATTTGCCGTAACGGGGTCATCCAGGCCAGCGACCTGCGCTTGTCGAACCTGCGTCTGGAGCGTCAGGACGACGCGGCGCCTGCGACGGACGATTCCACCGACGCCCTGCTCGCCCGGGCGTTCCAGAACCTGTTCGAGGAGCAGGCTGGGGCCTTGCATGAGAAAGTCGAAGACGCGCTACTGCGCGCCGCCTATCGCTTCAGTCATTACAACCAGGTGCACACCGCTCAACTGCTGGGCTTGAGCCGCAATGTGATCCGCGCCCGGCTGATCAAGATCGGGGAACTGGCGGTGAACAAGCGGCGCCCCGGCGAGCAATTGCAGGGTGACCGAATGGTGCAGGTGTCGGTATGACGCGACGGGGTCGCCTCGCTCGCGGCCACGGCGACTGTGCGTGACCCACGCGTGCCGATTGCTGCGAAAGAGATCCGACGCCAGTGCCCCGGCTTGCGGCAAGCCGTCGGCCAAGGTCTGCGGCACGACACGGCCCGGCATCGTTCGCGCTTCAACGCCGCCCGACGACTTCGCCAACTTGCTCATACGCGTTGAAGGTGATGGCTTTGGTCTGGTACGCACGGATCAGCCCCCAGACATCCCCCTCACCCTGCTCCGAATTGGCCACCGCCGCCTCACAATCCTCCTTGGACTGCCACAGCACATGGCTGAGCACGCGCTGACGATCTTCGCTGACATGCACACTGGCGCGAATGAAACCCGGATAGGTCCGAGTGAACCCTTCGAAGCGTTCGTTGAGGGCCACCACCAAATTGGCCTGGTGGCGCGGATCGACGACGAATTCGACGAACTGACTGAAAGGAAAGTTGGGGTGTTGTGACGTCATGAACGCTCTCCACAGATGGACGAAAACGCTGAACAGCATGCTGTCGGCCCGCTTAGTCGACACTACGTTTCTTGCGCCGCATTGCCTGTTGCGGACCGAGGCGAGCAAGGGTAAAACCTCCACTTAACTAGAGGTCAAGCCCTTAGCCTATCGATCAAGTGAACCGAGACCTCCCATGCGTACCCCTGAATCATTGCACTTGGCCCGGGAATTGACTGTGGGGCAATTATCTGCCCGCAGCGGCGTGGCCATCACGGCCCTGCGCTTCTATGAAGCCAAAGGCCTGATCGCCAGCCAGCGCAACGCAGGCAATCAGCGGCGCTACCCCCGCGATGTGCTTCGCCGGGTGGCCCTGATCAAGACGGCACAGCGCCTGGGCATTCCGCTGGCGACCATCCAGGCAGCGCTCGATACCTTGCCTCAGGACCGAGCGCCGACAGTCGAAGACTGGAACAGGTTGTCGGCCTGTTGGAAAGCCGACCTGGACGAGCGCATCAATCGCCTCACGGCATTGCGCGACCAACTCGATGGCTGCATCGGTTGCGGCTGCCTGTCCATGGAGGCCTGCCCCCTGCGCAACTCGGGTGACAGCCTCGGCGAAAGCGGCACCGGCCCGCGCCTGCTGGATCAGGACTGAAGCCCTGCGGGCCGACATGCTCGCCGCGGCGGCATCGGCCCCGCGGTCATCCGTCGATGGCCACCAACCGCGCCGCCAACGCCTTGGCCTGTAACGCCACATCCGTCACCGCCGTGCTCTCCCACCACAGGCCACGCAACGGCGGGCCCATGGCGAACAGGCGCGAGGACGCCTGCCCTTGCGCATCCACCACGGCGCCGCCGGCGTCCGCCGCAATGCCCAGCGCCAGCGGCCCCGGCTGGATCAGCCCGCGCCTGAGCAGGTTGACCGGCAGCGGTTTGTCCACCCGCCGCCAGTCGTATTGAATACCGCTGGAGTTGATCAATGCGCCGCCGCTGATTTCAGTCGCGTGGTCGTCGCCCCGATAGCGCACGCTGATCCGCACCTGACCCGCTGCCTTGTCGTGCACCTGTTGCAAGCACGCTGCATGAACGTTCAGGCGCCCTTGTTGAAGAAGCCGGTCCAACAGTTGTGCGCTCGACGGTGGCGAACGATGGTGATGGCTTTCCCACCAGGGCCGGACATGGCGCACGAATTGCCGCCGCTGACGGTCCGTTGCCTGACTCCACAGACGCGGGATATTCACCCGAACCGTGTCCAGAGGCGCCTGCCAATCGATGCCCTGCGCGATCGCCAGCGCGCACTGCTGACGCAGGGCCCGCACCAGCTGCCGAGGGCTGCGCAGGCCGTGATCGGCTCCCAGAAAATCCGGCCAGGCTGGTGGTTGGCGGCGCACATGGGGCAGCAGACCATGACGCGAAAACACGTCGATGGGGCCTCGATGCCCGGCTGTCTCCAGCGAAACAACCGCATCGACCATGGTCAGCCCGGAGCCAATGATCAGCACCCTTGCGTGAGGGTCGAGCGCTCGCATGGCCGCAACGTCCCAGGGGTCGACGGCCGCCGCGTTCAGCGCACCGCCATCGCGCTGAGGTGTGCGCGCCGCCGCGAACATGCCGGTCGCCAGCACCCCAAACCGCCCGTTCAGCAGCCGGCCGTCGGCCAGGGAAACCTGCACGCCCGCTGCATCGCACTGCAGGTCCGTGGCTTCGGCGCGCACATGCTCGACCGTCGACCCATATTGCGCGCCCACGGCCTGGGCTTCGGCCAGACGTTGCTGAACGTAGCCGCCAAAAATGCCCCGCGGCGGAAACAGTTCGGCGACGGGGACATGTTGCTCGTCCGACTCCGGCCAACCGCCCCGGGCGATGAAATCGCTCAACCAGCGAGTCAAGTCATCGGGATCGTCCGGTTCGACCGCCATCCGCGCGGCGTTGCCGTTGAGGGTGTGTCCCAATTCGGTGGCGCTGTACGCCTCGCCTCGCCCGAGCTCCGGCCTCGGCTCAACGATTACGATCTGCCGTTGCCCCGGCAGACGCAGCAGTTGCATCGCCAGCAGCGTGCCGCTGAGGCCACCGCCTACGATCAGAACGTCGGCGTCGGGTCGATTGTTTTCTGAAGTCATTGTCGTTCGCCTTTTCTTCGCCACTACGGCGCGCACGCCCCGATTATGGAGAGGGTGCCTGTGGATTCAAACAGGACGTTGGTCGGCCCGTTCCGGTACGAAGGATGCAAGGCAGGAAACAGGCCTGAAAACGGCCTGTTTTGCTGGGTCAAAGGCGGGCAAAGTGTTGAGGGTGTGTTGCCTGAGCAACACGTGACGATCCGATGGCGATCAGATCGTCGTGCTACGCCCCGGCTTTTTCCGGGGCAGCATCAGGTGCGAGAACACCGCGTGCAGATCGTCCGATGCACTGTCCTCGTCCAGGTTGAGCTTGCTGTCGATGTGATCCATGTGGTGCATCATCAGATTGACCGCCAACCCCACGTCCCGCGCCTCGATGGCGTCGATCAACTGCGTGTGTTCGTCATAGGAACAGTGGGATCGGTTGCCGCTCTCGTACTGGGCGATGATCAGCGAGGTCTGCGACACCAGGCTGCGCTGAAAGCTGATCAACGGCGCGTTCTTCGCCGCCTCTGCCAATTTCAGGTGAAACTCGCCGGACAAGCGTATCCCGGCGCCCCGGTCGCCTCGCGAAAAACTGTCGCGCTCATCGCTGACCATCTTGCGCAATTCGTTGAGCTGCTCGGCAGTCGCATGCTCCACCGCCAGTTCGGTGACTGCCTTTTCGACCATCCGACGGGCGAAAAACACCTGCCGCGCCTCTTCGACGCTGGGACTGGCGACCACCGCACCCCGGTTCGGCCGCAGCAGCACGACGCCTTCATGGGCCAGCCGCGACAGCGCACGCCGGATGATGGTGCGGCTCACGCCGAAAATCTCGCCCAGTGCCTCTTCGCTCAGCTTGGTACCCGGGGCCAGGCGTTGCTCGAGGATCGCCTCGAAAATGTGGGCGTAGACAATGTCGTCCTGGGTACCGCTGCGGCCTGCCTTGGCGGCACGAGGCTGCTTCTTGAGGGGTTGCAACTGATCGTTCATGGGCACTCGTGAGATCTGGATCCGGCTCGGGGCCGTGGCCGTGACGGCTGATGATCGGCGGGCCGAGGCCTATGCCTGGCAGGGATCGCCGTGAATTCATCGTGTAGATAATGGCGCATTGTACACAGTGCGCACCGTCTGAACACTTTTCCGCGCAACCACCCGTTATGCACACAATCCTGGAAAACATCGCCACGGGTTTAAAAACATTATTTGCATTTTTTGTATACAACCGCATAATCCGCGGGTGCAAGTTCCTGACCTTTCAGTCAACAAACGGCTGCCAGATCGACCCGCTTGAGAGAGCAGTTACCGGCTCTGAAAAAAACAACAAAAACGTCCGAGGATTTCACTGTGGAAAGTCGCAAAACCGAAACCACGCCGCTGGATGCTCCCCCACACCCACGCAGCCATCCACGCATTGGCCTGCTGGAACGCCTCTTCAAGCTCAGCCTGCATGGTACGAGCGTCCGGACCGAGCTGCTGGCTGGCCTGACGACATTCATCACCATGGCTTACATCATCTTCGTCAACCCCAACATCATGGCGGACGCCGGCATCGATCACGGGGCGGCGTTCGTTGCGACCTGCATCGCCGCGGCACTGGGTTGCCTGCTGATGGGGCTGTACGCGAACTGGCCGGTCGGCCTGGCACCGGGCATGGGTCTGAACGCTTTCTTCACCTACACCGTGGTCGGCACCATGGGCTACAGCTGGCAAACAGCCTTGGGCGCGGTGTTCATCTCGGGCGTGATTTTCATGATCCTGACCCTTTCACGCATTCGCGAGTGGCTGCTCAACAGCATTCCGGTGAGCTTGCGTTTCGCCATGGGCGCCGGGGTCGGGCTATTCCTCGGGCTGATCGGGCTGAAAACCGCCGGCATCGTGGTGGACAGCCCGGCCACGCTGATCAAACTGGGTTCACTGCGCGAACCCGGGCCGCTCTTGGCGGCGGTGTGCTTTTTGATGATTGCGGTGCTCAGCTACCACCGGGTATTCGGTGCAATCCTGATCAGCATCATCACCGTGACCCTCGCAGGCTGGGGTCTGGGCCTGGTGCATTACAACGGGATTTTTTCCGCACCGCCGAGCCTGGCGCCGACCTGGATGGCCATGGACATCGCAGGCGTGTTCAACGTCAGCATGATCAGCGTGGTGTTGGCCTTCTTGTTCGTGCACATGTTCGACACCGCTGGCACCTTGATGGGTGTCGCGCAACGCGCGGGGCTGGTGAACGACGACGGCCGCATCGAAAACCTGTCGCGGGCTCTGAAGGCCGACAGCGCCTCGAGCGTCGCCGGGGCGATGGTGGGGGTTCCGCCGGTCACCAGTTATGTGGAAAGCGCATCGGGTGTCGCCGCGGGGGGGCGCACCGGTCTCACCGCGGTCACCGTTGGCGTCCTGTTCGTCGCGGCCATGTTCTTCGCGCCGCTGGCGGGCATGATCCCCGCCTATGCCACTGCCGGCGCGCTCATCTACGTGGCGATGCTGATGATGGGCGGCATGGCGCACATCGAGTGGGACGAAGCCACCGATGCCATCCCGGCCATCGTCACCGCAATCATGATGCCGTTGACGTTTTCGGTGGCTGACGGCATCGCGTTGGGTTTCATCACTTACGTCGTGCTGAAAGCAGGAACAGGACGCCACAAGGAAATCTCCGTCAGCTTGTGGGCGCTGTGCGCCATTTTCATCGCCAAGTTCGTGTTTCTCTGATCGGGATGATGCCTCGGTCGCGGGGGGCTAGTCGGGCGCGCAGAGCCGCGCCCTTCAGCAATCGTCCGCCAGCCGCGGCACCCGCCATTGTGTGCCCGCATCGAACTGACTGGCTACCCGGGCCTCGCCGATCAGCGTGGTCAGATACGCTCCTCACGAGCCCCTGCCAATGACCCCGACCCCTTCCTCCCCCGGATGCAGCACGCGAAGGCGAAAAAAAGCCCGCTGTGTGGGGCGGGCAAGAGGAACAGGGGCAAAGCGATGGCGCAGGTAAACCTCGAGCCGTCGCGGCTAGCTGCCGCGGTAAGTGGAATAGCTGTAGGGCGAAATCAACAAGGGGACGTGGTAGTGATCCTGGTTGGCGTCGATACCGAAACGCAGCACGACCACGTCGAGGAATGCCTGATCACCCAGCGTGACACCCTTGGCGCGGTAATAGTCCCCAGCGCTGAACTGAAGCTGATAGACCCCTGTCCGGTAGTCGTCGCCCTGCAAAAGCGGTGCGTCGCAACGACCATCGCCGTTGGTACGCGTCTGCGTCAGTTTTTCCAGACGTTCGCCCTCGACCCGATAAAGGACGATGTGGAGATCGCTGCCTGGACAGCCGTGCGCGGCATCCAGAACATGTGTGGTCAGTCTTCCCATGGCGTGTCGTGGCCTCACTTGGATTTCAGGTGGAATGCGCACTGTTTCGGTGCCTTTTGAGGGACACGACAGTGCAGACGATGGTTGATTAAGACACTTTAAACGCAGATTGTACACAATTAAATACTAGCCATACCCCTGAGTCATCGACCGCGCGCGCAAAACGTCGAGCCCTCGGGCGTTTCGGAAAGTATTGAGTTTTTTCGACAGTTCCTGACCAATCAGGCAAGTTTCTTGCAGCGGGCATGGCAGTCGAAAAGATGAAAAAACAGCATTACAAATTGCGAATAAGGTTGTATACAATCTATCCATCGCTGCGGCGGTCCTGCCCTTTCCATCGACCGCCGCCACAGACAACACGTAGATAAGGAAGATTGCAGTGAGCGCCGACTATCCACGCGACCTGATCGGTTACGGCCGTAACCCGCCCCACCCACACTGGCCAGGCAACGCCCGTGTCGCGCTGTCGTTCGTACTCAACTACGAAGAAGGCGGCGAGCGCAACATTCTGCATGGTGACAAGGAATCTGAAGCCTTCCTGTCAGAGATGGTCGCGGCGCAACCGCTGCAAGGCCAACGCAACATGAGCATGGAGTCGCTGTACGAATACGGCAGCCGTGCGGGCGTGTGGCGCATCCTCAAGCTGTTCAAGCAATTCGATATTCCGCTGACCATCTTCGCCGTGGCCATGGCCGCCCAGCGTCACCCGGACGTGATCCGCGCGATGGTTGAGGCCGGTCACGAGATTTGCAGCCACGGCTATCGCTGGATCGACTACCAATACATGGACGAGGCGCAAGAGCGCGAGCACATCCTTGAAGCGATCCGCATCCTCACCGAGCTGACCGGCGAGCGCCCGCTGGGCTGGTACACCGGCCGCACGGGCCCCAACACCCGACGCCTGGTGATGGAGGAAGGAGGCTTCCTCTATGACAGCGACACCTACGACGACGACCTGCCGTACTGGGAGCCGAACAGCCCAACCGGCAAACCCCATCTGGTGATCCCGTACACCCTGGACACCAACGACATGCGCTTCACTCAAGTGCAAGGCTTCAACAAGGGCGACGACTTCTTCGACTACCTCAAAGACGCGTTCGACGTGCTTTACGCCGAGGGTGCCGAGGCGCCGAAGATGCTGTCCATCGGTCTGCACTGCCGCCTGATTGGCCGCCCTGCCCGCCTGGCCTCGCTGCAACGCTTCCTGGAGTACGTCAAAGGTCACGAACAGGTGTGGTTCGCCCGCCGCGTCGAGATCGCTCGCCACTGGCATGACGTGCATCCGTTCCAGCCCACTGTGAAGGGAGCCGCCAAGTGAGCCGCTTTCAAACCCTGACGCCCTCTTCCCTGAACCGCGAAGCTTTCGTCGAAGCCTTCGCCGACATCTACGAGCACTCGCCTTGGGTCGCTGAAAAAGCCTATGACCTGGGCCGTGACGACGACATCGATGACATCGACGTCCTGCACGCCCGTATGAGCGACATCCTGTTGAGCGCTGATCACGCAATGCAACTGGCGCTGATCAACGCTCACCCGGATCTTGCCGGCAAAGCCGCCGTGCAAGGCCAACTGACCGAAGCCAGCACCCAAGAACAGGCTGGCGCCGGTATCCACCAATGCACGGCTGAAGAGTTTGCACGCTTCACCGAGCTGAACGACGCCTACAAGGCCAAGTTCAAGTTCCCCTTCATCATGGCGGTGAAAGGCAGCAACCGGCATCAGATCCTCGCGGCCTTCGAGACGCGCATTCACAACTCGGTGGACACCGAGTTCGCCTGCGCCCTGGCCGAGATCAACAAGATTGCCATGTTCCGATTGCAGGCCCTCTGACCGACCTTCTCCCACGCCCATTACTCAAGGCAGACAAAAAGAATGAAAGCTTACGCCGTACCCTTCGAAAAATTCGTCAACCTGGCCGACGCCCGTCTGGGCACCAAAATCCTGTCTGTGACCGACGACTGGTTCGCCGACGCCAACCGCCTGTTTCAGCCCACCCCAGCGGTGTGGAAAGAGGGCGTGTTCGACGACAACGGCAAGTGGATGGACGGCTGGGAATCGCGCCGCAAGCGCTTCGAAGGTTATGACAGCGCCGTGATCCGCCTGGGCGTAGCCGGTTCCATCAAGGGCGTGGACATCGACACCTCGTACTTCACCGGTAACTACCCGCCGTCGGCCTCGCTGGAGGCCTGCTTCCTGGCCTCGGGCGAACCGGACGAAAACACCGTGTGGACCGAAGTCCTGCCGGCTGTCGAGTTGAAAGGCGACAGCCACCACTATCACGAAATCAGCGACACCCAGGCTTACAGCCACCTGCGTTTCAACATTTACCCCGACGGCGGCGTGGCGCGTCTGCGCGTGTACGGCGTGCCATTCCGTGACTGGTCGGCGGTGGGTGACAACGAGCAGGTGGACTTGGCGGCTGCCCTGAACGGCGGTCGCGCACTGGCGTGTTCCGATGAGCACTTCGGCCGCATGAGCAATATTCTCAACCCGGGCCGTGGAGTGAACATGGGCGACGGCTGGGAAACTGCACGTCGACGCACCCCGGGTAACGACTGGGTGATCGTCGCCCTGGGCCACGCCGGTGAAGTCGAGCAGATTGTCGTCGACACCCTGCACTTCAAAGGCAACTACCCAGACAGTTGCTCGATTCAGGGCGCGTTCGTCAAAGGCGGCACTGACAGCCAGATCGAAACCCAGAGCCTGTTCTGGCGCGAACTGCTGCCGAGCCAGAAACTGGAGATGCATGCAGAACACACGTTCGTCGAGCAGATCAAGGCGCTGGGCCCGATCACCCATATCCGCCTGAACGTATTCCCGGATGGCGGCGTAAGCCGCTTGCGTGTGCTGGGCAAGGTGGCGAAGTAAACGCATGACCTTGTAGGAGCGCGCCTGCCCGCGATTGCGTTATGCCTGTGCCAATTGTGGTGACTGACACACCGCGTCGCAGGCAAGCGCGCTCCTACAGGAATTGCGCAAGACGCATATTTATCTAGAACTTGAGAACAGAAGAACCCGCATGCGCAAACTGATTATCGAACCGTTGACCAAAGAAGCCTTCGCGCCTTTCGGTGATGTCATCGAAACCGACGGCAGCGATCACTTCATGATCAACAACGGCTCGACCATGCGCTTCCATCGGCTGGCCGAAGTTGAAACGGCGACGCCGGAAGACAAGGCGATCATCAGCATTTTCCGCGCCGACGCGCTGGACATGCCGTTGACCGTCAGCATGCTGGAACGCCATCCGCTGGGCAGCCAGGCGTTCATTCCGCTGCTCGGCAACCCTTTTCTGGTCGTGGTCGCGCCACTTGGCGATGCACCTGAACCAGAGCTGACCCGTGCCTTCATCACCAATGGCAGGCAGGGTGTTAATTACCATCGCGGCGTCTGGCACCACCCGGTGCTGACGATCGAAAAGCGGGATGACTTCCTGGTGGTTGATCGCAGTGGCAGTGGCCATAACTGCGATGAGCATTTCTTCGAAGAGAGTCAGAAGATGATTCTCGATCCCCACTAATAAGAAGGGCCTGGAAACTGGTCAGGCTCGCTCCAGAGGTTTTGACGCGAAGGTCAGGCAAGGCGAAAACAGCCTTGGAAGCGGCGTTTACGGGTTGTAAATGAGCATTCCGAGGCTGTTTTCAACGCCGCATCACCGAGTGGCAAGGCGTCTGGGACGAGCCTGGTGGCAAAGGGCAAACGGTAAAGACTGTGGCTGCACATCTGATGGAATGGCTGAATCTGGGCGTGCGCTGGATTCACATGATTGTCGGGATCGCCTGGATCGGGGCGTCCTTTTACTTCGTCTGGCTGGAGAACAACCTCAACCGCGCCAACCCCCGTGACGGCTTGTCCGGTGACCTGTGGGCGATTCACGGTGGCGGTATCTACCACCTGGAGAAATACAAACTGGCACCGCCGAAGATGCCGGACAACCTGCATTGGTTCAAATGGGAAGCCTACTGGACCTGGATGTCGGGGGTTGTGCTGCTGTGCATCGTGTTCTATTCCAACCCGACCCTTTACCTCTTGGCTCCCGGCAGCTCATTGAGTGGGGGCGAAGGCATCGCCATCGGCGTGGGCGCCCTGATCGCCAGTTGGTTCATCTATGACTTGCTCTGCGACTCACCGCTGGGCAAGCGCCCCGGCCTGCTGGGTCTGGTGCTCTTCGTGCTGATCATCGGCGCGTGCTACGGCTTCACTCAGGTGTTCAGTGGCCGAGGAGCCTATCTGCACACCGGCGCGATCATGGGCACGATCATGGTCGGTAACGTATTTCGCATCATCATGCCTGCGCAGCGTGCGCTCGTGGCCGCCATCGAGCAAAACCGCACGCCGGACCCGGCACTCCCCGCCAAAGGCCTGTTGCGTTCCCGCCACAACAACTACTTCACCCTGCCCGTGCTGTTCATCATGATCAGCAATCACTTTCCGAGCACCTACGGGAGCGCCTACAACTGGCTGATCCTGGCGGGCATCGCCGTGGTCGCGGTGCTGGTGCGTCATTACTTCAACACCCGTCATGACAGCAACCGCTTCGCCTGGGCGCTGCCCGTTGGCGCGTTGGGCATGATCTGCCTCGCCTACGTCACGGGGCCGGCGCAAATGCCTGGCGGCCCGGAGGTCGCGAAGATTCAGTACCAGCCGCTGCCCGCCACCGCGGTGGGCGGCCATCGTGCCGACGAGCCCAAGCCAGAAGTGGCTGCGGCGCCTGTCGCGGCGACGGCAAACCCTCAGGCTCAGACGAACGATGTGGATGGGGTGGATTTTCAGAAGGTCCACAGCGTGATTCAGGAGCGTTGCGCGGTCTGCCATTCGGCAAAACCGACCAGCCCCCTGTTCAGCAGCGCCCCGGCGGGCATCATGTTCGACACCCCGCAACAGATCCAGCAACTGGCGCCGCGCATCCAGGCTCAGGCGGTCACAGCGCAGATCATGCCATTGGGCAACATCACCCAGATGACCCAGCAGGAACGTGAGCTGTTGGGCAAGTGGATCGACAAGGGAGCGCAGACGAACTGAAGCGGCACTTTGCCCCTCTAGGAGCGCGCTTGCCCGCGATTGCAATGTTCCTGTACCCCATGCGGTGACTGACACACCGCAATCGCGGGCAAGCGCGATCCTACGGAGATCGCATTGATCTGACGTACCGTTCCACCGCCCAGCCGCAACGGGCGCACTCAAAAACAAGAACAATGAGGTGTTGCATGTCCGAGTCAACTCACGCGCGCATCCCGGCCGCGCCGCCACGACAGCCCCTGCCGCTGATGCAACTGATATTGGTAGGCCTGCAACACGTGTTGTTAATGTACGGCGGCGCCGTCGCGGTGCCGCTGATCATTGGTCAGGCCGCCGGCCTGCCCCGTGAGGAAATCGCCTTTCTGATCAACGCCGACCTGCTCGTCGCGGGCCTCGCCACGATTGTGCAGTCGCTGGGCATCGGCCCATTGGGCATCCGCATGCCCATCATGATGGGCGCCAGCTTCGCGGCCGTTGGCAGCATGGTGGCCATGGCCGGCATGCCGGGGGTCGGTCTGACGGGCATCTTCGGTGCGACGATCGCCGCCGGTTTCTTCGGCATGCTGATCGCGCCGTTCATGTCGAAAATCGTGCGATTCTTTCCGCCCCTGGTCACCGGGACCGTGATCACCTCAATTGGCCTTTCACTGTTCCCGGTCGCGGTCAACTGGGCCGGTGGCGGCAGCAAAGCGGTAAGCTTCGGCGACCCGCTTTACTTGGGGGTGGCCGCGTTGGTGCTGCTGACGATCCTGTTGATCAACCGCTTTTTGCGGGGCTTCTGGGTCAATGTCTCGGTGCTGATCGGTATGGGCCTGGGTTACGTACTCTCGGGCGTGATCGGCATGGTGGACTTGAGCGGCCTGGCGCAGACCGAATGGGTGAAAGTGGTCACGCCGCTGCATTTTGGCTTGCCGACCTTCAGCCTCGCGCCGATCCTGTCGATGTGCCTGGTGGTAGTGATCATTTTCGTCGAGTCCACGGGCATGTTTCTGGCCCTGGGCAAGATCACCGACCGCGAGGTGACGCCGGGCATGCTTCGCCGCGGCCTGTCGTGCGATGCTGCCGCGTCGTTCGTTGCAGGCTTTTTCAATACGTTTACCCACTCTTCCTTCGCTCAGAACATCGGCCTGGTGCAGATGACCGGCGTGCGCTGTCGCTCGGTGACGCTGGTCGCCGGGGGATTTCTGGTGCTATTGAGTCTTCTGCCGAAAGCCGCCTACCTGGTGGCCTCGATTCCCCCCGCCGTGCTCGGCGGCGCCGCGATCGCCATGTTTGGCATGGTCGCCGCGACAGGAATCAAGATCCTGCAGGAGGCGGATATCGCTGACCGACGCAACCAATTGCTGGTGGCCGTCAGCACCGGCATGGGCCTGATACCGGTGGTGCGTCCGGAGTTTTTCAGCCAGTTGCCTGGTTGGATGGGCCCCATCACTCACAGCGGGATCGCCATGGCCACCCTCAGCGCCGTGCTGCTCAACCTGTTGTTCAATGTGTTGGGCGGCGCAGAACGTGCAGCCATGGCCGGGCCCTCGCCCTCCCATTGAAGCGTCTTGCCCTGTTTTCGCCTCACGTGCTCCGTCAAAGAGCACTTGAGGGCGATGGCGCGAGCCAGTATTCTCCGCCGCCGCTCGAAATCAGTGCCTGACCCTCCACAAAAATAATCTGACCGAACCGACAACTAACCAGTCGCCGTACGCCTCCTCGAAAAGGCTCTCGAAAAACCCCGTTTCGGCTGTCGTCATGACAGCCGGCGAGACTTTTTCGTCTTTTTTCAGGGTCTTGGCGCAGGTCTTGCTATCCGTAACAAGTTGACCGAATGGACAACTAAATCGGCAAGAAACAAGACGCCGCAACAGAGCGTCCCTCTATCGAAACAACGACTTTGACCAAGGGAGTCAACATGAATCGCACGCTTTCCAGCCTTGTGGCCGTAGGCAGTCTGCTGGCCGCCACTCCGGCGATGTCCGGCGACTTGCTGCAATGGCAGAGCAACAGCTTGACGTATCTCTACGGCAAGAACTTTGCCGTGAACCCGGAAATTCAACAGACGTTCACCTTCGAACATGCTGATAGCTGGAAATATGGCGACAATTTCCTGTTCGTCGACAACATTTTCTACAACGGCAAAAAAGATGCGGGCGTGGGCAACAACACCCTCTATGGCGAGTTTTCTCCTCGCCTGTCCATGGGTAAGATTTTCGACCGCAAGTTCGAACTGGGGCCGATCAAGGACGTGCTGCTGGCAGGAACCTATGAATTCGGCGAGGGCGATGTCGAGTCGACGCTGATCGGGCCGGGGTTCGATCTCGATATCCCCGGATTCGATTATTTCCAGTTGAACTTTTATAAGCGCTACAACGATGGCCACCGTGCCGGTTACGGCGCCTGGCAGATTACCCCGGTCTGGTCATACACCATCCCGGTGGGCAAATCCGACATTCTGATCGACGGGTTCATGGACTGGGTCGTGGACAACAAACAGTCCAACAGCAAAGGCGATTACCACTCGAACCTGCACTTCAACCCACAGATCAAATACGACCTGGGCAAAGCGATGAGCCTGCCTGAGAGACAACTGTACGTCGGTATCGAGTATGACTACTGGACTAACAAGTACGGGATTAATGATACCCGGTATTTTGATACGGATCAGAACACGGCGAGTTTGTTGGTGAAGGTGTTTTTCTAATCCTGAAAGGCGCTGCAACCAAGAGGTTGCAGCGCTCCGATGCGACACGGGAATTAATCCCTCCTCAATTTTTGATATTCTCTACTGTCTGGTCTCTCTACTACGACGGATACGCTGGTATTCCAGGTGCAAGCTTAATGCAGCGTAAGTCAAGCTGTCCGCATTTTCCACCGCCATCCTGGCGGCGATAATCGGATACTTGTTGAACGCTTCGAGCGCTCCCCCCACGCCTCTAAGAGGCGCGCCGCCGTTAAGCACTTCAACCCGCTTAAAGAACTGACCGTAAAAGCTTCGGTGTTGATAGAGATAGCCAATAGTTAACCCGCCGCTCACGATATGATCTGATACGCCTTGTTGTTTCAGGGCTATGCTATTACCTTGTTTGTCTTTCATCGTCGCCACACCCGTTTCCCATAGATAAAAATGATCCAGGCTTCCCGACGGCTCTGACACACCGTATCGGTTGATTTTAATGAGATGCGACAACTCATGCCCCAGAAAGAGGGCTAAATCCGAACGAGGAATCTGACGAACATTTATAAATATTCGACCATGTGGATCGCGCTGATAGACATGCGCACTTTCATCCGGGTTCTTCGGTACGATACCCACCGCTTTGTCCATGCCCCAATCGCTCGCGTACTTCAGTGCAAGATCTGAAATAGCTGCGAATGTATGTTTGACTGCTACAAACACTTCCGGCCATTCCGCACCAAAATAATTTTCAAGGATCGGCTGCGACTCCCTTGGGTGATTCGATAGCATCGTCTGGGCATTCACGAACATCTGATTTACCTCAGCGAAGCTATTACGTACTTTGTCATCCACCGTGGTAGGAAATTGAGATAAACCTCTCCAGTGGATCACGTTTCCGATAACAGCCTCTGTTTGTTCATATTTGTCATTCAGACCTTCATATACACGACCGTCCGATTCTTTATTCGTCAGTGGAGAATTTCCTACGAACGCGTATCTATTCAAACCCTGCACATCCCCCGCTGGATCCGGATTCACCCACCGCTGCATCCAAGGCGCGTAATACCGAAACCCGTAGTAATAAAGCCCCGTCGCGTCACGCGCTTTCCCTGAATACCGCACGGTCTTGTACGTTGCCTCAACCGCACTTCTCCCCGCCCACCAAGCCGTCCCGCCAAACGGGTAATAACCTTCGTGACTGATCAACTGTGCGTATTGATCAAGTTCCAGTGAGCTCGAGCCCAAGTGATCAGTGAGGCTGTAGCGCAACTGATCATTTCCGATACCGTCGGGTTTGCCGGATTCCCAATGCAACAGCCTCACACTGTTGCGCCCCGCTTCTACGATAAGCACATGCCGCACTTCACCGGTTGCATCGTTGCGATGAATTTCCAGCCCCGGCAGGTAACGCACCTCGGCAGTCAGCGTGCGACTGCGCGCCTGATTCACCCGCACCTTGCGCACTCGTTGCCCCTCGCCGTCATAGCGGTAAAGCTCGCAGTCATCCGGCTCCTGGTCGCGCTTCACCGAAGTGACTTCGCTCAACTGGTTGCGCGCGTCCCATGTCATTGCCTGACCCGGTTGCAGCGCTTTGAGGTTACCGTTGCCGTCGAACGCTTCGGCGATCTGATCGTCATCGGGCAACGAGCCATCCGCCCTTTGCGGCAAACTCCGGTTGCTCGTCGACGACACCGCCATGCGCCGGGTTTCGGCCCCGGAATGGTGCCGAGTGAGCAGGTTGCCCCCGGCGTCATATTCAAAGCGCTGGATGTAATGGCTGAGCTTGGCGGGATCGAGCGGCAGGGGGTGAAGGTCAGGCATTCCGGGCAGATGGGAAGCCGGCGCGACTTCACGCCCGGTGGCCTCGATCAGTTGGTAAAGGCTGTCGTAGACGTAACGGTCGACTGGCTCGACCTTTTGATTGCGGAAGAACGAAACGGGCAGGGTCGCGTCTTCGAGGCTGACCACGTTGCCTACCGGATCGTAGGCGTAGTTCTGATCTTGCAGGCCGTGCCCGTCAGGCGACATCGCCAGCACGCGGGTCAGCCGCCCATCTTGTGGGTCGTAGAAAGACCGGCTGACAACGCCGTTGCCGCAGGTTTCGCTTTCGACCGCCGCCGATGCGTTGTAGCGGATATCGCTGACCAGCGTCTGAACCTGCTTGCGCTCTCCAGACTGAAGGGTCACCCGCTCGAGTTGACCGGCGATGGTGTGCCCCCTCGCCTGTCGATTGCCCTGCGCGTCTCGTTGCCCGATTGTCTCCGCCAGCGCATTGAATGCCGTCGTGGTCAGGTACGCCTCGCCTCCGAGCAATCGATCCCGCTGCACAGCGTCTTCAGGCCAATCGGGGATGTCGAGCGCCGCCAGGAAACGCCGCTGCTGACGCAGCACCGTGTCGGACACACCATAGTCAGCAATGTCCAGCGACCCACTGCCGTCGTCCCGTCGCACCAGTCGACCACACTGATTGTGATTAGCCGCTTGCTGACTGGCGTCGCCATAGGTGCAACGTTCGATCACTGTTTGAGCTTGTCCGGCCAGTTGCTCAGCGAGCTGAGTGGGGCGCAGCGACTCGTCATAGCGGCTCGAAAGCTGGCGGCCGCGTTCATCCCAGCCGACCAGGACCTGACCTGCTTCGCCAGGCAGCTCTATCCGCCAACCCGCGTCAGCGCTTTCAACCAGAAGGCGCAGGCCAGTCAGGCTGTAAACGGTCGACGGGTGGGACTCGACACGTCGAGGGTCGGTTATCGAGGCCACCCGCCCCGCCTGATCCCACCGTCGGCATGTGATTCGCGGTTCGATGTCCGCCTGCACGTTCGCGCGAAAGAGTGCGATCTGACGCACCGGCAATGCGCGTGCATCGAAAGCGATCAATGAAGGCGTGTGGGAATGGAGATGCATGTGCCGACGTCCGTGTTTAGCTTGTCATTCAAGGCTAGACGCATACGCGGCAACGGGTGCCTAGGCAAGACGTGCGGTCAACACGCAGGCTTGGTTTGCAGCAATCGCACGCCCGCCAACGGAACGGGTGTCAGCGCACGGTTCAACGGCGACAGCCGATCGCCAGGCCGGCGAATCAATTCGACTCCCACGGCAACGGCTTGCCCGCTCGCACCTTGGCATTGAGCGCGCGCAATAGATCCAGGGGATCACGGTCTTTCATCGCATGACTCTGCTCGTCCACCCAGGTCATGACCTGCTGCCGATCGAGGGTCGGTCGGCGGTGCAGGATTTCCACCAGTTGCCGCTCACAGTGCTGGGCATAGGCGACCACACTGGAAAATAAAGGACTGTTCATGCTCGACACCTCGTCACCCACTACCCGTTCAGGCCTTGAAAAGGCGCCAGATGGTCCCCGCTTGCGCAACCTTACCACTGGCGCCGGTGCGGTAAACAGAGGGTGCACATAAAGCCGCGGGCGGACCGCAATCTTGAGCGGGTCGCGAGGCCGGTGCTAACATTCGCCACCGCCGAGCAGGCAAGGACCTTCCGCTTTATGAGCAGCATCCGCGAGCGCAACAAAGAATTGATCCTGCGCGCAGCCAGCGAAGAATTTGCCGATAAGGGCTTCGCTGCCAGCAAGACCAGCGACATCGCCGCCAAGGCTGGCGTCCCCAAGCCCAACGTCTACTACTACTTCAAATCGAAGGAAAACCTCTATCGCGAGGTGCTGGAGAGCATCATCGAACCGATCATGCAGGCCTCCACGCCCTTCAACCGTGAGGGGGCTCCCGCCGAGGTGTTGAGTGGCTACATCCGTTCGAAGATCCGGATTTCACGTGACCTGCCCTTCGCGTCCAAGGTGTTCGCCAGTGAAATCATGCACGGCGCGCCGCACCTCACCCCTGGGCAAGTGGCGCAGCTCAACGATCAGGCGCGCCACAATATCGAGTGCATTCAAGCGTGGATAGACGACGGTCTGATTGCGCCACTGGACCCGCATCACCTGATGTTCAGTATCTGGGCCGCGACCCAGACGTACGCGGACTTCGACTGGCAGATTTCCACCGTGACCGGCAAGCCAAAGCTGGATGACGCCGACTACGAAGCCGCCGCCCAGACCATCATTCGCATGGTCCTGAAAGGCTGCGAGCCTGATCGCTGATCAGGCTTTCCCCGTTTGAAGGGCCTTGTCCACGCCATCGAGCAACTGGCCGAAACTCCAGGGTTTGCGGATGAATGTCACGGGGTGCTGCACCCCCGAACTCTCGGGTGTTTCATGACCGGACATGATCAGGATCGGAATCTGCGGCCACTTGTTGCCTGAAAGGTTCGCCAGATCGGCGCCGTTCAAGGCGCCAGGCATCAAGATATCGGTCAGCAGCAACGACACGCGGTCGGCGTGGTCGTCCAGAAATTTCGCGGCATCGTCGGCATTTTCCAGCGCGTAAGTGGTAAATCCCTCGTCGCCCAGAATCTCACAGACGAAATCACGAATGATCGACTCATCTTCAACCACCAGAATGAGTCCCTTTTGCTGCCCGTTCGCTGCCATTTGCGCTACACCCACGATAATTCTTCCCATTGCGTGCCCGGCCGGCCCTGTCCTGGACTCGGGTTGTTGTCGGTACTGTGAGCGGCGCGCGCGCAGGAAATTCCATCCGCTCGACAGATTTGTTTGCAAAGGGGATGGTTTTGAGGGGGCTGGCTATGCAGCGGCAAATAAAAAAACCCGCCGAAGCGGGTTTTGCAACACCGTCCAACTTCCTGTTGGCCGCCAATGCCTGGCAACGGTCGATCGTCCCTGATCCTGCAGCCATCCGTTGCTGCAGTTGATGGATCCAATGTATCGCACACATGGGATCCAACCTATAGCCAATGACTTCACTTCGTGTAAGCCTTTTGCCATACCTGTAATAAATCTGACGTCATTTTTTAGACGCGTCCCACCATCGATACGACGATTCGGCCTTACCCGACGACTCGCATCGCAATGAGTGCCCTGCCCTCTCACGTTTGCCTGCGGCATGCCGAAATGCTTTATGACAGCGACCCTTTTGGGTATCGGTGTGCCAGGCAGTAGCGGCTGGCAGACCGATGGCCCCAGCGGTCCGCGCCATAAAAAGAACAATGAAACGGAGTGACGGTCATGAATATGCGCAATCTTTCGATCAGTCGGCGGCTGTGGCTGATCCTCATCGTCGCTGTGTTGATGTTGTTCACGCTGGCCGTGGCCATGCTCAAGCAGATCCATGACGATCTTTACGAGGCCAAGTCCCAGAAAACCATGCATGTGGTCCAGACGGCGAGTGGTTTGCTCGAGTACTACCACGGCCTTGAAAGCGCCGGGACGCTGAGCCGAGAGCAGGCGCAGCAACAGGCGATGGACGCCATACGAGGCCTGCGCTACAACCAGACCGACTATTTCTGGATCAACGACTTGCGCCCTTTCATGATCATGCACCCCGCCAACCCTAAACTGGTGGGGCAGGATCTGTCCGGCATCAAGGACCCGGACGGCTTCCAGGTCTTCAATGAAATCGTCGCAGTCGCCAAGGCCAAGGGCGCAGGCATCGTGAATTACCGCTGGCCGAAACCGGGTGCCAGTGATCCGGTACAAAAGACTTCCTACGTGTCGCTGTTCACGCCTTGGGGGTGGGTCATCGGGTCAGGCGTCTATGTCGACGACGTGCAGGCCGAGTTCAGGCAGCAAGTGATTAAAGCGCTGTCGATCAGTACCGCCATCATCCTCCTGATGGCGGTGCTGTTGACTCTCATTGGCCGCAGCATCGCCGGGCCGCTGAAGGCCACCGTCGAGGCGATGGCCAATATCGCCAGCGGGGAAAGCGATCTGACCCGCAGCCTGGAAACTCGGGGCAAGGACGAAGTCACTCAACTGGCGACGCACTTCAATGCTTTCACGGCCAAGTTGCGCCGGGTCATCAACGATCTACAGCTGTCGGCGACCGCTCTGGGCAATGCCTCCGGTGAAATGGGCAGCAACGCCGAGCAGGCCCAGCAGCGGAGCCAGCAGCAATCGCTGCAAATGGAACAGGTCGCCACCGCGGTGAACGAGGTGACCTACGGTGTCCAGGACGTGGCGAAAAACGCCGAGCACGCCGCCAGTGAAATGCGTAACGCCGAGTCCCAGGCTCAGCAAGGCCAAGCGAATATCGACAGCAGCCTCAAGCAGATCGGCCACCTGTCCGGCACCATCGATCAGGCGGTGGAAGTGATCCGGACGTTGTCCAGCGAAAGCACTCAGATCGGTGGGGTGCTGGAAGTCATCAGTTCCATCGCCGAGCAGACCAACCTGCTGGCCCTGAACGCCGCCATCGAAGCTGCGCGCGCTGGCGACCAGGGCCGCGGCTTTGCCGTGGTAGCCGACGAGGTCCGCTTGCTGGCGCAGCGCACGCAGAAGTCCACGGCCGAGATCCAGGCGATGATTGAACGCCTGCAGTCTCACTCCGACGCTGCGGTGAAAGTGATCGGCGACAGCAGCCGCTCATCGCAATTGACCATCGAGCAGGCTCACCTCGCGGGCCAGAGCCTGACTTCCATCAGTCAGGCGCTGCGCAACCTCAACGGCCTCAACGCTTCGATTGCCAGCGCCACGCTGCAGCAATCCCATGTGGTTGAGGACATCAATCAGAATGTGACCCAAGCGGCGCAGTTGTCTCAAAGCACAGCCATCGCCGCGGAACAGTCCAGCGCGGCCAGCGCGCAACTCAAAGGCCTGAGCGAGCAACTGAACGCGTTGCTGCGGCAGTTCCGGGTCTGAACCGCGCAGCAGGTTGCCCGCTTTACCGCGGGCAGCCTTCCTGCCGACAGGCCACATACGCGTTCAGCTGCTCGACACGGATTTTCGTGTGTGCGGCCAGGCACTGTGCCTGGGCAAGAGGCCACATGGAACCTGAGTTCTCCCGCTTGCCGACCTGATACTGGCAGTCGGCGTCGCGAAAGGCGATCCACTTCTTCTGCGCGTCCTGCAACGCTTTTTTCTTCTCCGGACTCTTGAGTTCCGCCATCTGGGTCTTGTACTGGCGGTTCAATTCCGCGTCGAGCGTGGCGTATTCCTGGCCCGCGCATTGATTCATCGCCGCCTGAGTATCACCGCACTCGGCAGCCTGAACCGTGCAGCCGATGCCCCATGTCATGAACACCGCCAATGCCATCTGGATGTGGCGCATGAAAACCTCCTTTTTCCATTTCAATGTTTATCCGCCGCACAAGGGTACACTGCATGCACTGCAACCACCTGAGCGCCAGCGCTCCTTCCTCAGACATAAAAAAACCGGCCAGTGTTGCCCTGGCCGGTTTTTCGTTCGTTCGCCCTCAGTCCAACATGCCCACGTAGCCCGGTTGTTGCTTGACCCGCTCCAGCCAGGCTTCGATCGCCGGGAACTGGCTCAGGTCGAAACCGCCCTGATGGGCGACATGGGTGTAGGCGAAAAGCGCGATGTCGGCGATCGAAAACTGGTCGCCCACCAGGAAAGGCGTGCGCACGAGCTGTTTCTCCATCACCTTGAGCGCCTTGTAGCCGCGTTTCTGCAACACGCGATACTCTTCCAGCCGCGCTTCGGGCAGCCCCAGATAGAACTGGATGAACCGCGCGACGGCGATTGTCGGTTCATGGCTGTACTGCTCGAAAAACTGCCATTGCAGCATCTGCGTGCGCAGGCGCGGTTCGGTCAGCAGGTACGGCGTCCCCTCGGCGAGGAAATTGAGAATCGCGTTGGATTCCCACAGACAGGTGCCATCTTCCAGTTCAAGCACAGGGATTTTGCCGTTTGGGTTCTTTTCCAGAAACGCTTCGGTTTCGGTTTCGCCCTTGAGAATGTCGATCGGCACCCATTCGTAGGCTGCGCCCAACAGGTTGAGCATCAACTTGATCTTGTAGCAGTTGCCCGAGTTGTAATCGCCGTAAACCTTGTACATCTGCTGCTCTCCCCTCAATGCTGCGATGGTGCGTCTGGGTAATGTATCAGGCCGCCAGGGCCGCTTGCGCCTGTTTGATCACGCCGGCCAGCCGCCTCAGCCCTTCGTCGAGCCGCTGCGGGTCGATATGGCTGAAGTTAAGGCGCAAGTAGCCTGGGTTGGCATCCGGATCGGTAAAGAACGGCTCGCCGGGCATGAACGCCACGTTCTGCGCCAAGGCGGCATTGAGCACGGTGCGCGTGTCGAGCGTCTGGTTGAGCTTCAACCAGAAGAACAGGCCGCCCTGGGGACTGTTCCACTGCGCCAGGTCACTGAAATGACGCTGCAGTGCCGCTTCGAACTGATCGCGTCGAGTGCGGTAAAACGTTCGCAGTTCGTCCAGATGCTGGGCGTAACGTTCGCTGCCGATCCACTGCAGCGCTTGCCACTGGCCGACGCGGTTGGTGTGCAGATCCGCTGCCTGCTTGAGTTTCAGCAAGTGTGGGAACAGGTCCGGCGAAGCGATCAGGAAGCCTACGCGCAAACCCGGCATCAGGGTTTTCGACACGGTCCCGGTGTAGATCCAGCTCGCCCTCTTCAGCCGCCCCGCGATAGGCCGCGCACTGCCGCCATCGAATGTCAGGTCGCGGTAGGGCTCGTCTTCGATCAGGGTCACGTTGAATTCATCCAGCAATGCTGCCACCGCATCGCGTGCATTTTCGCTGTAGCGCACGGCGGACGGGTTCTGGAACGTCGGGATCAGGTAAGCGAACGACGGCGCATGGCGCTGCAGGCGCTGGCGCAGAACGTCCAGGTCGGGGCCATCGGCGCACAGGGGGACGGTCAGGCAGTCGGCGCCGAACAGTTGGAAAATCTGCAGCGCAGCCAGATACGTCGGCGCCTCGAGCAGAATTTCGGTGCCTTTGTCGATGTACAACTTGGCGGCAAGGTCCAGTGTCTGTTGCGAGCCGCTGACAATCATCACCTGACTGGCCTCGCAGGCAATACCCAAGGCACGCGCCTGAGCGGCAAGCGCCTCGCGCAACTGCGGTTCACCTTCGCTCATACCGTACTGGCCGATGCTGCGGGGCATCTGGGCCCACTCGCTCTGCGGCAACATGGTTTCGGCAGGCAAACCACCGGCGAAGGACATCATCTCGGGCCGCTGTGCCGCGGCGAGGATTTCGCGAATCAAAGAACTCTTCAAACGGGTTACGCGTTCGGAAAAAGCCATGAGATTCCCCCTGGCGGACATCGTTGGAAATAAGTCAAACTGCTTGACCAAACTTACGATGTCGCACGCGGATACGTCAATATGCTTGACCTTAAAAATGCATCGACTCAACAGATCGCCATGGAAGCGTTCTTCTTCGGCTATCAGGCGTTCACTGCCAAGGCCGACGAAATGCTCGACCGGCGCGGCCTGAGCCGTGTGCACCAGCGCATCGTGTTTTTCATCGCTCGCTACCCGGGGCTGAGTGTCAAGCAATTGCTGAGCGTGTTGGGGGTGAGCAAGCAGGCCTTGAACACGCCGCTGCGCCAATTGGTGGAGATGGAGCTGGTGCTGAGCGTCACGCCTGATGACGACAAGCGCAAACGCCTGCTGCAGCTGACGGCGGAAGGTGCCAGATTCGAGGAGTCTTTACGCCGTGAGCAGGTGAAGTTGCTGCAACGGGTGTTTGCAGAAGCGGGTCGTGAAGCGGTGGATGGGTGGTTGGCGGTCAATCAGGCATTGGGCAGTACGCTCAATCGCGGTTGATTCCGGGTTCCAGCGAGCTGATGGTTTCATCGATGGGGTTGAGAGCGGGGGCAGATCCGTTTGCGCGTGGGCTGGGAGTTGGGGTTTCGCTCTTTGCGGGCGACTCCATTTTGTTCTTGGCAACAATGGGGCCGCTGTAAAAGCGGAACGGTGAATCGGCGTCACACTCGCCGATGGATCAGCCCTCGGTTTCGGGACCCGTATGGCCTGGTTAAGGGCGCCGCTAAGATCGGGGGCAGATCCGTTT
>NZ_JAOCEA010000026.1:0-42342 GCF_029841165.1 Pseudomonas sp. GD03842 | reverse complement strand
CGCCTGATTTGCTGCCGCGTTGCGCCAGGTCGCGGGCAAGCGCGCTCCTACGGCATTTGGCGTCAATGAGGCTTCATCATCCCCCGCAACGCCTCGCTCAAGCCCTGAGCACCATTTCCTACCAACACATGCCACACGCCATCACCCAGGTTTCTCACCCCTTGAGCGCCCAGTGCGTCCAGTTGATGGACCGCTAGCGTTTGTCCTTCCTTTAATTGCACGCGCAGGCGCGTCAGTGCGACGCATTCGACATCCATCACCGCCTTGCTGCCCAGTGCGTTGAACCATTGCTCTGCTTGGCTGCGGTCGATTGCCTGGCCCGGTGCAGGACCAATGGGCGGATTGATAACTGAAGCTTTCGGCGCATGCGGCAGAGCCTGACGCAGCTCATCCGCCAGCCTATCCGCCATTGGCCCCACCACCACCTGCAGGCTCCCAGCATTGCCGGGCCTTACCACAGCCATCGCGCCGAGGTTTTTCAACTCACTGTCCTGGGCCTTGCTGCGATCCACCAACTGCAGGCGCAAACGCGTGGTACAGGCGTCGATGCTCAAAAGATTGTCCGCACCGCCCAAGGCGTGGATATACGCGTCTGCGCGGTCGCTTTGCGTTACGGGGGATGAGCCACCCGCTGTCTGCTCGCGACCGGGCGTTTTCAGATTGAAGCGCTTGATGCATTGATCAAACACCCCGTAATACACCAGCGCGTAGATCAGGCCCAGCGGGAAGATCAGCCACCCGTTGGTGGATTTGCCCCAGCCCAGCGCCATGTCGATGGCACCGCCGGAAAAGGTGAAACCCAGGTGAATGTTCAGCAGGTTTGCCAAGGCCATCGAAAGGCCGGTCAGCAATGCGTGCACCACGTAGAGCATCGGCGCGAGGAACATGAAGGCGAACTCGATGGGCTCGGTGACGCCCGTCAGAGCGGAGGTCAGCGCCATTGACAGCAAGACGCCGCCGATCAGTTTGCGTTGCTCCGGCAGCGCATTGCGGTACATCGCCAGGCACGCCGCGGGCAGGCCGAACACCATCATCGGAAACATACCCGTCATGAATTGGCCGGCGTGGGGATCGCCTGCGAAGTACCGCGCCAGATCACCGGTGACCACGCGCCCGGTTTCGGGGTCGGTGAAAGTCCCGAAAACGAACCACACCAGGTTGTTCAAAATGTGGTGCAGCCCGGTGATGATCAGGATGCGGTTCATCACCCCAAAGAAAAACGCTCCGATGCTCCCGCTCTCCAGCATCAGTTGCCCCAGTTCATTGATGCCTTGCTGAACCGGCGGCCAGATCAGCCCGAACAAAAGCCCCAGCGCGACTGCCGACAGACCGGTGACGATCGGCACGAAGCGCCGGCCGCCAAAAAACGCCAGGTAATCGGGCAGGGCAATCTCCTTGAAACGGTTGTACAGCGCGCCACCGACCAGCCCGGCGATGATGCCGGCGAGCATACCCATGTCGATGTGCGGGTCGAGGACCTTGAGCGTCGCGGTCATCACCAGATAGCCAATCGCCCCGGCCAGGCCCGCCGTGCCGTTATTGTCGCGGGCGAAGCCGACCGCGATGCCGATGGAGAAGATCAGCGCCAGATTGCTGAAAATGGCATTGCCCGCTGAATGAATGATTGCGATGTTCAGCAGGTCGGTGTCGCCCAGTCGCAGCAGCAGCCCGGCAATGGGCAGGATGGCGATGGGCAGCATCAACGCGCGTCCCAGTCGCTGTAACCCTTCGATGAAGTGTTGGTACACGGCGTCTCTCCTTCGGGCATTTATTCTTGTTGTCAGGCAATCACTGCCCGCGGCTGGACCTGGGTCTGAAAGGTGCGGCAAGCCTCACGCACATCCTCGGCGCTGCCGAGCGTCATCAGGTGCTGCGCCAGTGCTTCACACTGTCGGGTGTCCAGTTCGCGGACCTGCGCCTTGATTTCGGCGACGTGCAGCGGGCTGACCGACAGTTCGCGCACACCCAGCCCGATCAATGCCGCTGTGGCGAGCGGGTCGGAAGCCAGGGCGCCGCAGACGCCAACCCACCGTCCTTTGCCTTTGGCCGCGGAGCAGGTCATTCCGATCAGGCGCAGCAAGGCCGGATGCAATGCGTCGACGCGCGCCGCGAGTCCCGCATGATCGCGATCCATGGCCAGGGTGTATTGCGAAAGGTCGTTGGTGCCCAGGGACAAAAAGTCGGCGTGGGCAGCGAGTTGGTCCGCGAGCAATGCCGCGGACGGCACCTCGATCATCACGCCCACCTCGGGACGTTCGGTCACCCCTGCCTCATCTGCCAGCGCTTCGATGCGTGAACGTACCGCCAGCAATTCGCTGACTTCGCTGATCATGGGCAACAGGATTCGGCAACGAGCCAATGGCGTGACCCGCAGCAGGGCGCGCAGTTGTTCATCGAGCAATTCCGGACGCGCCTGTCCCAGGCGGATCCCGCGCAGGCCCAGCACCGGATTGGCTTCGGCCGGAAGGGGCAGATACGGCAGTTGTTTGTCGCCACCGATGTCGATGGTGCGGATGATGACCGGTTTGTCGTGCAGTGCATTCACGACTGACTGGTACGCTGATCGCTGCTCGTCTTCAGTCGGCGCTGTCCTGCGCTCGACGAACAGGAACTCCGTGCGCAGCAGGCCCACGCCGTCAGCGCCGTTGTGCTGCGCGCTTTGGGCATCGGCGAGCGACGCCACGTTGGCCGCTACCTCGATGCTGACGCCGTCGAGCGTCAACGCCGGCTGGTGGGCATGTTGCTGCTGGCGCTGGCGTTGTTCCAAACGTTGCAGGCGCTGTGCCTGGACCTCGCGTAAGCGGGCTTCGCTCGGCTGGTGTTCGAGGCGACCGCCGTCGGCATCCAGCACGGCTTCCTGGCCGGCCCTGACCTCAAGCACGCCCGCGCCCATGGCTACCACGCAGGGCAGGCCCTTGCCTCGTGCAAGAATGACGACGTGGGACGTCGCACCGCCCTCGGCCATGCAGACCCCGCCTATCCCCCGTCGCACCAGCATCAGCAGGTCCGATGGTGTCAGCTCACGGGTCACGACGATGGCGCCAGGCGGAATGTCCATGTCGCGCGTATCGCCAAGCAACGCGTGCAGGACACGCTGTCGCAAGTCTCTCAGGTCATTGGCGCGTTCGGCGAGCAACGGGTTGTCGAGCCTCTCCAGCGCGGTGCACTGCGTCAGCACGGCTTGGCTCCAGGCGTGCGCAGCGCTTTGCCGCCCATCGATGGCGTCGTAGGCCGCGTCGAGCAGTGCAGGGTCCTCAAGCATGGCCAAGTGCGTGGTGAAGATTGCACGCTGCTCAGGCGGGTCGCGGTCCAAGGACGCACTGATGTCGATCCGGACCTGCGCGAGTGCATCGGCGAGCCGCTGGCGTTGCTCCTCTGGACGATGGTCGGCGGTGTCTACGCCCAGCTCGATCGTATCGAGCAAGAACAGCGTGCCATTGGCCAGGCCAGGGGACGCGCAGACGCCCGTGATGACGCCCGGCTCGGCGGGCAGCCGGTTGGGCGGCGCCATCGCAGTAGCAGGCGCGTGGGACTCGTCCTCCAATGAGGCGGCCGACAGCGCTTGCATCAATGCCTGTAAAGCGAGCTGGCAGTCATCGCCCCGGCACACGACTTCCACTTCATCCTGTTCGGCAATCCCTAGCCCCATCAGCCCGGTGACACTGTCGGTGGACGCCTTGGCTCCGGCGAAATGCAATTCGCTCTGGCTGTTGAAGCGTCGCGCGGTCTCGCGCACCCGTGCGGCGGGCCGAGCGTGCAGGCCGCCACGGTGTGTCACGTGAATTCGTCCTTGGGCCGATTTGGCCTGATGACCAGATTCCTCAGCATTTGGCGGCTCATGGGCCAAGGTAATGATGTCCATCAACGTTTCGCCGACGTTGATCGAGGTACCGTTCTTGATTGGCGCGATCTCGAATCGGTCGCCGTTGAGCAGGATCATCGGGCTGATCAGGCTGCGGCTCGCGCGGGCGACGCGGTCCAGATCGAAGCGCAGCAACGCCTGACCTTGCCGGACGCGTTGGCCGTCTTCGACCAATGCCTGAAAACCCTCGCCGTTGAGCCCGACGGTGTCGATGCCCACATGCAGCAGCCATTCACTGCCGTTGTCGGCGCGCAGGTTGACCGCATGGCGCGTGCGGGCGACGTTGATCACCACACCGTCGAAAGGCGCGTGTAGCACGTCATCCAGCGGGTCGATGGCCAAGCCGTCGCCCATGCTGCCTTCCGCAAACACCGGGTCGGGAATGTGCGCGAGACTCACTACTGCCCCGCTGAAAGGGGCGCTGAACGTCATCTGTTTATTCTTATGCATGACATCGTCCTTGCTGGCGTCGATCGAGACGGCGCGGAATCAACGGGTTCTGGTGACTTTGCTCAAATGCCTTGGCTGGTCGGGGTTCAGGCCTCGGGCTTCTGCGAGCCCTGCGGCCATGACGTAGAAACTCTGGATGGCGAGAATCGGGTCGAGGGCGGGGTGATCCGCGCAGCTCAGTGTCAGGTTGCGACCTTCGACGCCTTCGGGCGCGGCCAGGATGACCTTGGCGCCGCGCTCGCGCATATCGGCGGCGAGCGTCAGCAGGCTGGCTTGCTCGGCGCCGCGTGGGGCGAAAATCAGCAGCGGGTACTGTTCATCCACCAGCGCCATAGGGCCGTGCCGCACCTCGGCGCTGCTGAACGCTTCGGCTTGAATGCCCGAGGTCTCCTTGAATTTGAGCGCGGCCTCCTGAGCGATGGCGAAACCGGTTCCGCGTCCGATGACCATCAGCCGCTGACACCCTCGCAGCGCGTCGATTGCCGATGACCAGTCCTGGCCGGTGGCTTCGTGCAGGCGTTCGGGCAAGCTTTCGCCAGCGTGAAGTAACGTGCGGTCCTGGGTCCAATGGGCGACGAGCCGAGCGCTGGCGGCGAGGGTGGCGATGAAGCTTTTGGTCGCGGCCACACTCAGTTCAGGCCCTGCACACAGAGGCAACACATACTCGCAGGCCTGCTCCAGTGGCGAGCCCTCGGCATTGACCATTGCGATGCTCAAAGCCCCGCGGGCGCGCAGCGTGCGCAGGCTGTCCACCAGATCGGGACTTTGACCGGACTGCGAGAAGCCAATGACCGGTTGGTTGTCGACGTGCATGGGCGCGTCATGCAGGGTCACCACCGACATGGGCAGCGATGCCACCGGCACGCCTGTGAGCTGCATGGCCAAGTACGCGAAATAACTGGCGGCATGATCGGAACTGCCTCTCGCTACCGACAGAACGACACGCGGACTGGTCTGGCGCAGGCGCTCCGCCAGCGCGATCACGCGCGGTTCGAGCACCTCCAGTTGACGTCGGACGACGTCCGCGGAGGCAAGTGCCTCCTCAAGCATTTTCGAGTTCAAGGGTCTCTCCTTCGACCATGACGGCAGTGACGTCGAGATCGCGGCTCAGGTAGACGGCGTCGGCCCACGCGCCGGCCTCCAGTCGACCGCGGTCCTGGATGCCCAGGTAATCGGCCGGAAATTGCGACAACCGCCGAGAGGCCTCTGCCAGAGGCAGGCCGATGTTCACCAGATTGCGCAGCGCCTGATCCATGGTCAGGGTGCTCCCCGCCAGCGTTCCGTCCGGGAGGCGCACCCCGCCCAGACACTTGGTGACGGTGTGGCTGCCCAGTTTGTATTCGCCATCCGGCATGCCCGTGGCAGCGGTCGAGTCGGTGACGCAATACAGGCAGGGAATCGACCGCAGGGCCACGCGGATGGCGCCGGGATGCACATGCAGCAGGTCCGGAATCAACTCGGCATAACGCGCGTGAGCCAGCGCCGCGCCGACGATACCGGGCTCGCGATGATGCAGCGGACTCATGGCGTTATAGAGGTGGGTAAAACTGGTCGCCCCTGCGTCGAGGGCATTGACGCCTTCCTCGTAACTGCCCAGCGTGTGGCCGATCTGCAGCCGGACGCCGCTGGACGAGAGCGTCTTGATCAGGTCGACATGGCCGGAAATCTCCGGGGCGATCGTGATGACTTTGATCGGTGCCAGGCGCAGGTAATCCTCGACCTCGTCCAACAACGCGGCATGTGCATGGTTGGGTTGAGCACCGAGCTTTCCAGGGTTGATGTAGGGGCCTTCCAGATGCACCCCCAGCACGCGGGCGGTGCCCGGCGCCCGCTGCTGGCAGTATCCGCCCAGTTGTTCGAGGATCTGGCTGATTTCGGCGGCGGGCGCCGTCATGGTGGTCGCCAGCATCGACGTCGTGCCGAAACGCAGGTGGGTGCGCGCGATGGTGGCGAAACCTTCGACGCCTTGCATGATGTCTCGGCCACCTCCGCCGTGAACATGCAGGTCAATGAAGCCGGGCAGCAGGTAGGGCAGGCTGTTGTCCAGAGGATCGCAAGACCCGCCTTGAATGCCGGTCACCCGCCCGCCGCGATGCTGCAACTGGCCGCAGATCCAGCCGTCGGGGGTCAGGATGTTGAAATCGGGCATGTGCGCTCCGCCTGGTTTACCGACGCAGCTCAGCGACGAAATCGTAGTAATCGTCGCGGCAATACGTGTCGGTGAGTTCAATGGGGGTGTTGTCGGCGAGGTAACCGATCCGAGTCATCAGCAGCATCGCGGTGCCGGTTTCGATGCCCACCAGCGCGGCTATCTCCGCTGAAGCGTTGATGGCACGGATGTGCTGCAGCGCGCGCACAACGGGGCGGCCGATGGCATCCAGGTGCGCGTACAGCGAATCGCCGATGGCGCTGGGGTCCGGCAGCAACGTGGCGGGCAACGTGCTCAGCTCTACCGCCATGACGATGCCGTCGGCTTTGCGCAGGCGTTTGAGCCGGGCGACATTCTGCGTCGGCGACAGGCTGAGTCGGATCAGTTCCTCATGGGTTGGCAGCACGATGCCGCGCTCCAGCCACTGAGAGCTGGGATTGAAGCCTTTCGAACGGAGCATTTCGCTGAAGCTGGAGAGGCGGGAAAGTGGTTGCTCGAGGCGCGGCGTGATGAAGGTGCCTGACCCCTGGCTGCGACGCACCAGGCCCTGGGCCAGCAGAATTTCCAATGCTTTACGGGCGGTGACTCGGGAAATGTTCAGCGTCTCGCTCAGGCTGCGTTCCGACGGCAGCGCCTGTTCGGCTTTCCACTGTCCCGCGTGAATGGCCGCCTCCAGATTACGCGCCAACTGCAGGTAGAGCGGCGTGGGCTGGCTGTCGTCGGGGCGCAGGGCAAGGATCGATTGCATGTAAAACGGGCCCCACTTCATAGGGAAAGTTTTTATGGAGATGCCATCGAAAGTAATACCACTTGAATACCACGTCAACCGATGGGTCGGGGCAAAGCGGATCTTTTGGTCACAAAGTGGTGACGTTCGGGGGCACTGCGTAATTCACCATGGCGCAAGGGGGGAGACGAGGGGAGAAATCGATACGGTCAGGTGGAAACGGCGGGCTTATTGACTGTCGTTAAACGGCGGGCCCCTTCACGCCGGGCTCAGGGTAGGGCGCGAGTGGCCTTGGCGCTGCGACAAGGCCGATCCTCTGGCAGGTGGCTCAGGGCCGTATCTCGATCATCGTGCCGTCCTTGACCAAGTCCCACACCTCGCGGATGTCGCTGTTCTTCATGGCAATGCAGCCATTGGTCCAGTCCAGGGTGTGGAAATACCACTCCGGGTATTCTTCGTTGATCGGCGTGCCATGGATCATGATCATGCTGCCGGGGTTGACGCCTTCGCGGCGGGCGCGGGCGGCATCGGAGATGTTCGGGTAGGAGATGTGCATCGACAGGTTGAAGGCATCGCTGGTCTTGCGCCAGTCCAGCCAGTAGAAACCTTCCGGGGTGCGTTGGTCGCCTTCCTGCAGCTTGGGGCCTTTGGGGGATTTACCCAGGGAAATGCGGTAAGTTTTCAGCGCCTCGCCCTTGCTCATCAGTTGCAGTTGATGAGCAGATTTGAGGACCAGCACTTTGTCGATGGTACGGTGCGCAATGTCCTGCGTGTCCACCACCTTGCCATCGACGAATTTCTGCTCGCTGCCCTTGGGCACGATGGTCTGAGTGAACGCGGCCTGGGAAAGCGGAACGAACGACAGGCACAGAACGGCAAGCAACAAACGCATTTCAACGGTATCCCTGAAGCTCGCGCATCGACGAACGCGCGTCATCATCTGGTCATAGGGTTTTGAGAGGAGGGGTGACAGACAGGCAATCGGTTCGCACCGGGAATTCTTGATGCCGCCGGTCGTTGAAGAAGCATTCTAGGGTACGCCTGACCGTCTGGAAAGCCAGCTCGGACCACGGAATCTCCCCCTCGTCGAACAACCTGACCTCAAGGCTTTCCACCCCGGCTGCGTAGTCGGCGCTGACCATGTTGGCGCGGTAGAAGATGTGCACCTGGCTGATGTGCGGCACATCGATCATGGCATACAAATGCAGGTCTTCGAGCACCGCACAGGCCTCTTCGACAGTCTCGCGGCGGGCCGCCTGTTCGACGCTTTCGCCGTTTTCCATGAACCCAGCTGGCAACGTCCAGTAGCCCATTCTTGGCTCGATGGCGCGTCGGCACAGCAACACCTTGTTTTCCCAGACCGGCAAGACGCCGGCGACGATATTCGGATTCTGGTAATGAATGGTGTGGCAGTGATCGCATACGTAACGCGGGCGGCTGTCGCCCTCGGGGATGCGCTGGGTGACCTGTTCGCCGCACTGGCTGCAGAATTTCATGATCGGATCGCGTTCCTGAAGTCAGCGGCTATCTTGGCGCGCCGCGCGGGTCGGGGGCAAGGCCCGAGTTCCGGTAGACGGGGAGGGGTTGGGCGTATCGCAGCTTTGGTGCATCATGCCGGACAGGCATTAGATCGAGAACTCCCATGCTGGACGAGCTACTTCGCCGTATCAAGGGGCATACGCCGGGCACGCTGGATAATGACGGACGTTTCCCCGAAGCGGCGGTCCTGGTACCCATCACCCGTAGCGATGAGCCTGAACTGGTGTTGACGCTGCGTGCCAGCGGCCTGTCGACCCACGGTGGCGAAGTTGCCTTTCCCGGCGGGCGGCGCGATCCCGAAGATCCTGATCTGGTGTTCACCGCGCTGCGTGAGGCCCAAGAAGAAATCGGCCTGGCGCCCGGCCTCGTTGAAATCGTCGGTCCCCTCAGCCCCCTCATTTCCAAGCACGGCATCAAGGTCACCCCCTTTGTGGGCGTGATTCCCGATTTCGTCGAATACACGCCCAACGATGGCGAAATTGCCGCCGTTTTCAGCGTCCCGCTGGCTTTCTTCCGGGAGGACGCCCGGGAGCACACCCACCGCATCGATTATCAGGGCCGCAGTTGGTACGTGCCGAGTTATCGGTTCGACGAATACAAGATATGGGGCCTGACGGCCATCATGATCGTCGAGCTCGTGAACGTGCTCTACGACAGCAATATTGACCTGCATCGGCCACCGCAGCGCTCGGCCATCCTGACGCTGAAGTCCTGACCGGCCTTGCCGCTTTACGAATGTCTGCCTGACCCACGGCCAGAGAGCCGAGCCATGAGGAAAACAAGATGAAATACCGTCTGGGCGATGCCCGCGTCGAAGCCCACCCGCAAAGCTGGATCGCTCCCACGGCCACACTGATCGGCAAGGTTCGCCTGCAGGCCAATGCCAGCGTCTGGTTCGGCGCTGTGCTGCGGGGTGACAACGAACTGATCGATATCGGCGAGAACAGCAATGTGCAGGATGGCACCGTGATGCATACCGACATGGGCTCGCCGCTGACGATCGGCAAAAACGTGACCATCGGCCACAACGTGATGCTTCATGGGTGTACCGTCGATGACAACACGCTCATCGGGATCAATTCCGTGATCCTCAATGGGGCGAAGATCGGAAAATACTGCATCATCGGCGCCAATTCGCTGATCGGCGAAGGCAAAGTCATCCCCGACGGTTCATTGGTGATGGGTTCCCCTGGGAAGGTCGTGCGCGAGCTCACCGACGCCCAGAAGAACATGCTCGAAGCCAGCGCGGCCCATTACGTTCACAATGCCCAGCGTTATGCACGCGACCTGGCGCCTCAGGAAGATTGATGTCCACCGAATCCGCAATTCACGAAAAACCCGTACGTTCCCCTTGTGTGAGCATCTGTGCCTTGGATGAAGGCGATCTGTGCGTCGGTTGCCAGCGCACTGGCGCAGAGATCGCGGGCTGGGGCCGCATGAGCAACGACGAGCGGCGCGCCGTCCTGGTGCTGTGCGAGGCCCGCGCACGGGCGGGCGGGATGTTGTTCACGGTGCCGGGTCGCTAAACGGGGCCTCTTTTGCTGGCGGCACACGTTGCGCTCGAAGCAACTCGATGACTCTGTCGTTGAAGGCCCGAAGAGAAAATGGCTTGATGAGCACGTGCATTCCTGTTTCCAGCCCATCTTTGTCCAACGCGGCGTTCTCTGCGTAGCCGGTCACGAACAGCACGTCCAGCGTGGGCCGCCAGACGCGTGCAGCGTCAGCCAATTGCCGACCATTCATACCGCCCGGGAGGCCCACGTCCGACACTAGCAGGTCCACGGTCTGGCCGGATTGCAGGATCTCGAGCGCCGATGCCCCGGTGTCGGCCTCAAGTACTCGATAGCCTTGATCGATCAGAACTTCGCTCATCAAGGCGCGCACGGAGGGTTCATCGTCCACCACCAGTACCGTTTTTCCGCTGGCCGGCGCGGCGGCCGAGCGGCTCAGGGCTGGCGTTTTGGCGGCAGGCTTCTCAGTACCGATGTAGGCGGGCAGGTATATGCAGACACGTGAGCCACGTCCGAGCGTCGACTCGATGCGCACACCGCCGCCGGACTGTCGCGCGAACCCATAGATCATCGACAGCCCCAGCCCTGTACCCATCCCCATGGGTTTGGTGGTGAAAAACGGTTCGAAGGCGCGCTTGGCCACTTCCTGGCTCATGCCGGTGCCGTTGTCGCTGACAGACAGCGCCACGTAACGCCCTTCGGGCAGCTCCAACTCCTGCGCGTCCGCGGCATCAAGGGTTTCGTTGCAGGTCTCGATCAACAGCTGGCCGCCGTCCGGCATGGCATCGCGCGCGTTCAGGCAGAGATTGAGCAGTGCGTTTTCGAGTTGGTGGGCATCGACGCGCGTGGTCCAGAGGCCTCGCGTGGCAAGAACGTCCATAGCGATGGCAGGGCCGACCGTGCGCCGTATCAGCTCGGCCATGCCCTCGACCAAGTGATCGACGTCTGTCACCTCGGGGTCAAGGGTTTGCCGACGGGAATAGGCCAGCAGTCGATGGGTCAACGCTGCGGCCCTGCGCGACCCTTCCAGCGCGGAGTCGATGTAACGATCCAGCTGTTCGGTGCGGCCTCTGGCGACGCGGTTCTTCAACAACTCCAGGTTGCCGCTGACCCCTAGCAACAGGTTGTTGAAGTCATGAGCGAGGCCTCCGGTCAGTTGCCCGACCGCTTCCATTTTCTGTGATTGCCTCAATGCATCTTCGGCCAGACGCAGCGCGTCGGCCTGCCGTTTCTCATGGGTGATATCGCGCGCGCTGCAGTACATCTTGCCGCCTTCCGGAACGGCGACCCACGACAGCCATCGGTAAGTGCCGTCCTTGTGCAGGCAACGGTTCTCCAGGTTCAGGACCGGATGATTGCCTTTCAGCGCTTCGAACGCGTTCTGGGTGTGCACGGTGTCATGGGGGTGGATCAAGTTGCCCAATGTCTTGCTCGACAATTCGTCGTCTGACCAGCCCAGGGTCGAGCGCCAGGCCGGGTTGGTGGTCTCGAATTGCAGTTCGGCGGTCATGACTGAAAGCAGATCGGGGCTGACCTGCCAGGTCAGGCCGCGCTCGTGTGAACGCTCGATCACCTGGCGCTCCAGATCGGCAATCAAATCCAGACGTCGCTGCTCGCTGGCACGCAATGCGCGCTGGTCCAGCACTCGCTTGGTGGTCTCCTTGGTTACGCACAACAGACCTGCAATTCGGTTGTGTTCGTCGATGACCGGAGAGAAGGAGAACGACCACCACGTACGCTCGATCTCTCCGTAGCGAGCCATGACCAGCGGCAAGTCTTCGCACTGATAAGGAATACCGCGCAGCGCATCCTCGATATTGGACTCAACCTGATCCCAGACGTCCGACCACAGCTCTTTCATCCGAGCGCCCATGGCGTTTTTCAGCCGAGGACCTAGCACGGGCGCGTAGGCATCGTTATGGAAAAACAATAAGTCCGGCCCCCAGAGGACGTACATCGACTCGGGAGAGTTGAAGATCAGATTCAAATGAATCTTCAGGCCCGCTGGCCACTGATCCATGGGGCCGAGCGCAGTGGTCGTCCAGTCGATTCCGGAAAGGGTACGAGCGGCCGCACTGTCACCTGCGGGAAAACCGGGATATCGAGTCAACGGCGAAAGCTCCATTCAAATGGCCCAATACGAAGCCAGACCAGAAAGATCGTCACCCGTGCTATCCATTTGAGGGTGGAGGATCGAGCGGCTCAATTCGCCATTATTCGAATGAATAGCGAAAAAGACCGAATCAACCCGAAGCAACGTCAAAACGGTTGACCATGGCGCTGCCGAGGGGTTGCGTGGTGACAGAGAAATAAGATCAGGCGCGGGGTGATGGCGGCTCATGGAAAGTGCCATCGAATGGCGCAGGGTGGCCGGTATTATCCGCCGGGGTTGGCAGCGCACATCACGGGCCGAAGCCGGATGAGTCCCACTCCCATGGCCACCCGCACCATGGGAACGGATTCATTCTCGACCGCTCGGCACGTTTCAGTGCTTGACCATCACATGCCGCACCGAGGTGTAGTCTTCCAACCCGTACATGGACATGTCTTTCCCGTACCCAGACAGTTTCTGACCGCCGTGCGGCATTTCACTGACCAGCATGAAGTGCGTGTTGACCCAGGTGCAGCCGTATTGCAGGCGCGCACTCAGGCGGTGGGCGCGGCCGATGTCCTGGGTCCAGACAGAGGAAGCCAGGCCGTAATCCGAATCGTTTGCCCAGCCGAGGACTTGGGCTTCATCCTCGAACTGTGTGACTGAAACCACCGGCCCGAAGACTTCACGGCGAACGATTTCGTCATCCTGCTGGGCGTCGGCAATGACCGTTGGCTGGAAGAAGAAACCCTTGCCTTCAATGGCTTTGCCCCCTGTGATCAGTCGGATGTGGGATTGCGCGATCGCGCGCTCGACGAAGCCCGTGACGCGGTCGCGATGCTGGGCGGTGATCAGCGGCCCGAGTTCGGTCGTCGGGTCATCCTGTGGCCCCACCTTGATGGAGCTGACCGCCTCCCCCAGCTTTTTCACGAATGCATCGTAGATCCCTTTCTGCGCATAGATACGGCAGGCTGCCGTGCAATCCTGGCCAGCGTTGTAGAACCCGAAGGTACGAATGCCTTCGACGGCCGCATCGATATCCGCATCGTCGAAAATGATCACCGGCGCTTTGCCACCCAGTTCCATGTGCAGGCGTTTGACGCTGTCGGCGGTACTGGAAATGATATGCGAGCCGGTGGCGATGGAGCCGGTCAACGAGATCATGCGCACTTTCGGGTGAGTCACCAGCGGATTGCCCACCGTCTGGCCGCGGCCCAACACCAGGTTGAGTACGCCCGCAGGAAAGATGTCCTTGGCCAATTCGACCAGGCGCAACGCGGTCAGCGGGGTCTGCTCGGAAGGCTTGAGCACCACCGTATTACCGGCGGCCAGGGCCGGGGCGATTTTCCAGGCGACCATCATCAAGGGGTAGTTCCAGGGGGCGATCGACGCGATTACGCCCACCGGGTCGCGACGGATCATCGACGTATGCCCGGGCAGGTATTCACCCGCGGCCGAACCGCCCATGCAGCGGCTGGCACCGGCGAAAAAGCGGAACACGTCGGCGATGGCAGGCAGTTCATCGTTCAGCGCGGCGTGATAGGGCTTGCCGCAGTTGTCCGACTCCAGCTTTGCCAGTTCCTCTGCATGGGCATCGATCGCATCGGCCAGCTTCAACAGCAGCAGCGAACGATCCTTGGGCGCTGTCTGCGACCAGCTTTCAAAAGCTGCATCGGCGGCGCGCACCGCCGTGTCGACTTGCCCCTCGCTGGCTTCGTTGATCTCCACCAGCACGCGGCCCAAGGCTGGGTTGAACACAGGCTGCGCGGGACCTTCGCCGGCGACCAGGTGGCCATTGATGAGCAGTTTGGTTTGCATGGCATTGTCCTCTCGTTAACGCCTTCGAATGTTCGTTGCGCCGCCCGGGCTGGCGTGGGGTCGTCCTGAGGCGAGCGAGTTGGCCCTTCACGGGGATTACTTCCCACCGCTCCCGGCCACGCTCTCACCGCCTCGGGTCAGGTAATACGCGCCGAGAATCGGCAACATCGTGACCATCATCACCAGCATGGCGACCACGTTGGTGACGGGCACGTCACGGGGTCGGCTCAGTTGGTTGAGCAGCCAGATCGGCAAGGTACGTTCATGGCCTGCGGTGAAGGTGGTCACGATGATTTCGTCGAACGACAGTGCGAACGCGAGCATTCCGCCCGCCAGTAATGCGGAGCCCAGGTTCGGCAGGATGATGTAGCGGAAGGTCTGCCAACCGTCGGCACCCAGGTCCATCGATGCCTCGATCAGGCTGTGGGACGTGCGGCGCAGGCGGGCGATGACGTTGTTGTAGACGATCACCACACAGAACGTGGCATGGCCGACGATGATGCTGAACATGCCCGGCTCGATGCCCAGCCACTTGAATGCCGACAGCAGCGCCAGGCCGGTGATGATGCCGGGCAGGGCGATGGGCAGGATCAGCATCAGCGAAATGCTGTCCTTGCCGAAGAAAGCGCGCCGATACAGGGCTGCCGACGCCAGCGTGCCAAGGACCAGCGCGATCAACGTCGCCACGCAGGCGATCTGCAGCGACAGCTTGATCGCCTCCAGCACATCTGGCCGGGAAAACGCCACGCTGAACCATTTCAGGGTCAACCCTTGAGGCGGGAAGCTGAATGCCGCGTCTTCGGTGTTGAAGGCGTAGACGAAGATGATCAGGATCGGGAAATGCAAAAACACCAACCCCGCCCACGCCGCGATTTTCAAACCCCAGGAGGCTTGTTCTTTTTCCACGGGCCTAGAGCGCATCGAAAGCTCCCAGTCGCTTGACGATAGACAGGTAGATGGCGATGAGCACGATGGGCACCAGTGTGAATGCGGCGGCCATCGGCAGATTGCCGATGGCGCCTTGCTGGGCGTAGACCATGCTGCCGATGAAGTAGCCCGGCGGGCCAATGAGCTGCGGCACGATGAAGTCGCCCAGGGTCAGGGAGAAGGTGAAGATCGAACCGGCGGCAATGCCCGGCACCGACAGGGGCAGGATCACCTGCGCGAAGGTTTGTCGCGGTGTGGCGCCCAGGTCGGCGGACGCCTGTAGCAGCGAAGGGGGCAGACGTTCCAGCGAGGCCTGGATCGGCAGAATCATGAACGGCAGCCAGATGTAAACGAAGACCATGAAACGCCCCAGGTGCGAGGTCGACAGGGTGCTTCCGCCGACGCCGGGAATTCCCAGAACCCATAGCAATACCGGCTCCAGCCCCAAGTGCTGGATGAACCATTGCGCGACACCGCCCTTGGCCAGCAGCAGCGTCCAGGCGTAGGCCTTGACGATATAGCTGGCCCACATCGGCATCATCACCGCGATGTAAAAGAACGCCTTGGTCGTGCCCGTGGTGTAGCGCGCCATGTAATACGCGATGGGAAAGGCGACGATCGCACTGGCGACGGAGACCGCGACAGCCATCACGAGCGTCCGTTGGATCACGTCGAAATTGGCCGGGTTGAACAGCGCTGCGAAGTTAGCCAGGGTCAGGTCGGGCGTGACCGTCATGCTGAAGTCGTCGAAGGTGTAGAAACCTTGCCACAAAAGCCCCAGCAGCGAGCCGAGGTAAATGGCGCCGAACCACAGCAACGGGGGGATCAGCAACAGTGAGAGGTAGAGATTCGGCCTTCGGTACAGCAGGTCGGAGAGCGACCTCAGAGGCGAGGGCCTCGGCGTCGGCGCACTGTGGATAAGTGTCTGGTTCATGTCAGCAAGCCTCGATCACAGGATCGTGCAGCGCGACCATGGCGTCGCGAGCCCAGCGTGCCGTGATGCGCTGCCCGGTCTGGTGGTGCGCGCTGGCGTCCACCCATTGGGTGTTGGGCTGGCTGACGCTCAGGGTCTGACCGTTGTCGAGCTTCAGTTCGTACCGGGTGGCGCTGCCCTGGTACTGGATGTCATGCAGCAAACCGCTCACTTCGATTTCATGAGGGGCAGCTGGGCCATCCGCGAACCGGATGTGCTCGGGGCGAATCGAGAAGGCTGCGCAGTGGCCGCACAGCCGTTGTGCCAGTTCGCCTCGCAATACGTTGGAGGTGCCGACGAACTCGGCGACGAAGGCAGTGGCCGGCTTCCTGTACAGATTGCGCGGCGTGTCGACCTGCTCGATCCGACCCTTGTTGAACACCGCGACGCGGTCCGACATGGACAGCGCTTCGGTCTGGTCGTGAGTCACGAAAATAAAGGTGATGCCCAACTGGCGCTGGAGCTTTTTCAATTCGCTCTGCATCTGTTCGCGCAGTTTGAGGTCAAGGGCGCCCAGGGGTTCGTCGAGCAGCAAGACGCGGGGGCGGTTGACCAGCGCGCGGGCCAGGGCCACCCGCTGGCGTTGCCCGCCGGACAATTGCACGGGCTTGCGGTCGCCATAGCCCGCCAGCGCGACCATGTCCAGTGCTTCATCGGCGCGAGCCAGGCGTTCACGTTTGGCGACACCTTTGACTTTCAAACCGTAGGCGACGTTGTCACGCACGTTCATGTGGGGGAACAGGGCGTAGTCCTGAAACACCGTATTGACGTCCCGTTGATACGGCGGCACGCCCGCAGCCTCTTCGCCATGAATGCGGATCGAACCTGCAGTGGGCTGTTCGAAGCCG
Organism: Pseudomonas sp. GD03842; assembly: GCF_029841165.1. NCBI lineage: Bacteria > Pseudomonadati > Pseudomonadota > Gammaproteobacteria > Pseudomonadales > Pseudomonadaceae > Pseudomonas > Pseudomonas sp. GD03842. Next base: position 25,446 of record NZ_JAOCEA010000026.1, on the reverse strand, counting down.
GCGATCAGGCGCAGGCAAGTGGTCTTGCCCGAGCCCGATGGGCCGAGCATGGAAAAGAACTCGCCGTCCTCGATGTCGATGGAGACCCGGTCTACGGCCTTCACATCGCCGAACGAACGGGAAACTTGAGTGAACTGGACTGCAAGGGTCATGGTGAAACCTCAAGTGGAAGCGAAGGCCTATTCAGCGTTTCGCCGGATGAAGCGCACAGGCGGGATGGGCGGAGACTCACGGCGGATGAGGCTGTGCTCCAGATCGTTTCCACCCTCGGCGCGTCATCGCTCGCCAGCGCTTCGATCAACGCCGCGTCGGTAACACGCGCCGAGGGGTACGTTTTCACGCAAGCGATGGCAAGCCGGTGCAAGCATGGAAACGATCGGACAGCACCGGACTAACGCCCACCCATGATTGCGATGTAATCCTGTGTCCATCGGCTGTACGGCACATACTTACCCCCCTCGGCCTGCGGGGTCTTCCAGAAGGCGATCTTGTCGAACAAGTCGAACCCATTGGTGGCGCAGCCTTCGGCGCCCAGCAATTCATTGCCTTTGCACGCCGCCGGTACGACGGGCAGCGAACCGAACCAGGCGGCGACGTCACCCTGGACTTTCGGTTGCAACGACCAGTCCATCCATTTGTACGCGCAGTTCGGGTGCTTGGCCTGCGCATGCAACATGGTGGTATCCGCCCAGCCGGTGGCGCCTTCCTGCGGGATGGTCGAGGCGACCGGCTGTTTGTCCGCAACCAGGCCGTTGACCATGTAACCCCACGAGCTGGATGCCACGACGCCTTCGTTTTTCACGTCACTCATTTGCACGGTCGCGTCATGCCAGTAGCGATGCACCAAGGCGTGTTGCGCGCGCAGCAGGTCGAGCACGGCTTTGTACTGGGCTTCGGTGAGTTGGTAGGGGTCTTCGATTTTCAGCTCGGGTTTGGCGGTCTTCAGGTACAGCGCCGCGTCAGCAATGTAGATCGGGCCGTCGTAGGCTTGAACCCGACCTTTGTTCGGCTTGCCGTCCGGCAAGTCCTGGGGTTCGAACACCACGCTCCAGCTGACCGGCGGCGTCTTGAACACTTGCGTGTTGTACATCAAGACGTTCGGGCCCCACTGATAGGGTGTGCCGTAGGTTTGCTTGTTGACGGTGTACCAGGGGCCGTCCTTAAGGCGGGGATCGAGGGTTTTCCAATTGGGGATCAGATCGGTGTTGATCGGTTGCACGCGCTGGCCCGCCACCAGGCGCAAGGAAGCGTCACCCGATGCGGTAACCAGGTCATAGCCACCCTTGGTCATCAGGCTGACCATCTCGTCGGAGGTGGCAGCGGTCTTGACGTTCACTTTGCAGCCGGTCTCCTTTTCGAAGCCGGTGACCCAGTCATAGGCCTTGTCGCTCTCGCCTCGTTCGATATAGCCCGGCCACGCCACGATATCCAGCTGACCTTCGCCGTCGCCGACACGGGTCAGCGCTTCAGCGGCCTGCACTGTGCCGGTGGTGAACATGGCGGTGACTACGGCTCCCAACAAGACGTTTGTTTGCACTGACATATGGGTTCCCTCTTTGACTTATGGTTGGCAGGAAATCAGTGGCGGGGAGCGCCGTTGGAAGTCCCCAAACGCAGGCGCTCCTCGGTTTTCTTGTTATTGCTTTGAACTCAATCTCGACTGCACGCTGGTCGGGTGCTTAAAGCGCGTAACTGCTCCTAGCCATGATGTGCCGGACAACGCTGTAGTCCTGTAGCGAATCACTGGATAAATCCTTGCCGTACCCTGAGCGTTTCAGGCCGCCGTGGGGCATTTCGCTGGTCAGCATGAAATGGCTGTTGATCCAAGTGCAGCCGTACTGCAGGCGGGCCGCGACCTGCATGGCCTTGTCCAGGTTCTGCGTCCAGATCGACGACGCCAGGCCATATTCGGAATCGTTGGCCCAATCCAGGGCTTGCGACAGCCCATCGAAGCGGGTCACGGTGACCACCGGCCCGAACACCTCGCGCTGGACGATCTCATCCCCCTGTTTGCAGCCTGCCAGCAAGGTGGGTTGGTAGAAGAACCCAGGCCCCGAATGCACGGCGGCGCCGGTGATGCGTTCGATATGAGGCTGGCTCAGCGCCCGCTCGACGAAGCTGGCCACCCGGTCACGCTGGCGCGTGCTGATCAAGGGCCCGATCTCATTGTCCGCGTCGCGTCTGCTCGCGAAACGCAGGCTGGCGACTGCCGAGCCCAATTCGGCGACCAGCTTGTCGTGTATACCGGCCTCGGCGTAAATGCGACAGGCCGCGGTGCAATCCTGGCCTGCGTTGTAATAACCGTAGGTGCGGACACCTTCGACCACCGCCGCGATGTCCGCGTCATCGCAGACGATCACCGGCGCTTTGCCCCCCAGTTCAAGGTGGGTGCGTTTCAGGGTCTTGGCCGCCGCCTGCAGGATTTTCTGGCCGGTCACGATATCGCCGGTCAGTGACACCAGCCTGACTTTCGGGTGGCTCACCAAATGGCTCCCAACGCCTTCGCCGCCACCACAGACGATATTGATCACGCCCCTGGGCAGCCGCTCGGCCAACAGCGGGACCAGCGCAAGAATCGACAGCGGCGTATGTTCCGACGGCTTGAACACCAGCGTATTGCCCGCCGCGAGGGCCGGAGCGATCTTCCAGGCGGCCATCATGATCGGGTAATTCCAGGGCGCGATGGATGCGACGACGCCGATCGGATCGCGCCGCACCATGCTGGTGTGGCCCGCCACGTATTCGCCCGCCAGTTGCCCGGTCTGACAGCGTACGGCACCGGCAAAAAAGCGGAACACGTCGACGGTGGCCGTCAGGTCGTCCTGCCGGGCGAGGTGCAGGGGCTTGCCACAGTTGAGCGCTTCCAACTGGGCGAGGTGATCGGCATTTTTTTCGATGGCATCGGCGATGCCGAGCAGGACGTTCGCGCGGAATTGCGGTGTGGTGCGCGACCAAGCGTCAAATGCGCGGTTGGCCGCGAGAATCGCGCTCTCGACCTGGTCGGTACTGGCTTCGGCGATTGCGGTCAGCACTTCGCCCGTGGCCGGATTGAGGATCGGTTCGACGATCCCCTCGCCGGCGACTTGTTCACCGTCGATCAGCAGTGCAGTCAAAAACCGATCATTCGAGCAGCCTGCCATTGTTTGAGCTTCCCTGTGGCGAAGTGGAACGAGTCAATGTTTGAAGCGGCTCCCTTGAAAGATGCCGATACACTTTGACGCCCCAAGCTCAGAGCCTAGTGTCCGCATCGGCGCTCGACAAATGCTTAATTCTGAAACCCCCGTTCGATTAAATCGAAGGCCTGCGCCCTGGATGAGGTTGTTCTCGCGCGACACTCAGAAAGGGGTCGACCAGTGACGGGCGCGCCGTACCCCGCCGCCACGCCAGTCCTACATCGAGTGTATGGGTCAGGTCGGCGATAGGACGGGCTTCGATGATGTCCCCCTCCAGCGACCACGGACGGTATGTCATGTCCGGTTGGATCGAAACCCCAAGGCCCGCCGCCACCAGGCTTCGGACCGCCTCGGTGGAGGCTGTGCGCAGGCTGACTTTCGGTTGCAGGCCTATGCGCGACCAGATGCGCTGGGCATTGCTGCCCATCTCGTCGACGTTGAGTTGAATGAGCGGCTCGCATGCGACGTCGGCCAGGTTGATGTTGTCATGTTCCAACAGAGGATGCTGGGCCGGGAGCCATAGCCGGTAAGGCGAGTGCGTGAGCACTTCGGTCTGCAAGGCATGGCGATCCTCAAGGTTGGAGAGGATCAACACGCCAATGTCGATCTCACCGCTGACCAGCAGATGCTCGATGTAGGGGCGCTCATCTTCCATCACGCGGAGGTCGACGTTGGGGTAGGCGCGCTGAAACCGCGTCAGCAGATCGGCGAGGTAATAGCCTGCCACCAGGCTGGTCACGCCGATCACCAACTGCCCGGCCACCTGTTCGGCGCCTTGTTGCAAGCTGCGCTTGGCGTTTTCCACCGTGGCCAGAATCAGGTGGGCCTGCCGCAGAAATTGGTGCCCCTGATGGGTGAGGGTCATGCCTTTGGCGTGGCGGCTGAACAAGGTAACGCCGATCTCTTCCTCCAGCTGCTGGATGGCCAGCGTCAGGGTGGATTGGGAGATGAACACCGCCTGCGCCGCTGCGGAAATCGATCCGGTTTCGGCCACTGCGATGAAGTGGCGGATTTGGCGTAACGTCATCATGTGAGCCGTTCCCGTCTTTTTTGGAATTCGACGAGTGTATATCGTTTTTTTCGAATGGCCCGGCTCGCCCCTGCAACATCTGGAAGCACAGTCGGAAACGGCAACTGAGGACTTCGCCTTAACCTGCGTGTCGGACCGTTTAAGTGTTTTCAGGAGGTGCCCATGAATACCCGAGGTTTACTTGATCAGTTGCTGAAATCCGGCCAGGACCTGTTGCAAAACAAGGCGGGTCAGTCCGGTCGTTCTCCTTCTCAAAGCCAGGGCACCCAAGGCGGCCTCGCCGATCTGCTCGGCAAGGCCGGTGGCGCCAATCTGGGAGGGCTGTTGTCCGGCGCGGGCGGTGGCGCGCTGGCAGCGGGGGCGATGGGGTTGCTGCTGGGCAACAAAAGTGCGCGCAAGATCGGTGGCAAAGTGCTGACCTACGGCGGCCTCACGGCGCTGGGTGTGCTGGCCTACAAGGCCTACGGGAACTGGCAGGCCAATCAGGCAAGCGCAGGGTCGGCTCAGCCTCAGACCGTCGACCGTGTGCCGCCCGCCCAAGTGGAACAGCACAGCGAGGCGATCCTGCGGGCATTGGTGGCGGCGGCCAAGGCGGACGGCCATGTTGATGACAATGAACGGCAATTGATCGAGGGTGAGTTCACGCGGCTGACGGGCGATGAGGAATTGCAGCACTGGCTCCACGCCGAGCTGCACAAGCCGCTGGACCCTGCCGAGGTCGCGCGGTCGGCTCACACACCTGAAATTGCCGCCGAGATGTACCTCGCCAGTGTGATGATGGTCGATGAAGAGCACTTCATGGAGCGGGCATACCTGGACGAACTGGCCAAACAGCTCAAACTTGCCCCCGACTTGAAAGCCGAGTTGGAGAATCAGGTCCGCCAAGCGCAGCCATAACTCGCCACGGCAAATCGAAGCAGACTCGGGAAGGGCAAGCCCGGCGGTGGCTTGCCGTCTCCCTGGGGCCGGATCTCGACCGCTGCCCGAGCCCGCAACTTCCTTTCCCTTGCCTCAAGTCCCCGTACCTCTTCGCGGCGCCGTTGGACGTTAATGGGCGCCATGAGCCCCATCGGCAACTTCCCTATCAGGTAAAGCTTTGGTCGGCCGATAACGTGTCAGAAGTTTCCTTTATATGTGTGCGTTATTGCGTATGTCGTGTCGGAAACAGCCCAGTTAATTAGTAAGGCACTAGGCTATACTCCGCTCGCGTTGGGCCGTCTGTCGGTCCGCTTCTTGAACCCGGTCTTGCCGGTGTTGAACTCTTGAGGGCTGACTGTGAAGAACTGGACGTTGCGTCAACGTATTTTGGCGAGCTTCGCTGTAATCATCGCCATCATGTTGCTGATGGTGATTGTGGCTTTCAACCGCTTGCTGGTCATTGAAAGCAGCGGCGATGAAGTACGGCTCGACGCGCTACCGGGGGTTTATTACAGCAGCACGGTGCGCGGCGCCTGGGTTGAAAGCTACATCCGCACCCAACAGTTGCTCGCCGAAGGTGCGGGGCGTCCTCTGACCAACGCTGAGGAAGATCAGTACAAAGAGTACGATGACCGCCTCCAGAGCCAGATTGCCGCGTATCAGAAAAGTATTTTTGAAGAGAGCGATCGCAGTGAGTTCGCGCAGTTTCTGCAACTGCGTGAACGGTTCGGGCTGGTGCTCAACGGCATCCTGTCGGCCTATCAAGGTGACAACTTCGCGATGGCCCAGCGCATCTTTACCGAACAGCTGACCCCGATGTGGTTCGAGGGTCGCAAGGTGCTCAATGCGCTGGGTACCAAGAACAAAATCAATGCCGATCGCGCATCGGACAACATTCAGGCCGCGGTCTACAGCGCCAAGATCACCTTGGGCATCTCGCTGATCATCGCAGTGCTGGTCGCCGGTATCTGTGGCCTGCTGCTGATGCGCGCCATCCTGGCGCCCATGAATCGGATCGTCAGAATCCTCGACGTGATGCGGACCGGCGACCTGAGCAGCCGTCTGAACCTGGAGCGCAAGGACGAATTCGACGCGGTGCAGACCGGGTTCAACGACATGGTCACCGAGCTCGCAGCGCTGGTGTCCCAGGCGCAGCGCTCCTCGGTTCAGGTCACCACATCGGTGACCGAAATCGCCGCCACCTCCAAGCAGCAGCAGGCCACCGCCACTGAAACCGCGGCCACTACCACCGAAATCGGCGCCACGTCCCGCGAGATCGCCGCGACGTCTCGGGATCTGGTGCGCACCATGACGGAAGTGACCTCGGCTGCCGATCAGGCTTCGATCCTCGCCGGATCCGGTCAGCAGGGCCTGGCACGAATGGAGGAAACCATGCACTCGGTGATGGGGGCCGCGGATCTGGTCAACTCGAAGCTGGCTATCCTCAATGAGAAGGCGGGCAACATCAATCAGGTGGTGGTCACCATCGTCAAGGTCGCCGATCAGACCAACCTGTTGTCGTTGAACGCCGCCATCGAGGCCGAAAAAGCCGGTGAATACGGCCGCGGATTCGCCGTGGTCGCGACGGAGGTCCGGCGCCTGGCGGACCAGACGGCAGTCGCCACCTATGACATCGAACAGATGGTGCGAGAGATTCAGTCGGCGGTCTCGGCGGGCGTGATGGGCATGGACAAGTTTTCCGAAGAGGTACGTCGAGGGATGTTCGAAGTCACCCAGGTGGGCGAACAGCTCTCGCAGATCATCCATCAGGTGCAGGCGCTGGCGCCGCGCGTGTTGATGGTCAATGAAGGCATGCAGGCCCAGGCCACGGGTGCCGAACAGATCAATCAGGCGCTGGTGCAATTGGGCGATGCCAGCAGCCAGACCGTGGAGTCGCTGCGCCAGGCCAGCTTTGCCATCGACGAGTTGAGCCAGGTGGCAGTGGGCCTGCGCAGCGGCGTCTCGCGATTCAAGGTCTGAGTCGGTCCATGACGGAGCATTCAGCCAAGCGCGGCGCGCGGTCGTTGCCGTCGAACAAGCTGTTCCTGATGTTTCGCATCGGGAAGGAGCGCTACGCCCTGGAGGCCGCCGAGGTGGCTGAAGTCCTGCCGCGTCTGGCGCTCAAGCCGATTGCGCGCGCGCCCCATTGGGTCGCGGGTGTGTTCGCTCATCGAGGCGCGGTGGTGCCGGTGGTCGATCTCAGTGCGCTGACCTTCGGCGAAACGGCGCCGCAGCGAACCAGCACGCGTCTGGTGCTGGTGCACTACCGACTGGGGGGCGATCGTCCGGCGCAGCGTCTGGGGCTGATCCTCGAACAGGCGACGGACACCCTGCGGTGCGCGGTGGACGAATTCAAGGCATATGGCCTGGACAACCGTGAGGCCCCTTATCTGGGACCGGTGCGGGAAGACGAAACGGGGCTGCTGCAGTGGATTCGCGTACAGGACCTGCTCACCGACGAGGTGCGCGACCTGCTGTTTCCTGCCCGTCCCATGGACTTCGACACCCTTGATTCCCTCGGGGCCGCACCATGACATCGGACGCGCGCTTTTTCGCCTTCCTCAAGAGCCGCATCGGGCTGGACGTCGCCTCCGTCGGCGAGGCGATCATCGAGCGAGCGGTTCGTCAGCGATGCGCGCTCAACAAGGCCGAGAGCGCCGATGCCTATTGGCAGTTGCTGCACAGCAGCGCCGAAGAACAACAGGCATTGATCGAGGCGGTGATCGTGCCTGAGACTTGGTTTTTCCGTTACCCGGAATCCTTCGGCACGCTGGGCAAGCTGGCGGCAGCGAGGGTGGCGCAGTTGAACGGTGCCCGACCGCTGCGCATCCTCAGTCTTCCGTGCTCCACCGGCGAAGAGCCTTACTCGATTGCCATGGCCTTGTTCGATGCAGGCTTGCAGGCCACCCAGTTCAAAGTCGAAGCGGTGGACATCAGCCCCCTGTCACTGCAAAGGGCACGTCGCGCCGTGTACGGCAAAAATTCCTTCCGCGGGGATCAACTGGGGTTCCGTGAGCGCCATTTCACTCAGGTCGAAGACGGTTACCTGGTCAGCGAGAAGGTCCGTGAGCAGGTCGGCTTCCAGACCGGCAACCTTCTCGACCCCGCGTTGACAGTCGCGCAGTCCGCCTATGATTTCGTGTTCTGTCGCAACCTGCTGATTTACTTCGACCTGGACACCCAGCGACAGGGGTTCGAAGCATTGAAGCGCATGACCCGTGAAGATGGATTGCTCTTCATCGGGCCCGCCGAAGGCAGTCTATTGGGGCGAATGGGCATGGTGTCCATCGGCATCCCTCAGTCATTCGCGTTCCGGCATCGAACCGAGCCTGTGGCTGATCCGTTCGCGGTACCGCCGACTGCTGCGACGTTGCCGATCAGGCCTGTCGCAGCGCCGCAAGTCAGTAACAGACCGCCGCCGGCGCCGCGTCCAAACCCAGCGCCCAAATCCTTCGGCCCGGCGCCCGTGCGCAGCCCTGCGCCGGGGGCGCCTCCGCCAGCCGGGGAAGCGGCAACCCTGCTCGCCAGCATCAAGCAATTGGCCAACGAGGGTAAAACCGCGGAAGCCAGGCGGGCTTGCGAGCAGTATCTGAAAAGCCATGAGCCCGTGGCGCCGGTGTTTTATTGGTTGGGGCTGCTCAGTGAAGTCAGTGGCGATGGCGTCGGTGCACAAGGCTTCTACCGCAAGGCGCTGTACCTGGAACCGCAACACCCTGAAGCGCTGGCGCAACTGGCCGCGCTGTTGGCTGCGCAAGGCGATAGCGCAGGTGCCAGACGCCTGCAGGAGCGTGCCGCCCGCGGCGTGAACAAAGAAGGACGGAGTCGATGACCAGCGTACACAGTGAATTGATCAGCGACGCCGCGCAGGCCATCGATGACTGCTGGAACCGGATCGGCATCCATGGCGATCGCTCCTGCCCGCTGCTGGTCGATCACATTCATTGTCGCAACTGCTCGGTGTACTCCGCCGCCGCTACGCGCTTGCTGGATCGTTATACGCTGGCGCAGGAACATCGCGTTGTGGTTCAGAGCGATGAGCTGGACAACGACGTCAAGACGCGCTCACTGGTGGTCTTTCGTCTCGGCGAAGAGTGGCTCGGCCTCCCAACCCGGTGCTTGGTGGAAGTCTCGCCCGTGCAAGCCATCCATTCGCTTCCCCATCAACGGTCCCGGGCATTGCTGGGCGTTGCCAATGTGCGTGGTGCGTTGGTGGCTTGCCTGTCGTTCGTCGAACTGCTCGGGCTCGATGTTTCGTTTGCCCCGGTCAACACCGGGCGAGTCATGCCGCGCATGCTGATCGTCGCCGCGCAGGGCGGGCCGGTGGTGGTGCCGGTCGATGAAGTCGACGGCATCCATGCCATCGAAGCCCGTCTACTGGACGGCGCATCCGGCTCCGCGCAAAACGCCAACGCCCGTTTCACCAAGGGGGTGGTCCAGTGGAAAAACCGCAGCCTGCGCCTGTTGGATGAAGAACAGCTGTTGTCGGCAGTGAACCGGAGCCTCACATGACGCCTGATCAGATGCGCGACGCTTCACTTTTCGAGCTGTTCACCCTCGAAGCCGAAGCCCAGACCCAGGTGTTGAGCGCAGGTCTGCTCGCCCTCGAGCGCAATCCGACTCAGGCCGACCAGTTGGAAGCGTGCATGCGCGCCGCTCACTCGCTCAAGGGCGCCGCCCGGATTGTGGGCGTCGACGCGGGCGTCAGCGTCTCCCACGTCATGGAGGATTGTCTGGTCGAAGCCCAGACCGGCCGCTTGCATTTGAAGCCCGAACACATTGATGCGCTGTTGATGGGCACCGACATGCTCATGCGCATCGCGACGCCGGGCGAGAGCAAGGTGACGCAAGCCGATGTGGACGGCTACGTCGCGCTGCTGAATGACCTGATCAACCCGGGGGCACATCACGCCGTGCCAATGCCGACCGCTGAGCCGTCGATGGAGGATTTACTCCTGGCCAATGCCCAGGCGCTGGTGGAATCGGTGCAGTCCGCTCATGCGCCTTTGGTCCCTGAGCCCTCGGCCGAACCCGAGCCCCCCGTGACCGCTTCGCCCCCCGTCAATGAGCCGACGCTGCCCCATGCCCCTGACGAGATCGACGGCGACGCCGAGGTGTCTGTCAAGGTCGACCGGCGGCGCGAGCGGCGGGTGACGGAGGGAGGCGAGCGGGTGTTGCGGGTCACCGCAGAGCGGTTGAACAACCTGTTGGACCTTTCGAGCAAGTCACTGGTCGAGACTCAGCGTCTGAAGCCGTACCTGACGGCGATGCAACGGGTCAAGCGTTCCCAGACGGGAGCGAGTCGGGCGCTGGACAACCTCGACGCGCTACTCGGTGCCAATGTCGACCCCGATGCCCAGAAGGCGCTGGAGGAAGCACGCCGCTTGTTGGGCGAAGCGCAGCACTTATTGATCCAGCAGACCTCGGACCTGGACGAGTTTGGCTGGCAGGCCGCTCAGCGGGCGCAACTGTTGTACGACACAGCACTGGCGTGTCGCATGCGCCCGTTTGCCGATGTGTTGGCTGGTCAGGTGCGCATGGTGCGAGACCTGGGCCGCTCGTTGGGCAAACAGGTGCGGCTGGAAATCGAAGGTGAGAAAACCCAGGTCGATCGCGATGTTCTGGAAAAGCTCGAAGCGCCACTGACTCACCTCCTGCGCAACGCCGTGGATCACGGCATCGAATTGCCCGAGCAACGTCTGGCATGCGGCAAGCCCGCCGAAGGGCTGATTCAGCTCAAAGCCTCGCACCAGGCGGGGCTGCTGGTGGTGGAGCTGATCGACGATGGCGCGGGCATCGATCTGGAACGTCTGCGTCGCAGCATCGTTGCGCGCAAATTGTCGCCGGAGGAAACCGCAGCGCAATTGAGCGAAGAAGAGTTGCTCAGCTTCCTGTTCCTCCCGGGGTTCAGCATGCGAGACAAGGTCACTGAAGTGTCGGGGCGTGGTGTCGGTCTCGATGCCGTGCTGCACATGGTCCGGCAGCTGCGCGGCGGTGTCGATTTGCATCAGCAGGCGGGGCAGGGCAGCCGGTTCCACTTGGAAGTCCCGCTGACGCTGTCGGTGGTGCGCAGTTTGGTGGTTGAAGTCGGCGGTGAAGCCTACGCCTTCCCGCTGGCGCACATCGAGCGCATGCGCGATGTCGCGGCGGATGAAATCGTACAACTGGAAGGGCGACAGCACTTCTGGCACGAAGAGCGACACGTGGGCTTGGTCGCTGCGAGCCAATTGCTCAATCGTCCCGCCAGCCAGGACCACGCCGACCTCCTCAAAGTCGTGATCATCCGAGAACGCGACGCCGTGTATGGCGTGGCCGTGGAGCGTTTCATCGGCGAACGCACGCTGGTCGTGTTACCGCTGGACCCGCGGCTGGGCAAGGTACAGGACATTTCCGCCGGGGCGTTGCTGGACGATGGATCGGCGGTGTTGATCATCGACGTCGAAGACATGTTGCGCTCGGTCGAAAAGTTGCTCAGCACCGGGCGACTGGAGCGCATCGACCGGCGCAATCGCCAGGCCGATGCTCAATCGCGCAAGCGGGTGCTGGTGGTCGACGACTCGCTGACGGTCCGCGAGCTGGAGCGCAAGCTGTTGCTCAGCCGCGGGTACGAGGTGGCCGTGGCCGTGGACGGCATGGATGGCTGGAATGCCCTGCGTGCCGAAGATTTCGATTTGCTGATCACCGACATCGACATGCCGCGCATGGACGGCATCGAACTGGTGACCCTGTTGCGGCGCGACAGCCGGTTGCAGTCGTTGCCGGTCATGGTGGTGTCATACAAGGATCGTGAAGAGGATCGCCGTCGAGGCCTGGACGCCGGCGCCGACTATTATCTGGCCAAGGCCAGTTTTCATGACGACGCGTTGCTCGATGCCGTCGTTGAGCTGATAGGAGATGCGCAGGGATGAAGATCGCCATCGTCAACGATATGCCCATGGCAGTCGAGGCACTGCGGCGCGCGTTGGCATTCGAACCGTCGCATGAGGTGGTGTGGGTGGCAGGCAATGGCGCGGAGGCGGTGCAGCGCTGCGCCGAGTCGACGCCTGATTTGATATTGATGGATTTGATCATGCCGGTCATGGACGGTGTCGAAGCCACGCGGCGCATCATGGCCGCCACCCCCTGCGCCATCGTGATTGTGACTGTAGATCGGGAACAGAACGTCCACCGAGTATTCGAAGCCATGGGCCATGGTGCGCTCGACGTCGTCGACACCCCGGCCATCGGAGCGGGCAACCCAAAAGAAGCCGCCGCACCTTTGTTGCGCAAGATACTTAATATAGGCTGGCTTATCGGTCAACGGGACAGCCGGGTTCGTCCGGCACCCCCGCCCGTGCGCGAAGCGCCGCAGCGTCAGGCGCTGGTCGCCATCGGTTCTTCCGCTGGGGGGCCTGCGGCGCTTGAAGTGTTGCTCAAAGGGCTGCCGAAGGATTTTCCGGGGGCCATCGTGCTGGTTCAGCATGTGGATCAGGTGTTTGCAGCCGGGATGGCACAATGGTTGAGCAGTTCTTCCGGACTCCCTGTACGATTGGCTTGCGATGGCGAGCCGCCTCAGGCTGGTGCCGTGCTGCTGGCAGGCACCAACCACCACATCCGGTTATTGAAAAACGGCACGTTGGCCTACACCGCCGAGCCGGTGAACGAAATTTACAGACCCTCGATCGACGTGTTCTTCGAGAGCGTAGCGACGTATTGGAATGGTGATGCAGTGGGCGTTCTGTTGACAGGCATGGGCCGGGATGGTGCCCAGGGACTCAAGCTGATGCGTCAGCGTGGATTCCTCACCATCGCCCAGGACCAGCAAAGCTGTGCGGTGTACGGCATGCCCAAAGCGGCTGCCGCGATTGACGCCGTCATGGAGATTCGCCCGCTGGACAGCATCGCGTCTCGGTTGAACGAGGCATTGACCCAATGAATTTCCAGGTGATTTCACAGCCGGACTGTGACCAGGAGCCCCTGAATGCATGACTTGCAACTGGACGAGTTGCACACCACGGACGAAAACGCGGCCATGGTGTTGCTGGTCGACGATCAGGCGATGATTGGCGAAGCCGTCCGGCGCGGCCTGGCAAACGAAGAAAACATCGATTTTCATTTTTGCGCCGACCCGCACCAGGCGATCGCCCAGGCGATCCAGATCAAGCCGACCGTGATATTGCAGGACCTGGTGATGCCGGGCCTCGACGGCCTCACCTTGGTGCGCGAATACCGCAACAACCCGATGACCCGGGACATCCCGATCATCGTGCTGTCGACCAAGGAAGATCCGATGATCAAGAGCGCGGCCTTTGCCGCTGGCGCTAACGATTACCTGGTCAAGCTGCCGGACAACATCGAACTGGTGGCTCGCATCCGCTACCACTCGCGGTCGTACATGACACTGTTGCAGCGGGATGAGGCCTACAGGGCCCTGCGCGTGAGCCAGCAACAGTTGCTGGACACCAACCTGGTCCTTCAACGCCTGATGAACTCCGACGGCCTGACGGGGCTGTCGAATCGTCGTCATTTCGACGAATACCTCGAGCTGGAATGGCGCCGAGCCATTCGCGAGCAGACCCAGTTGTCGTTGCTGATGATCGATGTCGATTATTTCAAGGCCTACAATGACAACTTCGGTCACCTGGAAGGCGACGAAGCCCTTCGCCAGGTCGCCAAGGCGATTCGCGCCAGTTGCAGTCGCCCCTCCGACTTGCCCGCGCGCTATGGCGGTGAGGAGTTCGCGCTGGTCCTGCCCAACACCTCGCCGGGTGGTGCGCGACTGCTGGCCGAAAAGCTGCGTCAGACGATCTCCGGCATGAGCATTGCGCACATCGCCCCCACCGAAGGTTCGAGCCTGACCGTCAGCATCGGCCTGGCGACCCTCGTGCCAGCGGTGGGCAGCCACAGTCGCCAACTGATCCAGATGGCCGACCAAGGGTTGTATTCGGCCAAGCATAATGGGCGCAATCAGGTGGTGGTGGGAGGCTGAATGCCCGTCCGCTTGTTCTCAGGGCTTTCGAATGAGCCCTCCTGAGGTTGGCGCAAGCGAGGTCGCGGCCAGCTTCAGGAGGGTTTTTCACATCCGTTGAACGGTTGAGGGTTGCACTGCCTCGTCCGCGACGCTGCCACAGAACGCGCTGCTTCCTATCTGATAATGTCCAGTTTCAGGATCGGCAACCACAGGCCTCCGGTTTTCGAGACCCAGATGGAGTGCCGGAACTCGCATCAATGCGGTATACTCGCGGGCTTTGTGAAATTCGCCTGCGAGTCCTGACGACCATGGAAATCAACCCGATCCTGAACACCATCAAGGACCTGACCGAACGCTCCCAGTCTATTCGGGGGTATCTTTGACTACGATCACAAGAGTGACCGTCTGATCGAAGTCAACCGCGAGCTGGAAGACCCCAACGTCTGGAACAAGCCCGAGTACGCCCAGGCCCTGGGCCGCGAGCGCGCCATGCTGGCGCAGATCGTCGACACCCTGGACGAGATGGCCAGCGGCCTGGCCGATTCCCGCGAATTGCTCGACATGGCCGTCGAAGAGAACGACGAAGGCGCCGTCAATGACGTCGTCGAGTTGCTCGAAGGCCTTGAGGCGTCGCTGGCCAAGCTCGAATTCCGCCGCATGTTCAGTGGCGAGATGGACATGAACAACGCTTACCTGGACATCCAGGCCGGTTCCGGCGGCACCGAAGCGCAGGACTGGGCGAACATCCTGCTGCGCATGTACCTGCGCTGGGCCGACAAGCGCGGTTTCGACGCCACCATCATGGAACTGTCCGAAGGCGAGGTCGCCGGAATCAAGGGTGCGACCGTGCACATCAAGGGTGAATACGCCTTCGGTTGGCTGCGCACCGAGATCGGCGTCCACCGCCTGGTGCGCAAGAGTCCGTTCGACTCCGGTGCACGTCGTCACACGTCGTTCTCGGCGGTGTTCGTTTCGCCGGAGATCGACGACAAGGTCGAGATCGACATCAACCCCTCTGACCTGCGGATCGACACCTATCGCTCGTCCGGTGCCGGTGGTCAGCACGTCAACACCACCGATTCGGCGGTGCGTATCACCCACGTTCCAACCAACACCGTGGTCAGCTGCCAGAACGAACGCTCCCAGCACGCCAACAAGGACACCGCGATGAAAATGTTGCGGGCCAAGCTGTACGAGCTGGAAATGCAGAAGCGCAACGCCGCATCCCAAGCCCTTGAAGACAGTAAGTCGGACATCGGTTGGGGTCACCAGATCCGTTCCTATGTCCTCGATGATTCGCGTATCAAGGACCTGCGCACGGGTGTGGAGCGCAGCGACTGCAACAAAGTCCTGGACGGCGACCTCGACGGTTACCTGGAAGCCAGCCTCAAACAGGGGCTGTAATCGCGACACTCCCGTTGCGGGCCCGGCACACGCTCCACGGCGGCCGGCCCGCGATCCCTTGCCGTCGGCAAGACGCAACGAACCTGTGATGGAAAATCTGAAGACATGAGCGACCAACAACTCGATCCGCAAGCCCTGCAACAGGAAGAAAACACCCTGATCGCACTGCGCAAGGAAAAGCTTGCTGCCGAGCGCGCCAAGGGCAACGCCTTCCCCAACGACTTCCGCCGCGAAAACTACTGCAATGACCTGCAGAAACAGTACGTGGACAAGACCAAGGAAGAACTGGCTGAGGCGGCGATTCCGGTCAAGGTTGCAGGTCGCATCATGTTGAACCGTGGCTCGTTCATGGTCATTCAGGACATGACCGGTCGCATCCAGGTCTACGTCAACCGCAAGACGTTGTCGGAAGAAACGCTGGCGGCGGTAAAAACCTGGGACATCGGCGACATCATCGCCGCCGAAGGCACCCTGGCACGCTCTGGCAAAGGCGACCTGTACGTCGAAATGACGAGCGTGCGGCTGCTGACCAAATCCCTGCGTCCGTTGCCGGACAAGCATCACGGCCTGACCGACACCGAACAGCGCTACCGCCAGCGTTACGTCGACCTGATGGTCAACGACGAGGTCCGCGAAACCTTCCGCGTGCGGTCCCAGGTGATCGCCCATATCCGCAGCTTCCTGATGAAGCGTGATTTCCTTGAAGTCGAAACGCCCATGCTGCAGACCATCCCGGGCGGGGCGGCGGCCAAGCCGTTTGAAACCCACCACAATGCACTGGACATGGCCATGTTCCTGCGCATCGCCCCGGAGCTTTACCTCAAGCGGCTTGTGGTAGGTGGGTTCGAAAAAGTGTTCGAGATCAACCGCAATTTCCGTAACGAAGGGGTATCGACCCGTCACAACCCCGAATTCACCATGTTGGAGTTCTACCAGGCCTACGCCGACTACGAAGACAACATGGACTTGACCGAAGAGCTGTTCCGCGAGCTTGCGCAATTGGTGCTCGGCACGACCGATGTTCCCTATGGCGACAAGGTGTTCCATTTTGGTGAGCCGTTCGTGCGCCTCTCGGTGTTCGATTCGATTCTCAAATACAACCCGGACATTTCCGCCGATGACCTGAACGACATCGACAGGGCGCGGGCCATCGCCAAGAAAGCCGGTGCGAAGGTGCTGGGCTTCGAAGGCCTGGGCAAACTGCAAGTGATGATTTTCGAAGAACTGGTCGAGCACAAGCTGGAGCAGCCGCATTTCATCACCCGCTATCCGTTCGAAGTATCGCCGCTGGCGCGTCGCAGTGATGACGATCCGAGCGTCACCGACCGTTTCGAGCTGTTCATCGGCGGGCGCGAAATCGCCAACGCGTATTCCGAGTTGAACGACGCGGAAGACCAGGCCGAGCGTTTCATGCAACAGGTGGCTGACAAAGACGCCGGTGACGACGAAGCGATGCATTACGACGCGGACTTCGTGCGTGCTCTCGAATACGGCATGCCACCTACGGCAGGTGAGGGCATCGGCATCGATCGCCTGGTCATGTTGCTGACCAACTCGCCATCGATTCGCGACGTGATCCTGTTCCCCCACATGCGGCCTCAGGCGTAATTGTCGAAAAAACGAGCCGCCCGGTGAGGGCGGCTTTTTTTTGCCCGGCAGGTGAGTGCCGCCTGCGCTCAAGGCGAACTCGAACCCGTAACTCCAAGCACTGACTGAAAAGGAAAAACCTGTCGTGAATCGCGTGACCGCTCAAAAGGGAGCCGCTGGCCTGGCCACAGCCGTCGCAGAGAGTGTTCAGTACCAGGGGCGCAAGGCCAGCCGACAGGGGAGCGAGCAACGTCGTCAGCAAATCCTCGACGCGGCCATGCGCATCGTTATCCGCGATGGCGTGCGTGCAGTGCGCCACCGTGCGGTGGCCGCCGAAGCCCAGGTCCCGCTTTCGGCCACCACGTACTATTTCAAGGACATCGACGACCTGCTGACCGACGCTTTTGCTCAGTACGTTGAGCGCAGCGCCGCCTACATGGCCAAGCTGTGGACGAACACCGAAGCGCTGCTGCGTGAAATGGTGGGGCGCAACGACGGCAGCGCCGAGGCGCGCGCACGGTTGGCCGATGAGATCGCACGCATGACGATGGAGTACGTGCGCCACCAGTTGCAGACCCGCCGCGATCAATTGATCGCCGAGCATGCGTTTCGCCTCGAAGCGCTGATCAATCCACGGCTGGCATCGCTGGTCGCTGCCCACCAGGAAATCCTGCTCCAGGGAAGTGCCCAGTTTCTCGAGGTTGTGGGCTCCAACCGGCCCCACATTGATGCTCAAGTGTTGACGGGCGTGATCGGCCGGATGGAATATCAGGGGCTGCTGGGGGGGCAAAGGCCCGACGCAGACCAGGAAATGCTCGCTATCCTTACCCGCCAGATGCACCTGGTGCTGGGCGCCGAAGGGGCGGCGACGGATTGAGCATTTTTCATTAAGGCGGGATCAGGAGAACGCGATGAAAGCCAGGAGCGTCTTGCTCGCCTTGTCGTTCGTGCTGTTGAGCGGGTGCCTGGTGACGTTCAACGATCCTATTCCGACTCGCGATACCGCACCTCCCAGATTGCTGGGCACCTGGACCAGCAAAAATGCCTGGGGCGAGCCGCTGGAGCTTGAGATCACCCGAGCGGGCGCCGATCAATACAAGGCCGTGAGCTACCGCAAGGGCGACCGCAAGAATCGGGACGAGTACGCCTTTACCGTGTCGCGTCATGGCAGCCGCTGGTATGTATCCGCCGCGCTTCCAGAAAAGTATGGCGGCCACTATGTGATCGCGGGCTTCGATTTGATCGACAACGACAATGCTGCCGATGAGTTGGTGATCTACGACCTGGATCTGGAACGGGTGCAGCAGTTGGTCGATCAGAAGGTCTTTGAAGGGCGCCCTACGGAAACCGAGAAAGGCGATGGTGTGCTGATCACGACCCCTCTGGACAACGTTTTCGCTTACCTGGATGACAGCGCCAATTCCGACATCTTTCTCTCGGCAGCCAAATACCAGCGCATGGCCAAATAGCACGTGAACCAGTCACAGGAGTACCGGGTGGACGAATACCAGCAGACCATACGCATGTTGTCCGATCGTATCGTGTTGGCTCAAACGCCGATTCGCGTGCTCGATGCCGTGAAATGGGACGACAGCATCCGCAAGAATTTCCTCGCCGCCAAAGGCAAGCAGCTTCCGGAAGTGGATCGTGCGTACTACGAAAATCGCCCGTTGGGCTTCGACTCCAGTGCGGTGAAGCTGGAATTTCAAAACATCGAACGGGACATCACCCGGCAATTGGGGCAGTTCAACCCGGTCGGGCAGATCATGCGGCGTATGTGCAAAGAGTACCGGATGGTCATCCGTATGCTCGAAGCGCGGGGCACTGCAGATTTCGGCCTGATTTCGCAGGAGCTTTACGGCGCGGCGTCCGACGCTTTCCATGCCGGCGACCCTACGCTGTCGGATCTGGGGTTGATGCTCTCCGATTACCTGAACAACATCGCCGGGCGCGGTGACCTCAAGGACGAGCCCAAGACGCTCAATGCAAAAGACGCCGTGGCGATGCTGCAAAGTCGTCTCAATCGTACGTTCGGTGAAGCAGAAGAGACCATCAGGGTATTCGAGTCCGATGGCATCGTGGCGGACGCTGCAGCGGGGGCGGACTACATCAAGATTCGCAGCGACGCGATGTTCAATGAGCGCGACGTGCGTGCGCTGGAAGTCCATGAGGGGCTGGTCCACGTGGGCACCACGCTCAACGGGCAGAACCAGCCCATCTGCACCTTCCTGGCCAAAGGGCCGCCTTCATCGACCATCACTCAGGAAGGTTTGGCGATTTTGATGGAAGTGATCGGTTTTGCGTCCTACCCAAGCCGCTTGCGCAAACTCACCAACCGCACCCGGGCGATTCACATGGCTGAGGAGGGCGCGGATTTCCTCCAGGTGTTCGAGTTCTACCGTGATCAGGGGTTTGGTATGGCGGAAAGCTACGGCAATGCCAGCCGCGTTTTCCGCGGGTCCGTACCGAATGGCCTGCCATTCACCAAGGACTTGTCCTACCTCAAGGGCTTCATCATGGTTTACAACTACATCCAGTTGGCCGTGAGGAAGGGCAAGTTGGAGCAAGTGCCGCTGTTGTTTTGTGGCAAGACCACACTGGAAGACATGCGCACGTTGCGTCAATTAGTGGATGAGGGGCTGGTGGTGCCGCCCAAGTACTTGCCCGAGCAATTCCGTGACATGAACGCGCTGTCCGCCTGGATGTGCTTCTCCAACTTCCTCAATCACCTGAGCCTCGACCGGATCGAAGCGGATTATTCGAATATCCTCTGACCCGAGAATGCGCGGGCCCGCTCGCGCCTGCCGACCATGTTTCGACATCGAAGAGAAGGCCATCGTTTGAAGCTGCTCACCTCGCTCCTTTTGCTGTTGTGCCTGTGCGGCTGCAGCCAGCTCCTGTTCTACCCCGAACGTGAAGTGCCACTGACCCCGGACAAGGCCCGGCTCGCCTGGCGTGACGTCACCCTCACCGCTGCCGACGGGACGCGCCTGAACGCCTGGTACCTCCCGGCCAAGCCGGGGGTCCCCGTCAAAGGGACGGTGCTGCACCTGCACGGCAACGGCGGCAACATGGCCTGGCATCTGAGCGGCAGCGGCTGGCTGCCGGAGCAGGGCTATCAGGTGCTGTTGCTGGATTACCGCGGCTATGGTCACTCCCAGGGCGATCCTGCGCTGCCCGCGGTTTATCAGGACATCGACGCCGCCTTCGACTGGCTGGACCATGCGCCGGAGGTTCAGGGCAAGCCTTTGGTGGTGCTCGGGCAAAGCATCGGCGGCGCGCTCGGCGTGCATTACCTGGCAGAGCACCCGCAACAGCGGTTTCGAATCAAGGCCCTCGTGCTGGACGGCGTACCCGCCAGCTACCGGGAAGTGGCCCGCTACACCCTCAGTACCTCTTGGCTGACATGGGCCTTCAAACGGCCGCTGTCCTGGGTGATTCCGGACGGTGACAGCGCCATCAACGGCGTCGCCCAGTTGAAAGGAACACCCATTCTGTTGTTCCAGAGCCTGGACGATACGCAGGTGCCGCTGCACAACGGCATCAGCCTGTATCAGTCGGCGCCGCTTCCCCGCGTGCTGCAATTGACCCGCGGTCCGCATGTGCAGACTTTTGGCGACCCGACCTGGCGTGAGGTCATGGTTCGTTACCTGGACGACCCTCAGCACTTCAACGGCCTGCGACGTCTCGCCGAAGTGCCCAACTACCCAGACACTGATTCGGCGAGTAGATCGCCTGACGTGCGTTCTCAGGCCCCGACAGTCGAGCGCGCGCAATGACTGGGGAGCGTAATCTGATCCCGCAGATTCTCACCGGCATCGTCTGCATATTCGGCACGGTGGGGGTGCTTTGGTACTACGGCTATCTGCATTTCGCCAAGCCGGAAGATGCGTTGGAACTGAGCCAGTTCACCTTGCTCAAGACCGTGCCCGGTCAGGATTACAAAGCGGCGCTGGAGCCTGCACGGCAAGTCGCACAGTGCATCGAAGGGGTGTTGGTCATGTTCGATACGGAGCAGAAAGGCCTGACAGGCGTGTTGGTCAACGACCGCAGGCAAGCGATACGGTGCATGGGGCAGCAGACACCGCAAAAGATCGATCAAGGGGGTTAAAGCTGTAGGCCCAACCAGATTCACGCCAATAGCTTCGGATGAGACAAGAAAAAGCCCCGCCAAGGCGCAATGCCAAGCGGGGCTTTTTTCTTTAGCGGTTACCGATCATTGCATCGAGGAGCGCGGTGCAACCGGCTGGTTATCGTTGGAAATGGTCACTTCCACACGACGGTTCATGGCGCGGCCCGAGTTGCTGTTGTTGTCTGCAACGGGGTATTCCTTGCCATAACCCTGAGCAACTACACGGTCCATGCTCACGCCCATTTTGATCAGCGCCGTGCGCACCGAGTTAGCGCGACGCTCGGACAGCGATTGGTTGTAGCTGTCGGAACCGGTGCTGTCGGTGTAGCCCTCGACAATCACCTTGCGATCAGGGTTTTCCTGCAGGAATTGGGCGAGTTTGTTGACGTTGACCAGACCGGCGGACTTGAGCTCGGATTTATTCAGGTCGAACAGCACGTCGCCAAAGGTCACCAGCGTGCCGCGTTCGGTCTGCTTGGCGTTCAGGCTGTTCTGCAGCGCCTTGATCTGTGCGTCGCGGGCATCCAGACGCGCTTGTGCACGCTGAGCCGCTGCGTTTTTCAGATCGTTTTCGGCGGTCTTCAGGTTGATGGTCTGTTTGGCCAGCTCGACGCGCTGGTTGGTCAGGTAGGCCAGTTGATCGACTTTTTTCTCGTCGTCATGGTTGCGGTACGCGGCGTCTGCCTTGTCCAACCACTCGCTGGCGTCTTTGGTTTCCAGCGCGGCCAGTTCAGCCGCTTTCGGGTTGCTTTGCAAGGCGGAGAAGTTGGTGCGAGCTTGTTCCAGGTTCACGTTGGGCTGCGAGGAGCAAGCTGCCAGACCGACGCTCAGGGCCAACAGGGCAGGAATGAGTACTTGTTTACGCATAATAGTTTCGTCCTTTAAATCCAATGGCAATGCACGAGGTGCGAAGGGTTACTGGCTGACTGGCTGAACCTGACGCAGGCCTTCTTCACGCAGTTCGTTGACGCCCTGACGTGCGTCCTGCACCGCTTTCTGCGCCTTGGCCGCCTGAGCCTTACGCTCGGCTACGCGGGCATCCCACTCCGCCTGTTCGGCGTACTTGCGCGCCTCGTCGTACTTCTTCTCTTGCATGGCCAGTTCGGATTGCTTGAACTTGTCCTGGGCGGCTTTCATTTCAACCGGCGCGAACTCGGTCGCTCCAGCAGTGACTGCGGCGTTGACGGCAGATTGGGTCACGGCGTACTGCTCGCTTGGCGGTTTTCCCGCGCAACCGGCGAGCAGTGCGGTAGTGCCCAGTACCAGGGCGGCCAGCTTGAGTCCGCGCAGGCCTTTGAACGAAGGGTTGGCAGTGCGGGTAGTCATGGTGGTCAACTCCATTTTTTAACTCCTGAAAACGAGAGGATCCATTTCAGTGGTTGGCCTGGCGGGGGGCGATCATTCGATCTGAGCCCCGCTGCCATTGGTCGGCTTTTTCTGTAATGGCTAACTGCTCGGACATGCCGATTTTTTGAATAGTTCAGATGTTTTTGTTCTCAAGACCTGACGTTTTGTTTCGTGTTGTAAATGTGGCGCTAAAAAATTGACGCAGGAAAATACCGCGCCGCCCGCTGCTTGCGGGTGGCCCGGGTTCTGTTTTCGGCGTGAAAACGACGTCGCGATCAGTGCTGCTGGCTGTCTATCTGGTCGGTCAAATCCTGCAGATAACGCCGCGACAACGCGAGGAAGCGCGGCGTCGGACCTACATCTTCATACAGCGGATCGCCTTCTTCGTCAGTGGCAACGACATGTTGACCCTGGATGTAAGGAAAGCTGGCCTCGAGCTCTTCTAACGCCGCGCCGAGCAGTTCGCCCATCAGTTCTTCCGGGGAGCGTTTGGGGTACATTTCGGCCAGCGCCGCCAGGCGAGCCGCGGCCTCGATGTCCAGGTGCACGGAATAGGCGGTTGGAGTGAGGCGACCTTTTGCCGAATCTTCTCACTGTTTTGCCAGCTCACGAATTTTCATAACGACCTCTTCACGTTCCCGCATGATGGCGGGCCAGGGGGGATTGTCGAATCTCAGGAGACCCGCCCATGAGCGTAGCCCGCTGGGTGCGGGCGTGACGCCAAGGGTTGCGTCGATGCATCGATTTGTCGCTCTATACACAGAGATAGAGGCAAAACGGATGAGGGCGTTCAGTTTCGGCTGGGCGCGCTGGCTCGGAACAGAACAACAAAAGCGCTAGAGGAGAACGCTGGATGGCTGATATCGATGCGCGCTTGCGCGAGGACGTTCATCTTTTGGGTGAGCTGTTGGGCAACACGATTCGGGATCAGCACGGGGCTGATTTTCTGGAAAAGATCGAGCGCATCCGCAAGAGTGCCAAGGCCGGACGTCATGGTTCGGCGCAGGGCACCGAGCAGTTGAGCTCCAACCTTGAGAGCCTGGGCGAAGACGAATTGCTGCCAGTGGCGCGGGCGTTCAACCAGTTCTTGAACCTGGCGAACATCGCCGAGCAGTATCAACTGATCCATCGCCGTGATGACAGCAAGCCTCAGCCGTTCGAGGCGCGGGTGCTTCCCGAACTGCTGGAGCGTTTGAAGCAATCCGGGCAGTCACCTGACGCATTGGCCCGGCAACTCGGCAAGCTGGAGATCGAACTGGTGTTGACCGCGCATCCCACTGAAGTAGCGCGGCGTACCCTCATTCAAAAGTACGACGCCATCGCGGCGCAATTGGCTGCACTGGACCACCGCGACCTGAGTCGCCTGGAGCGACAGCAGATCACTGAGCGCCTCCAGCGCCTCATCGCCGAAGCCTGGCACACGGAAGAAATTCGTCGGGTTCGTCCCACCCCGGTGGATGAGGCCAAGTGGGGCTTCGCGGTGATCGAAAACTCACTCTGGCAAGCGATTCCCAATTACCTGCGCAAGGCCGATCACGCACTGCACGCGGCGACCGGCCTGCACCTGCCGTTGGAAGCGGCACCGATCCGCTTTGCCTCCTGGATGGGCGGCGACCGAGATGGCAATCCGAACGTCACGGCAGCGGTGACACGCGAAGTGCTGTTGTTGGCGCGTTGGATGGCTGCCGACCTGTACCTGCGCGATGTCGATCAACTGGCCGCCGAACTGTCGATGCAGCGAGCCAGCCCGGCACTTCTGGCGGTGGCGGGCGACAGCGCCGAACCCTATCGCAGTGTGCTCAAGCACTTGCGCGAACGCCTGCGTGCCACCCGCAATTGGGCACACGCTTCGCTCAAAGTGACTCAACCGGCACCGGAAGGCGTGTTGCACAGCAATCGCGACCTGCTCGAGCCGCTGCAGTTGTGTTTCCAGTCGCTCCACGAATGCGGCATGGGCGTGATCGCCGATGGTCCGTTGCTCGATTGCCTGCGTCGTGCGGTCACCTTCGGCCTGTTTCTGGTCAAGCTCGATGTCCGGCAGGACTCCACGCGGCACAGTTCGGCGATGACCGAAATCACCGATTACCTTGGCCTGGGACGTTACGAAGAGTGGGAGGAAGAGAAGCGGGTCGAATTTCTGCTGCGTGAGTTGAACAACAAACGCCCGCTGCTGCCCGCGCATTTCAAGCCGGCCGCCGACACGGCAGAGGTGCTGGCGACCTGTCGAGAGGTGGCCGCCGCCCCGGCAGCGTCGTTGGGTTCGTACGTCATCTCCATGGCCGGTGCGGCCTCCGACGTGCTCGCGGTGCAACTGCTGCTCAAAGAAGCCGGCTTGCAACGTCCGATGCGCGTAGTGCCGTTGTTCGAGACACTCGCCGATTTGGATAACGCCGGGCCTGTCATCGAACACCTGCTGAGTCTGCCGGGGTATCGCGCCCGCTTGAGCGGGCCGCAGGAAGTCATGATCGGCTATTCCGACTCGGCCAAGGACGCTGGCACCACGGCGGCGGCCTGGGCACAGTACCGAGCGCAGGAGAAACTCGTCGACATTTGCCGCGCTCACCAAGTGGAGCTGCTGTTGTTCCACGGCCGAGGCGGCACTGTGGGGCGAGGCGGGGGACCGGCCCACGCCGCCATTCTGTCGCAACCGCCGGGCTCGGTGGCTGGGCGTTTCCGTACCACTGAACAAGGGGAAATGATCCGCTTCAAGTTCGGTTTGCCGGATATCGCCGAGCAGAATCTGAACCTGTACCTCGCTGCCGTGCTGGAGGCGACGTTGCAACCGCCGCCCATGCCCGAGCCGGCCTGGCGGCAGATGATGGATCAACTGGCGGCAGACGGGGTGAAGGCTTACCGGGCCGTGGTCCGGGAGCATCCGGAGTTCGTCGACTATTTCCGCCAAGCCACC
>NZ_JAOCEA010000025.1:0-51743 GCF_029841165.1 Pseudomonas sp. GD03842 | reverse complement strand
AAGGGGCGAAACCCCAGCTCCCAGCCTACGCGCAAACGGATCTGCCCCCGATTCCAGCTACGCCAGCTTCAGCAATCCAGTTGAGCCGTGTGTCCGGATGTAGGCGAGCTGATCCATTGACGAGGGTGACGCCGATTCACCGTTCCGCTTTTACAGCGGCCCCATTTTTGCCAAGAACAAAATGGAGTCGCCCGCAAAGAGCGAAACCCCAGCTCCCAGCCCACGCGCAAACGGATCTGCCCCCAATCTCAAATCACAGCGCCATGAACGGCCCCCACAGCTTGGAAACGCTCGTCCAACCTCAAAGATTCACGACATTGACAAACCGCGAAGCGGCCGTCTCGTCGATCTTCAGGCTGGCGAAGTCGAACAGATTACGGTCCGCCAGCTGCGAAGGCACCACGTTCTGCAAGCTACGGAAAATCATTTCCGAACGGCCCGGGGTCTTACGATCCCAGTCCTGGAGCATCTCCTTGACCA
Organism: Pseudomonas sp. GD03842; assembly: GCF_029841165.1. Lineage (NCBI taxonomy): Bacteria > Pseudomonadati > Pseudomonadota > Gammaproteobacteria > Pseudomonadales > Pseudomonadaceae > Pseudomonas > Pseudomonas sp. GD03842. Next base: position 51,263 of record NZ_JAOCEA010000025.1, on the reverse strand, counting down.
CCTGACGCTGCAGGTTTTCCTGCGACCCGCAGAGGTTGCATGGAATGATCGGGAACTGCTTCATGTCCGAGTACGCCTGAATGTCCTTCTCGGCGCAATACGCCAGCGGGCGGATCACCACGTTGCGGCCATCGTCGGCGCGCAGCTTGGGTGGCATGGCCTTGAGCGTGCCGTTGAAGAACATGTTGAGGAAGAAGGTTTCGACGATGTCATCACGGTGGTGCCCCAGGGCCATTTTGGTCGCCCCGATCTCGTCCGCGAAGGTGTACAGCGTGCCACGACGCAGGCGCGAACACAGTGAGCAGGTGGTCTTCCCTTCGGGTACCAGCTCCTTCACCACCGAGTAGGTGTCTTTTTCGACGATGTGGTATTCCACCCCCAGCGCTTCAAGGTAGGCAGGCAGCACATGCTCCGGGAAACCCGGCTGTTTCTGATCCATGTTCACCGCGACGATGTCGAACTTGATCGGCGCGACCTTCTGCAAATGCATCAGCACATCCAGCATGGTGTAGCTGTCCTTGCCGCCGGACAGGCAGACCATCACCTTGTCGCCCTCTTCAATCATGTTGAAATCGGCCACCGCTTCGCCCGCAAGCCGACGCAGACGCTTCTGCAGTTTGTTCTGGTTGACTGAAAGGGTGCCCATGGCGCTGGTTTCGCTCGCTGTGACTCTGGAAAGGGGCGGTATTTTACGCATAAACGTTCCAGGTGGTAATGCCTGCTGATCGTCTCGCCAAGCGGTGCCTGTAGACCTGGGATCCGGCGCGGGGTGAGTCGTGGATACATCAGGGCGTGGCTACGTACTGCCTCATGATCATCTCTGGCTATTACCCTCGACGCTGAAGGCACGATTTACTCTAAAGCGCCCGTTTTTCGCGAGATGCAGCTTCCTATACTTGCAATGAGGTCGCAGCCGCTCTCCCTTTGCAGCACGTGGCCTTGCCCTGACCGCATCAGGCAGCCAGGCGCGACGGTTTCAGCGGAGGAGTCCAAGGCATGATCCATCACGTTTTGGGGCTGTTCACCCACCCCGATCAGGAATGGCAACAGATACGTGGCGAAGATGAGACCATCGGCCACATGTACCTCACCCACACGCTGATAATGGCCGCGATTCCGGCGGTGTCGGCTTACATCGGCACCACGCAGGTCGGCTGGGTCATCGGCGGTCGGGCGCCGGTGATGCTGACCAGCGAAAGCGCCGTCTGGATGACAATCATGTCCTACCTGGCGATGCTTGCCGGGGTCGCCGTAATGGGCGCGTTCATCCACTGGATGGCGCGCACTTACGATGCCAGTCCCAGCCTGGCACGCTGTGTGGCATTCGCCACCTACACGGCGACGCCATTGTTCCTTGGCGGCCTGGCTGCGCTGTACCCTCACATGTGGCTGGGCATGATGGTCGGTATGGCGGCGGTTTGCTACACCGTGTACCTGCTGTACGTTGGGCTGCCGGTGTTCATGAACATCCATCCGGACGAAGGCTTCATGTTCTCAAGCTCGGTTCTGGCGGTGGGCCTGGTGGTGCTCGTGGCGATCATGGCGTTCACCGTGGTGCTGTGGGGGGTTGGGGTAGGCCCCGAGTACACGAACTGACGACTGTAAACGCTGTGGACGCATGGCTTGCCCCGCGCCCACAGGGTTGTGCGGTGCCTTCACGACCATTCGGCAGCTTCAGTTTTCGGGCAAGGCGTGCTTTGCGGCATACTCGTCTCTTCTGGAGACCGATGAAGCATGCTCGAACCACTCAACACCCGCGTCGAATCCTGCTACCAACTCGCTGAAGAATTTTTCAAACGCCCTTTCAAACGCCCGGTGGTCAGCCTCAAGTTGCGCGGCCAGAAGGCCGGTGTCGCGCATCTGCACGAAAACATGCTGCGCTTCAATCCTCAGCTGTACCGGGAAAACACCGAAGACTTCCTGCGCCAGACCGTCGCCCATGAAGTGGCGCATCTGGTCGCCCACCAACTGTTCGGCGACACCATCCAGCCCCACGGCGAAGAATGGCAGCTGATCATGCGCGGGGTGTACGAACTGCCGCCCAACCGTTGCCATAACTACGAAGTGAAACGACGCCGCGTGACCCGCTACATCTATCGCTGCCCATGCCCGGAAAGCGATTTTCCGTTCTCGGTGCAGCGTCACCGCTTGGTGCGCAAGGGGCGTCGCTATTTGTGCCGTCGCTGCCGGGAGATCCTTGTATTCAGCGGCGAAACGCGGGTGGAATGAAGCGGCAAAGCGTTGCTCGAGCCTCGCCGTCCGTAAGCAGGCTCATGAACATGCCCGCCACCGGCCCCGACGCTTAGCCAAGGACCCCTGTGCGGCGCAGCGTTTCGATCTCGGCGTCACTGAACTGGAGCGTTTTCAGTACCTCATCATTGTGTGCGCCCAAAGCGACGCCAATGTGCCGGGCTTCGGGCAAGCCGTCTTCGAACTTGATCGGGCAGGCCATCTGCAACTGCGAAGAGCCGTCGCCGCGCGGCACCGGCATGACGACCTGACGAGCCTGCAACTGTGGGTGGTCAACCGCTTCGGAGAAGCGCAACACCGGTTCGACACAGGCGTCGACGCCAGCGAACAGGGCTTCGAGTTCTTCAAAGCTGCGCCGCTCGAATTCGATCTGCAACTCTGCCTTGAGGGCCTGCTGATCGCTGCGTTCGGGGGAGAGGCCACGCTTGGCCAGCTCAGGCCGGCCCAGCGCCTCACACAGTGTCTTCATGAACACCGGCTCCAGGCTGCCCACGGAAAACCACCGGCCCTCGCGGCTGCGGTAATAGTCGTAATAGCTGCCACCGTTGAGAAAGTGGCCTTCCGGCTCCGGTTCAAGGCCGGCGGCCAGCGCACCAGCGCCGGCCAGCCCATTCAGACTGAAGGCGCAATCGGTCATGCTGATGTCCACGAATTGGCCGTGGCCGGTCTGCTGGCGAGCCACCACCGCGGCCAATAGCCCGATGACCCCATGCAACGAACCGCCGGCGACATCCGCCACTTGCACGCTCAACGGCAACGGTCCGCTGCCCTCACGACCGGTCTGGCTCGCCAGCCCCGCCAACGCCAGGTAGTTGATGTCATGCCCGGCTCTAGCGCGGTAGGGCCCGGTCTGGCCGTACCCGGTAATCGCGACGTAGATCAGCCGGGGGTTGATCGCCTTGAGTGCGCTGTAACCCAGGCCCAGGCGATCCATGACGCCGGGCCGAAACTGCTCCAGCACAATGTCGTGATCGGCTACCAGCCGTTTCACCACGTCCACCGCTTCGGGGCGCTTGAGGTCCAGCGTCAGGCTGCGTTTGTTGCGATTGAGGTAGGCATGGCTGGCCGATATCCCCTGATCGTGGGGCGGCATCGTGCGCAGTAAATCCGGCCGGGTCGGTGACTCGATGCGCAGCACCTGTGCGCCCATGTCGGCTAGCAGCAGCGAGGCGAACGGGCCCGGTAAGAGCGTGGAGAAATCGAGCACTTTGAGCGAAGACAACGGGCCTTGCATGCGGGGGCATCCCTGGGCATCGGTGATGCGGACAGCGTAGATGCGGGTCACCCAGGCGGCAATGCCCGATGGCGCCCGTCGGGCAGACGCAAGAGCAGTACGTGTCCTCAGCCCACGAAAAAGCCCGCCCCGGAGTGCGCCGGGGCGGGCTTTTTCAATTCAGCGTGACGCGAAGCGATTACGAACGGCTCACCTGTGGCTGGCCTTCGGCGACGCCCAGGTCGTCATGTGGACGGTTCTCTTCGATAGCACGTCCGCCAGACGCCAGTTCGGCATTCATCTGCGGCACGTCCAACTCTTTGACCCACTTGGCGACAACCAGCGTGGCAACGGCGTTACCGACCAGGTTGGTCAGCGCGCGTGCCTCGGACATGAAGCGGTCGATACCCAGAATCAGCGCCAGACCGGCAACCGGCAGGTGGCCGACAGCGGACAGGGTGGCCGCCAGAACGATGAAGCCCGAACCGGTCACGCCCGCAGCGCCTTTGGAAGACAGCAGCAACACCAGCAGCAGCGTGATCTGATGGGTGATGTCCATGTGGGTGTTGGTCGCTTGAGCGATGAACACGGCAGCCATGGTCAGGTAGATCGAAGTGCCGTCCAGGTTGAACGAGTAACCGGTCGGGATCACCAGACCCACTACGGATTTCTTCGCGCCCAGACGTTCCATCTTGATCAGCATGCGTGGCAAGGCCGACTCGGACGACGAGGTGCCGAGCACGATCAGCAGCTCTTCGCGGATGTACTTGATCAGCTTCAGAATGCTGAAGCCGTGAGCGCGAGCGATACCGCCCAGCACCACCAGCACGAACAGGAGGCAGGTGATGTAGAAGCAGAGCATCAACTGGCCCAGTTGCACCAGGGTGCTTACGCCGTACGCACCGATGGTGAACGCCATGGCGCCCAGCGCACCCAGGGGAGCGAGTTTCATGATCATGTTGATGATGTTGAACATGACATGGGCGAAGCGGTCGATGAAATCCAGAATCGGCTTGCCATACGCGCCCAGACGGTGCAGCGCGAAGCCGAAGATCACCGAGAACATCAGCACTTGCAGGATATCGCCGTTGGCGAAGGCGCCGACGATGGTGTTAGGGATGACGTTCAGGATGAAGCCGATCACGCTCTGGTCCTGACCTGCAGTGACATAGGCTGCAATCTTCGAAGCGTCGAGCGTCGACACGTCGACGTTCATGCCAGCGCCAGGCTGCACGACGTTGACCACGACCAGGCCGATGATCAGCGAGATGGTGGAGACGATTTCGAAGTACAGCAGGGCGTAGCCGCCGGTCTTGCCTACGGATTTCATGCTCTGCATGCCAGCGATGCCGCTGACCACGGTGCAGAAGATGATGGGGGCGATGACCATTTTGATCAGTTTGATGAAGCCGTCGCCCAGGGGTTTGAGCGCTTTACCGGCATCGGGGTACCAGTGACCGATGGCGATGCCGATGATGATGGCAACGATCACCTGGAAATACAGGGATTTGTAGATAGGCTGACGAGTCGTCATTGCAGTGTCCTCAAGAGCCTCGGCGGCATCGTGCCTGATACGCCGGAGCCTAAAGTGCGAACCCTCCTGCCAGGAGGGATTTGTTTTTGTCGAGTTGCACGGGGCAGACCTCTGCGCTGTCTATCGCAAGCACCGTGCCATGATTCAACAAATCGCTGCAGGCCCCGAACGGCATGGACTGCCTGGTTAACACTGGTTGAAAAGTGCCATCCCTGGTGGCGGTTTTCCGCCCATTCACGATGAAAAAGCCTGTGCAGTGGCGGGTATCCGCCCATTCCAGAACTCATGGGTGGCAGTAGAAAGAACGCTACGGCGCTTGTAGGGGACTGGAGGCCCGGCAAACCGAGGGCACTTAAATCGCAAACCTCACACGGAACGCTGCGCCGCCCAGTACCGAATCCTCCAGGGTCAATTGCGCACCGTAGCTTTCGATGATGTCCTTGACCACCGCCAGCCCGATGCCCTGCCCCGGATGCTGTCGATCCAGCCGTTCGCCGCGCTCCAGAATCCGCGCTCTCTGACCCTGGGGCACACCAGGGCCGTCATCCTCGATGCACAGCTCGTTGCCCATGATCGAGGGACGCCAACTGACCCGGACCTCGCCGAGGCACAGCCGGTAGGCGTTCTCCAGCAGGTTGCCGAGCATTTCAAGCAAGGCACCCTCCTCCATTTGCACCTGACAGTCGTCCGGCAGATCCAGCGTGACACCGACGCGTTTGTCGCGATAGACCTTTTCCAGCGTGTTACACAGGCTCTCGACCACCGGCTTCAAGGCGACCTGATGGCGCACCAGCCCGCTTTTGCGCAAGCTGGCGCGCTGCAATTGGTAGCCGATCTGCTGGCTCATGCGTTCGATCTGGGATTGCAGGATGCGCGCCTGTTCGAGGTCCTCGGGGCGTTTGGCGAAGTTCTCACTGACGCCCTGCAGCACCGCCAGCGGCGTCTTCAGGCTGTGGGCCAGATCGCCCAGCGAGTCACGGTAACGGGTGCGTTGCTCGCGCTCGCTGCGCAGCAGCCGGTTGAGTGAATCGGTCAGACGCAACAGTTCACTGGGGTGTTGTTCGCTGAGGCTTTCCCGGGAACCCGCCTCCACTTGGTCGAGCTCCTGGCTCATGCCGCGCAATGAGCGCAGGCCCCAGGTCAGCCCTCCCCAAAGCAGGATCAACAGCACCAACAACGCGCCGCCAAAGCCCAGATAGAGTTTTTTGCGCAGGCCGGAGATGGTTTCCTGATACTCGCGCACCGGCTGCACGGCCACGATGCTGTAGGCCGCATTGCGCCCGCCCAGCAGCTTGATTTCCACGTCGTAAACGAAAAACTCTTCGCCAGTGGGTTGGCGGATCTTGGCGAACTCGGTGCCGAGCCCATCATAACGAGGCTGGTAATTGATGTTCTCGTCTTCGGTGGCCCGTGACCGCCAGACCAGTTTGCCCGCACGGTCGTAGATGTAACCCAGCAAGCGGCTGTCGGGCAGGCTGAACTGCTCGCCGGGCAGCAGGGTGGGCATCAGCAGCCGGTCTTCTTCCACGCGGGCGGCCGAGATGAGGGTGGTCACGTCCGAAGCGAGGCGCTTTTCGATCGAGCTTTCAAGCGCCAGGCTGAATGCGCTCTGCAGCGCAGGCAGCATGAGCAACATGAAAATGACCGCCAGTGTCGCGGCGGCCAGCATCAAACGGACGCGAAGCGATCGAATCATCGACAACGCTCAGTGAACAGGTACCCCAACCCGCGCACGGTATCGATGGGCTTGAACCCGCTCGGGCCTTCCAGCTTGCGGCGCAGGCGACCGACGAGCACCTCGATCACGTTCGGATCGCGCTCGTCATCGTCCGGGTACAACTGCTCCATCAGACGCTCCTTGGGCACCACTTGCTGATGGTGACGCATGAGGTATTCCAGAATCCGGTATTCATAGGCCGTCAACGCCAACGGCTGCTCGTCGAGCGAAGCCTGTTTGCGGTTGATGTCCAGGGTCAACGGCCCGGCGACGATGGTGGACTGGGTAAAGCCACTGGAGCGGCGCAACAACGCATTCATTCGGGCTTCCAGCTCTTCGAACTGGAAGGGTTTGACGACGTAATCGTCCGCGCCGGCCGCCAACCCTTCGACCTTGTCCTGCCAATTGCCGCGAGCGGTGAGAATAAGGATGGGAAACCCTTTGTTCTGCGCCCTCAGTTGACGAATCAGGTCCAGCCCGCCGATCCCCGGCAACCCCAGATCGATCACCGCCAGATCGTGATTGAACTGGCCGACCTGATACAACGCCTCATCAGCATTGCCCACCGCTTCGACCACATGACCGCTTTCGGTCAGCCGGGTCTGCAAGTGATGGCGCAACAGGGCTTCATCTTCGACAACCAGCAGTTTCATGACGCTCTCCCAGGCACAGACATACCTCTCGGTGGGTGACCCTTTGACCATGATGGCTTACAGCCGATGATAGACGGGCAAATAGTTGTCGGGACCCTGGCTGAGGCTAGACGATTGTGGCGCGTAGGCACCGCTCATCGCCGACGTGGCATCGGAGAGTCTAACCGTGTTGGCCATCATGATTCCCGACAGTTTTTTGCTGTTGCGCGCCAGGTCCACGCGCACCGCATCGGGATTGCCTTCAGCGGCCTGCGCGGCAGCGCTGCCCCCCAGAAAAGCCAGAGCCAGGAAAAACTTGTTGATCGTCACCATGTGCAGGTCCTCCGGCGCCAGGCGCCTTGTTGGGTACGGGATCGAGCATACGCAGCAAGCGCTGAACCCCTCCTGAACGCGTTCTGAACCTGGGCTGAACATCGTCGTGCAAGAGGGGTCCAGACCAAGGAAGGGCCGTTTGTCCACTGCGTGCGGCCTTCATGCCAAAGTGGGGTCGCGCCCCCCTTTAGACACAATCGTCTAGGCTCAAGGCCGAACACGCCCTCGACCAAAGGAGATGAACATGCGTTATCTGCTCGCCCTTACCCTCACCTGCCTGGCCGGCCTGGCACAGGCCGAAGTCCAGACCCGCACCATCGACTACCAAAGTGCCGACGGGACCCGACTGGTGGGTTATTACGCCTACGACGACGCCATCAAGGGGCCGCGCCCGGGCGTGGTGGTGGTTCACGAGTGGTGGGGCATGAACGATTATGCCAAGCGCCGCGCCCGAGACCTGGCCGTGCTGGGTTACAGCGCGATGGCCATCGACATGTACGGCGACGGCAAGAACACGGAGCACCCCAAGGACGCCATGGCGTTCATGCAAGCGGCCACCGCAGACGCCGCCGCCTCGGCCAAACGCTTCGATGCCGGGGTCGAGCAACTGAAAAAGCAGCCACAGACCAATCCGCAGAAAATCGCTGCCATCGGCTACTGTTTCGGTGGGGGCGTCGTGCTGGATGCCGCGCGCCGAGGTGAGCCGCTGGCCGCAGTGATCAGTTTCCATGGCGCGCTGGCGACCAAAACCCCAGCGAAGGAAGGGGTGACGAAAACGCCAATCCTGGTCGAACACGGCAATGGCGACACCATGGTCACCGCGCAGAACGTTGCAGATTTCAAAAAAGAAATGGACGCCGCGAAGGCCGACTACAAATTCGTCGGCATCGACGGCGCCAAGCACGGCTTCACCAACCCGGACGCCGACAAGCTGAGCCACGGGGATCATGGCGGGCCTGACATTGGCTATAACCAGACCGCCGACATGAGTTCATGGGCGGACATGAAAGCCTTCTTGAAGGAGCAGTTCGCGAAGAATTCGAGCCTGTAATGCCATCCGCGGGGGCGAGCGATCCATCGCCCTCCCCGCGGCCCCTCGGCTTACTGTGCCAGCCCGACCTTCAACAGCTTGCCGCTGTCTTCATCCGTCAACACATAGAGATAGCCGTCAGGACCCTGTCGCACGTCGCGAATACGGGAATTCAATTCCCCGAGCAGACGCTCTTCGTGCACCACTTTGTCGTCCTTGAGTTCGAGGCGGATCAGGGTCTGGGCCGCCAGTGCCCCGACGAACAAGTCGTGATCCCACTGTTTGAAGCGATCCGAGTCATAGAACGCCATCCCACTGATGCCGGGTGACTTCTCCCAGATGTGGAACGGATTCTTGACCCCTTCGACGATCTTGCCTTTGGACTCGGGAATCGGTTGGCCGGAATAGTCGATTCCGAACGTGGAGATCGGCCAGCCGTAGTTGGCCCCGCGCTCGATGATATTGACTTCATCGCCACCCATCGGGCCATGCTCGTGCGTCCACAGTGTGCCCGTCCATGGATTGAGCGCAGCGCCCTGCTGATTGCGGTGGCCGTAGCTCCAGATCTCGGGGCGCACATTTTTTTGACCGACGAATGGATTGTCCTGGGGGATAGAGCCATCGGGGTAGAGACGCACGATCTTGCCTTGCAGCTTGTCCAGATCCTGGGCCGTTGGGCGGTTGTTGTTTTCACCCAGCGCGATGAACAGGTAGCCATCGCGGTCGAACACCATCCGCGAACCGAAATGGTTGCCCACCGACAGCTTGGGTTGTTGCTGGAAGATGCGAGTGAAACCCTCCAGTCGGGTCAGATCGTCCGAAAGCCGCCCACGGCCGGCTGCCGTACCACCGGTCTTGCCGTCGGCGGCGACCTCGGCGTAGGTCAGATAAACCATTCGGTCCTTGGCGAAATCCGGGGATAACACCACGTCGAGCAAGCCACCTTGCCCCTGAACCCAAACGGCAGGCACCCCTGACACAGGCGCAGACAATTTGCCGTCCGGGCTGACCACTCGCAGGCTGCCGGTGCGTTCGGTCACTAGCATGCCCTTGTTGTCAGGCAGAAACGCCACGGCCCAAGGGTGCTGCAGACCGCCCACGACCTCGTCCACCGTCAAGGTGCCCTCCTCGCTTTTGTAGGTCGCTGCCTGCGACGGCAGATGAAGCAGTGCGGTGGCGCACAGGCTGGCAATCAAGGTCTGGCGGATCAATGTGCTACGCAACATGGGCGATTCCTTTTGCTGGGATGAGGCGAGATCGGTCGACACACGACGTCAGGTCAGTGGTCGCTGCGTTGAGGAGTACCGGCAGGGCGCGGGGCGTTTTGCCTGGAAGGGTAGCCGTTACCGATGCCGCCATTTTCAAGGGTCGGCGGGCGCGACGGCGCCGGGCTGAGGTTGGGCGCTCGGGTGCTCGGCGAGATGGATTGGGTGCCTTGGCGGCTGTTCGGATTGGCCCGGCGAATGGCGCCGTTGTCAGGTTGGCTGCTGCGGTTGGGGTAGCTGGCCGAGGCCAGACGCATAGGGTCGGCTGCCACGTGTTCATCGGCCTGAACCGCGCCAAGACTCAGGAATCCGCCGAGAATGACCAGCGCGAGGTGTCGCGAGAAGCTGTTCATCGTTGACCTCATTGGGATTGAGCAGGAATGCGTGAAGACTGCGGTCTTTGATAGCCATCGGGGACGTAGGTTCGCCCTGGAGCGGAGGATGGGCAACGTGTAGGAAGATTCAGTTTGTAACAAGGATAGTCAGTAGGCTAACCGTCGGAAGTTGCACAAATCTTCCAGACCTGCGGTTAGCCTAGCGATACATTCACCTGAAGCTCGCGGCACCGAGATGGGCGATGCGGCTTTCTTATTCACCGTCACCTTACGCGGCAGCGTGGAACGCTCGCCATCCCGTTGACCTCCTACCGCCGGACCAGGACCCTTATGCCCGAACGCAACTGGATCGATCTCAAGCAGGACGCGATGTCCGGCATCGAGACGATACGCGCGCATTTCGAAGGCCATGCCTATGACCCCCACTGGCATGACACCTATCTGGTGGGCATCACCGAGCAGGGGGTGCAGCAATTCAACTGTCGCCGCCAGCAATACAACAGCACCCCCGGCAAGGTGTTCATGCTTGAGCCGGGGGACATCCACGACGGCCATGCCCCGGAAGCGGGCGGCTTCACCTATCGCACCCTGTACATTGACCCGCACTGGCTGGATCGGGAATTGCGCGCCCAGTTCGACGAAGCGCCTGCCCATGCCCAACTGAGCTTCGGCAAAACGCTGGCCGATGATCCTCGGCTGGCCGTCGCCACCGCGCACGCGTTCGAAGCCATGCACACGCAGGAGCTGCGTATCGTGCGGCAGACCGCGCTGGACCATCTGCTGTCGAGCCTGACCAGCCACCTGCGCTGGCAGACGCTGATCAACCCCGACCCACGCTTGCCGCTGGTGGCCCAACGCGCGCGGGATTACCTGCACAGCCATCTGCATCAGGACATCGGCCTGGACGACCTCGCCAAGGTGGCCGGCGTCGACCGCTTCCGCCTGACCCGTGCCTTCAAGGCCGCTTTCGGGCTGGCACCGCACGCCTACCTGATTCAACTGCGCTTGACCCGTGCCCGACGCCTACTGGCGCGTGGCGAATTGCCGGTCAACGTCGCAGTGGCCCTGGGCTTCGCCGATCAGAGTCATTTGGGTCGCTGGTTCCAGCGCGCCTATCGCATGACCCCTGCCGACTACCGCAGACGTTGCTCAAATCTTCCAGACTGATGCCCTTCTCGTCGCGATGATCAGGTTCAGATCACTGGCTGCCGAGTTGCCCCAATGGAAACCCTTTTGCCCTTCGTCCTGTTCGCCTTCGTCGCTTCCATCACGCCAGGTCCGACCAACATCCTGGTGCTGACCAACAGTTCACGGCATGGCCTGCTGCGCACGTTGCCGCTCATGCTGGGGGGCTGTGCCGGGGCTGCCCTGATGGTACTGATCGTCGGCACCGGTCTCGGCGACCTGCTGGCACACCACCGCCAGGTGCAACGGGTCATGACCTGGGTTGGCATCGCCTGGCTGACCTGGCTGGCGTGGCAGATCTTCAGCGCGCCGGCCGAAGCCGTTGACCCCGACACTGCAGCGCGAGGGCCGCGACTGGGCCTGTGGAGCGCCGCCAGCCTGCAACTGGTCAACCCCAAGACCTGGATGATGGCGCTGGCGGTGGTCAGTGTGTTCGCGGGGAGCGACGCCGACCGCCTGTGGCGGATCGTATGGCTGTCATTGGTGTTCTTTCTGGTGGCCATCCCCTGCATGAGCGCCTGGGCGTATCTGGGTGTCAGCGCCGCGAAATTCTGCCGTTCGGCCCGCAGCATGAAACGCTTCAATCAAGTCATGGCGTTGCTGTTATTGGCGTCAGCGTGGTTGACACTGGTGATGTGAGCGGCGAGCGCGTCACGGAAGCGAATTCGTCGGGGGGCCCCGCATGATTTAATGCGTTTTTTGTGACCGACGCCGGACCCGCCATGGCCACCTTCTACGATGCACGCGGTAACGTTTACGCCGTGATTTCTCCCGATGCATTGCGCGCGATGGGCATCGACCTACCCGCCTCTGCGGCACAAGCGGCGCTCTCTCGGCAATGCTGGACAACACGCGCGGTCGCCACCGTGTGCGACTGGCCGACGGGCGAACGTCCACAGGGCAGCAAGGCTCATCGCTCGGACGGGCTGCTGGTCGGGCCATTTCAGCAGGCCGCCCCCTTTGACGTACTGATCGTCAATACCGACGGCACGCTGGCCGAGCGCAGCGGCAACGGGTTGACCATCTTCTCCCAATCGCTGGCCGATTCGGGCCGACTTGCGAACGACGAGGGGTTCACGCTGCACGTGCATCACGACCATGGCGGAGCAATCAACCCGTCCTCGATCGACGTGTTCGCAGCCACCGTCGAAGGCGTCCCAGGCTTCTGGCTGGACATCGGCACCCCAGATTTCGGCCCGGCTGCCGTGGGCGCTGTGGGATCGGGCCTCAGCGAGGCCCGGCTCGGCGATGCCGTCGTTCATCGTGTCGATCGCCTGGCACGCCTTCAGCCCGACTGGCACAGCAGCGCGTTCGTCAGGGTGGGCAATCCTCATTGCGTCACGTTGGTAGTGGGCATCGGGTCATTGCCGACGTTTGAAGCACTGCACAACGCCCCCCTCAATGAGGCGCTGACGCGCATTGCCTTTGCCCGAGGTGAATTCGGTGACGGGGAGCCCTGCCCTGCCGGGATCAACCTGCAATGGGCGGCGAACGTCGGTGCGAACCGCATCGTGGCCCGCGTGTTCGAGCGCGGCGAAGGGCCCACGGCGTCCTCGGGCACCAGCGCCAGCGCAGTGGCATGCGCGGCGTGGCGGGTTGGCTGGGTAAGCGCCGGCCTGGTTGAGGTGGTCATGCCCGGCGGCACCGCTCCCGTGCGTTTGCTCGCAGAGGAAGGGTTATTGCGGCAGGTTCATTTGTTTGGCACGGCGAAACTACAGCAATAAACATCCGCAACGCTCAGCCAACGAATACACCGCCTGGCCGTGGCCTACGTGGATATCGATCAACGGCCAGCCCCGCCTGATCACGGCGGGCTGTCGGCCCATTCCTCGCACCTGCCAAATTGCCACTATTCAGATTGCATCCCGCTTGCCCTTGTCTATTCTCTCAACGATCGCGTTTAAGCGTCCTGGCATCAGGGCCTGCGCGCGTGGCAGCACTCATCGACCAAGGACGCGAGGTAGGGTGGCAGATGTTCAATTCACACCGCAAAGCCGTTGAATACGAATTACAGGTATCCACCGCCGCCCTGTGCCAGTCCAAGGCCAAGCTGGCAGCGATCAGCCAATCCATGGCCATGATCGAATTCACCCCGGACGGCATCATTCTCGACGCTAACGAAAACTTCTGTCGGACCATGGGGTATCAGCCCGGTGAGCTGGTGGGCAAGCATCATCGGATCTTCTGTGAAAAGACGTTTTGCGACAGCGATGCCTACCGCGCGCTGTGGCGCGATCTGGCCCGAGGCGAGCCATTGAGCGGCGAGTTCATGCGCCTGGATAAGTCCGGTCGTGAGGTCTGGCTGGAGGCGAGCTACATGCCCGTGTTCGACAGCGACGGCGGGGTGCAAAGCGTGATCAAGGTCGCCTCGGACATCACCGCCCGCGCCTACAAGGGCCATGAAAACCAGAGCATGATCGATGCAATCGGCCGCTCGATGGCGATGATCGAGTTTTCCCCAGACGGCCGAGTGATCACCGCCAACGAAAACTTCCTGCGCACCCTGCACTATTCGCTCGAAGAAGTGGTAGGCCAGCACCACAGCATGTTCTGCCCACGGGAAGAGGTGGAATCCCCGGCGTACAAAGCCTTTTGGGCCTCGCTCAACCGGGGCGAGTATCACGCTCACCGGTTTGCACGGGTCAACAAACTCGGCCAGACCGTGTACCTGGAAGCGACCTATAACCCGCTGTTCGACGTCAAAGGGCGCCTTTATAAAGTGGTGAAGTTCGCCAGTGACATCACCGAACAAGTGACGGTCCAGCGCAACGCCGCCATCACGGCCCATGACACATCCGTGCGTACCGACGCCTGCGCGCAGAAGGGGTCCAGTGTGGTGCAGCAGACCGTCGAGGTGATCGAACAGATTTCCAGCGACCTCAACGAAGCCGCCCGCAGTATCGATGCGGTGAACAGACAGTCGGAAATCATCGCGACCATCGTTCAGACCATCCGCAGCATCGCCGATCAGACCAACCTGCTGGCGCTGAATGCGGCCATCGAAGCGGCGCGGGCTGGCGAGCATGGCCGCGGCTTTGCCGTGGTGGCCGACGAAGTGCGAGGTTTGGCCGCGCGTACCAGCAAGGCCACGGTCGAGATCGTCGATGTGGTCCGGCAGAACAATGAACTGGCCAGGAGTGCCGTCTCCAGCATGCAATCGAGCCTCAGTCGAACCAGCACCGGCGTCGAGCTGGCCAATGAGGCTGGCGAAGTCATCCTGGAGATCCAGCAGGGATCAAGGCATGTGGTGGACGCCATCAGCCAGTTCAACTCGACGTTGCGACTGGACTGATTGCCGCAGGCAAGCGCCACGCCACTCCGCATGTCGCGACTCGCCCGGGATCACTGACTGACGCGCGGCCCAAGGCAATGGGCCAATGGCCAGTGACTGGCGTCAAGGCCTAGCGGATGGCCGTCGCCCCCGGAGGAGACGGCCAACGTTTCGCGGCGGGCGGGGCACCCCGCGGCGTCGGGATCAGGGTCGGCTACTCACCGATGTCCTCATTCCACAACTCGGGCTTGTCGGCGATGAATTGCTTCATCAGCGCAACGCAGGTCGCGTCATGCACCACGTCGACCTGTACCCCACGTGCGCGCAGGAGCGCTTCCTCGCCCATGAAGGTTTCGTTTTCCCCGACGACGACCTTGCGGATGCCGTAGAGCAGAATCGCGCCGCTGCACATCGCACAGGGCGAAAGGGTGGTGTAGAGGGTGGCTTCACGATAGATTTTTGCAGGCTGACGCCCGGCGTTTTCCAGCGCGTCCATTTCCCCGTGCTTGATCGCACTGCCCTCCTGAACCCGTCGGTTGTGGCCACGGCCAATGATCCTGCCGTCATGGACGATCACCGAACCGATCGGAATGCCCCCCTCGTCCAGCCCTTTTTGCGCCTCGTCAATGGCGGCCTGCATGAATGGGTCCATGGTGTCTCCTTCCCGTGAATCAAAACGAAAGCGCCTCGTCCAGACAGCCCGGACGCGTCAAGGCTTGGCTTTTTTCAGCGCGTTGTCCAGTGCTGTCGAGACATAAACCTTGAGCAGTTCACTGGAGCGGTTCTTCATGTCCATGCCGACGTCACGCTGTTTGGTGCGGAATTTATTGGCAATCTCCGGCGGCGGGTCACCAATATCGAGCGCGGTCAGTTCTTCAGGGGTGAAGGAGGCGGCGTAGGACGCGGCCAGATTTCGATCCCATTCCTGCTGATACTGGGGCTGCAAGTATTGCAGCTCGTCCTGGACGATTTCCTGCGCTTTGGTCCGCCCGACCGTTTCGACGATGGTGGCGAAGGTCACAGTGCGTGAGGCCACCTGATACCCCAACCAGCCTAGGCTTTCGCCCAGGTGCCGGTCCTGCACGAAGGCCAGCGCATTGGCGGGGACAGCGGGCGATGATGCCGTTTTCTCCTCTTCTGCCAACACCGGAAGCGACAGCAAAAGGCTGAGTACCGCCCCATTCAGCGCCGTCAACGCAGTCGATCTGCTATATCCCATGTCCTCTCCCCAGCGACTTCTTATCGGTGATCAACGCACTGACTGCCCGGGTGAAACTAGCAGGTGAACGTTCCTTTGCCAGCTCACCGGACTGGACAGGGCGTGATTGGCCACGCTCCTGTCGCATACGGAAATCTGACCGCGAGGATCGATCAAGGTTGACCGCCAAACAAAGACGCCCCAATCAGCGCGAGTGAAAGCACTCGCTCCGACTGGGGCGCACGGCGCCTAAGGCACTACGACTAGAGCCCGGCGGTGACCTTGTGGGCCACGTCCGCGGGCACCCACGCGTTCCAGACTTCCGGGTGTTGTTTGAGGAAGGTTTTGGCCACCGCATCCGGCTCCAGGCGTTTTTCGCTCATGTCCCCCAGGGTTTGATTGAGCAGGTCGATGGGCAGGTCAACCTTCTCGAAGAAGCTGACCAGCTCCGGGTATTGCTTGTGAAACGGCTCCGACACGCCAATGGCCAGATGCGCGGCCAGGGAGCTTGAGCCGATCGGGTTTGGGTTGCTGGCGTCGGCCAGGGTCTTCCACGCCGCCTCGTTGAAGGGTGGCTCTTGCAGCTTGATCAATTTGAAACGTCCCAACAGTGGCGTGGGTGACCAGTAGTAGAACAGCACGGGCTTGTTGCGCCGGATCGACGAAGCGATTTCCGCATCCAGCGCCGCGCCTGAACCGGTGCGGAAGTTGACGTAGCTGTCGTTGAGTTTGTATGCCTTGAGCTTCTGGGTGTTGACGATTTCCGAGGTCCAACCGGTCGGGCTGTTGAGGAATCGTCCCTTATCTGGCGATTCAGGGTCTTTGAACACGTCTTTGTACTTGGGCAGATCGGCGACCGATTTCAGGTCCGGAGCCAGGGGTTTGATGCCCTTCTCCGGGTCACCCTTGATCACGAACTCCGGCACCCACCAGCCCTCGGTCGCGCCTTTGACGATATCGCCCAGCCCGTAGACCTTCCCTTCGGCTTCCGCCTTGACCCACGCTGGGCTTCGACCGGCCCACTCTTCGCCGATCACCTGAATGTCATTCTTGGCCAGCGCCGCTTCGAGGCTGACGGTACTGCCCGGCAGTTTGTCCGTCTTGTAGCCATACCCTTTTTCGACGATGGTCCTCAGGATTTCCGTGATCAGGCTGCCGCTTTCCCAGGTGATGTCACCAAAATGAATGGGCGCCGTCTGTTCCGCGCTGTGGGCGGGCTGCGTCAGTACTGTCAGTGCCAGCAGCGAGCCGCCGAGCAGTTTTTTTATCGATGTCATGAAGATCTCTCGTGGCTCAAAGGGGGCAGAACAGGTTCGGTTCAGGACACGCTTCATTCCAGACACGCGCGGAGGCAACAGGTTTCAGCCGTTTCCATGTAATCGCTGACCGAACGAGGGGAAATACCCAGCCGGGTGGCGATTTCAGGGTAGGTCAAACCGACGCTGCGTGAGAGCAGGAATGTGGTTCTGACCTTCGACGGGAGGCGATTCAGACGCTGATCGATACGATCCAGCGTCTGCCAGGTCGCCGCCAGATGCTCGGGCGAAACCAACGATAAGGGGTGTTCATCGCCTAGTGCGTCGAGGTGCTTGCGTTCAAGTCCGCGTCGCCGCCAGCGCTGGTAGACCAAACGTTGAGCGATGGTGGTCAACAGTGCCCGCGGTTCGCGGATCGCCACCACATTGGGCGAGGTCAGCAGTTGCAGGAACGTTTCAGAGGCAATGTCCTCGGCGGCTTCAACATTTTCCACCTGCCGGTGCAGGCGCTCGCACAACCAGCGGTGATGGCGTTGAAAGAGTTCGCTCACGTAATTGGCATAAGGCCCATCGACGCCTGACATATCGCTTCCCTGAGCACGTAGTAAGTGTGCGCCAGGCCATGCTAGCAAGGGCTCATATGCATTAATAATATTTAAAAGCGATGGTTATAGATCGAAAAGACATACCTCAAACGCTTCGCATGGACCGTCCGCTGGGTGCTAGAGGTGGCGCAAGCCTTGGGCCGCTGCTTGACGCTCATAATCCAGCAGCACCTCATATTCCGCCTCATCGGCAGGCAAAATGTCGGTGATCGCGAGCACGCGTGCCACGTCCGGCAGGTCCAGCAGCGCTTGATTCATGGCCCGCCGAATCGCTGCGCCATCCTCACCCTGGCGCGTGATGTAAGGCAGGCAAGGCCCAAACGCGGTACGCCCGATGACCTTGATGCCCGCCACTTCCTCGCTGTGATCCCGCGCCAGATAGTCGAAGGTCACGCTGTCGACGGCCGCCAGATCGCCCTGCCCCGCCTTGATCGCCGCCAGGCTGTTGCGATGCCCACCGGTCAAGGAGACCTGGCGGAAAAATGTTCCGTCTCGCTGCAATGGCGCCAGGGCGTGACGGAAAAGGTTCATGCCGGAATTGGAGTCCACCGAATTGAGCAGCCCGTGGCTGCCGCGAAACGCTTCAAGCCCGCGCCGGGGATCGTCGGCGCGCGCAACGATCAAACTGCAATGGCGACCTGCCGAACTGTTGGGCAACGCGTAGACCGGACGCCCCACGACTCGCACCTCACCCCGCAATTGCGTCATCAGCGGATAGCCGCAGGTCTGCGCCACCAGCAGTTGCGGCGAGCGCCAGACTTGATCGAGCGTCAGGTCCCCGGCCTCCAGGCGCTCTGCCGCCAACAGCGTCAACACCCGGTTCAACCAGTGATGCTGGGCCGTCTGAACCCGTTCGGGCGCGACATACATCCGTAATTCGGCGAGACCCTGAGCCATGTGCAGATCCTAGACGTGGGGATGTTGAGGGCTGTCGATCGGGGAAAAGCTGTGACGCCGGAACAGTTCACCATACCCCGGCACCAGAAAACCACCACTGCGCGCCACCCACTGAGCGCGACCCTCGCGGTACACGATCGGGATGTGATACCAGGCCAGGCCAGGGAGGTCGTGGTGCACCAGATGCAGGTTCAGGTTGAGAAACAGCCAGCGCCACGGCCACGATGCCTCGTTGATCGCCGTGCGCTGGTGCGAATGCTCGGCCGGACGGTGTTCGTAATAGGAACGCACCATGGAGATCGCGAGCGCGGGCACACTCACCAGCAGCAGGTAATGCACACTGGAGAAGGCGCTGTAGTGCTCGATGAAAGCGAACATCAAGACCAGGAAAAAACCGTGAGTCGCCCACATCGCCCAGGCTTGACGCTCACCGTGCCACAAGCGCCTCGATTCCCCGATGAGCAGGCTGCCCAGCGCCAGCGGCACTCCGAACACCAGGCGCCCCGGCGGTGTCTTGTCGAGCCATCGCAGCAGACGCATTGGCGCGGCGGTCTGTGCCCAGCGCAACTGACTCAGGTAACGGCTTTCCGGGTCCATACCTGGAACGGTCAGGTGTTCGTCGCGATGGTGCTGCATATGGGTGTCCCGATACAGCGTGTACGGATACCAGACCGCCAGCGGCGCATAACCCAGGCATTTGTTGAGCCACGACCAACGCGTCGGGTGGCCGTGAATCAACTCATGCTGCAACGACATCCACAACACCGTCAGCAGGATCATCAAACTCGTGGTCGGCCATACGCCCAGACTCGGGCTGACGAGCACCAGGGTCGGCCATGCAGCGTAGACGCCCAGCAACAGCAACCACGTCGGCCACTCCGTGCGGCCGGTGAAGCGTTCGCGCAGACGGGCGATGTCTTCGCGCTGGGCGGTGTCGAGGTAATGGGCCATGGCCGCTCCTGCAAAAAGGCTGATACCCCTCTTGTGGCGCTACGGCGTCGAATCTTGTAGACCGATTGGTTATGACGGTAGAACAAACATCCAAATCTGAACGCGAGCGCCGCGCAATGCTATTTCAACCCCTCCCTGCGATTCAGCGCCCGCTGCTGGAAAAGTTCTATAAGGCGCATCGGTCGGGGATGAAGCCCCGGGCCGGTGCACAGATGTGGGTGGCCAGAGACCCGGATATCGTCGCCGCGCTGTGCCTGACGCCTGTCGGAACCGGTCACTGGCTCACCGGCATGTTCGTGGCGCCCGTCCGGCGAGGGCTGGGACTCGCCCATGCCCTGATCGAAGCAGCACTCGGCGGATTGGAGGGTGAGGTGTGGCTGTTCTGCGAGCCGGATCGGTTGGGGCTCTATCGGCGGTCGGGCTTTGCCCAGGCTTGGGACTTGCCTCAGGAACTCGCCGATCGCCTGGCCCGTTATCGGCAGACCAAGCCTCTACTGGCCCTGGTCAGGCCTGCCCCGCGTCGGTCAGTCGGCTCGGCCGCGAGCGGATAGCGATGGATCATCGCGCCGCTTCACGGCAGGTTGCGGGGTTTGACGGCCGAAGACGCGTCAATCATCGGCGTTTGGGTCCATGTCAGGGAACAGCACTTCGGTGAACCCGAAACCGGTAAAGTCCTTGACCCGCGAGGGGTAGAGGCGGCCGATCAGATGGTCACACTCGTGCTGCACGACGCGCGCATGGAAGCCACGCGCGACCCGTTGAATCGCCTTGCCCGAAGGATCGAAACCTTCGTAGCGGATGTGCTCGTAGCGCTCCACCACGCCGCGCAGGCCAGGCACCGACAGGCAGCCTTCCCACCCCTCTTCCAGCGTGGGCTCGAGCGGCGTGATCAGAGGGTTGAGCAGGATCGTCTGAGGCACCGCCTCGGCATCGGGGTAGCGTTCGCTGCGCTCGAAGCCGAAGATCACCAGCTGCAGGTCGACACCAATCTGCGGCGCGGCCAGGCCAACGCCGCCAACGCTGCGCATGGTTTCGAACATGTCTTCGATCAACGCGTCCAGCTCTCGAGAGCCGAACATCGATTCAGGGACCGGTGGCGCGATGCGCAGCAAGCGCGCGTCGCCCATTTTCAGAATGTCACGGATCATGGAAGAACCTTTCTAAGGGGCGGATGCGCCGGGTATCGCGCATCCTGCCACAGGATCGGTCAGGACTCGTCGGTTTTCAGCACCTGCATCGGCTGCTGATAATCGTCATGGTCGCGGGTGTGGTCTCGGCCCAGCCCGGAGACGTGTTTCTTCTCGTAGGCGACCTCCGGTTCGGCATCCTGGCCCCCGTCGTCGGGCGTTTTCTCGCCTTTGTCCTTGCCTTCGGCGGACATGTGCTCGATCACCGCATTCATCTCAGCGCCCAACAGCAGCACCGATGCCGAAATGTAGAAGTACAGCAGCAAGACAATGATCGCCCCGATGCTGCCGTACATCGCGTCATAGTTGGCGAAAGTCTTCACGTAGTACGCGAAGCCCAGCGAGGCGAGGATCCAGACCACCACCGCCAATACCGAGCCTGGGGTGATGAAGCGGAATTCCTGCTGCACGTCAGGCATAACGTAATACATCATTGCCACCGAAACCATCAGCAGCAGGATAATCACCGGCCAGCGCAGAATGGTCCACAGGGTGACGATGAAGTCCTCCATGCCAATCTGGGCAGCGAGCCAATTCATCACCACCGGTCCCGTGACCATCAGCGCTGCAGCGGCCAGCAACATGCCGGCAAAGCCGACGGTATACAGCACCGAGAGCGGGAGTCGTTTCCAGATCGGACGGGCTTCAACCACGTCGTAGGCGGCATTCATGGCGCTCATCATCAGCCGTACACCGGCCGAGGCGCTCCACAATGCGATGACGATACCGATGGACAGCAATCCGCCCTTGGACTGCTGCAACTGGTCGATGACCGGGTTGACTTGATCGAGCGCAACCGGCGGCAACACGAGCTCGGATTGCAGGCGCAGCCAACTGAAAAAATCGGGGAGGTGGAGGAAACCGATCAGTGCGATCAGAAACAGTAAAAACGGGAACAGCGAGAACAGCATCTGGTAGGCCAGCGCCGAGGCGTAGGTCGACATCTCATCGTCGAGAAATTCTTTGACCGTTCTGACCAGCACCGTCGTCAGACGTAACTGGCGCAAATCCGGGAATATCATGGCGTCTCCTTTCGCGACATAGACATATCTGAAACACATTCATTTATACGAGCGGGCAAAGGCTTCTAAATTCCGTACGCCCGCACAACGGCGGGTTTTACAGTGAGTTAAGCACGTTGACCACGGCTGAATTGTTTCGGCCGATCCATTCGCGGGTACCAGACGCGATGACGGCCATCGCTGGATGGCCGTCATCGTCGGTTCAGATCATCGCCCGGCCTTCAACAGGCCCGGGCAGATCGCACTCAGGCCTTGTCGACGCCTTTCTTCACGGCATCCTTGGTTTTGCCGACCGCTTGCTGGGCTTCGCCTTTCAACTCTTGGGCCTTGCCTTCTGCACGCAGCTTGTCGTTATCGGTCGCCTTGCCCACGCCTTGCTTGACGTTACCGACCGCTTCGTTGGCCATGCCTTTGACTTTATCGGTGGTGCTGCTCATGGGATGTCTCCAGATCAGAAATAAGGTGTCATAACCTCGACATTCGATGGACCACTCGCCGTTTCGCTGAGTTTCAAATATTTTTACGAACGGTCTTCGCTGGCGAAATACCGCGTTTCGTCGATGGGACTTTATGTTTTCCCGGCAACCCCGGAGAATGCGCGGCCGAGACTGGCCTGAACCTCTTGCGGATCCCGTTCAGGCTCGCGTCAGGCTCATGAAAACAGGATTCACAGGAACGCTATGAAAATCGACAAGCAGCAGGCCATCGCGCGCCGCAACGAGGAACTGGGCGGCGCGGTACTGGGCACCAACAACACCCATTTCGCGACGCTGGACCCCAAACGCAACATCTGGTGGTTTGACCTGCCTGTCAGCCGTCTGGCCATTGGTCAATACGAATGGCTGCACCTCCTGCTGCACACCCCAAGCACCGATGAGTTGATTCACCTGAAAGTCACGACCCGCTTCTTGCGCGAGCACATGGACGACGTAGTCATCCGCAACGAAGGCAAGCGCAAGTCGACGGTCAGCCTGGAGCTGTCGGCTAACAAGGATTCCTTCCTCAAGGACATGCGTCCGAACGGCGCGCACCTGAGTTTCGCGGCGTTCGTCCAGAAGTGATCGCCAAAAGGCGTTGATCGGGCTGGTACAGGCGCTCTGGTCAGCCAGCCGCGCCTGCCCGAAGCGACTTGCCCCCCTTCCTCCGACGGCGTCGCGCGGTCAGTCGAGCAGGCCTGTCGGGGTTCAGGCCAATTCGATCCGGTCAGCGTGAATCACGATCCGGCCCTGCTTGTACAACCCGCCGATGGCCTTCTTGAAGTTGCCTTTGCTGACGCCGAACAGGTTGCTGATCACCGTCGGATCACTCTTGTCGCTCACGGGCAGCACACCGTTGTGCTCGCGCAATTTGGCGAGAATCTGCTCGCTCAGCCCACTGGCCAGTTGCTCGCCCACCGGCTGCAGGCTCAGGCTGATCTTGCCGTCGCTGCGCAGTTCCTTGATGTAACCCTTTTCCTGCTTGCCAGGCCGCAGGAACTTGAACACTTCGTTCTTGTGGATCAGGCCCCAATGCGCGTGGTTGATGATTGCCTTGAAGCCCATCGCGGTTTCTTCCGCCACCAGCAAGTCGACCTCCTGGCCAACGGTGTAAGGGGGCGGGGTCTTGTCCAGGTAACGATCCAGGCGCGTCGTGGCGGTGATCCGGCGGCTGTGTCGATCCAGGTAAACATGCACCACACAGTAGTCACCGGCCTTGAGCGGGCGCTTTTCCTCCGAATAAGGCAGCAGCAAGTCCTTGGACAACCCCCAATCGAGGAAGATACCGATGCTGTTGACCTCCACCACCTTGAGGCTCGCGAACTGGCCAACCTGAACCTTGGGCTTTTCCGTGGTGGCAATCAGCTTGTCATCGCTGTCCAGGTACACGAAGACATTCAACCAGTCTTCGTCTGCGCTGGGCACGTCCTTGGGAATGTACCGATTCGGCAGCAGGATCTCGCCGTCCTGCCCCCCGTCCAGGTACAACCCGAAGTTCGTATGTTTCACCACTTGCAAGCTGTTGTAGCGCCCGACTAAAGCCATATCCCGATACCCTCATTGCGTGGCCGGCATTCTACCTGACTTTGACAAAGGCTTGCGGAGGTGGCGATTCCCCGATCCTGGTGCATCCGGTTGAACGATTCGTTCTCGCCGAGCACAAAAGCTCTGCTTTACTGCGTTTTCATGGCCTGTGTTTCGTGGCCTGACGCAGCGACGTCGCCAACGAATCGACAGTCTGTACGAGTCCTGATCACCGAATGCCTTTGCGGAAACCGGATATGAACAAATGGATGTTTTTCGGCGCCGTCCTCTTTATCGGGCTGGGCGGTTGCGCAAGCCATCGCTGCGATGTGTCCGCCGCAGGTAGCGAGTGCCGCAGTGACTATCTGCTGTATCAGAACGATATGCTGCAAGCGAAATGGATCATCAACGAACGGCGCCAAGACGATTATGAGTTGGCCAGCGCGCTGCTGAACCGCGCAGCGCGTCAGGACAAGACCGGTGAGGCCGAGTTCTACCAAGCTATCCTGCTCATCCGCTCCAAGGCCGAAGACACGAAGGTCCATGAAAAGCTGCAGGATTCAGCCGATCATCAATACCCATTGGCCATCGCGCTGCTGGCGCAGCGGGCCGGTTCCGTGGACCAGGAAAAGGCCCGCGGCTACCGTGCGCAATACGACAAGCTTGATGTCGCCAAAAGCGGTTACCCGTCATTTCAGCAGGCATTGGTGGTGGTCAACGGGCTGATCGCACCGAACCCCTGATCGCGAAGTTCAATTTTTCTGCACCCAATCGACCAACGGTCGAAACCCCGGCCCGTTCAACGGTATGCTTGCGAGGCTCTAGCTCGCGGTTCTTATCGAGCCGTCAGGCATTTCGATACGACACCTTCGATCCACTCCTCTGAACCTGAAAAGGAGTGAAGCATGGCTTATGCTCGCTATTTTCCGCACTGGACCGGTGCCGCGCTCGTTTGCACACTGCTTGCGCAACAGACGGCCCATGCTCAGGTCTTGGAGCGGCAGCTTGGGGATTTCAGCCTCAAGGTCGGAACCACACCCAGCCGCACCATGGCCCAGGGCCTGGTCACACCCAGCACCGGTGATTCAAAGTTTCACGGTGGGCTGGACCTGACGCATGACAGCGGTTTCTATTTCGGCCAATGGTCGCCGAGTGCCGGTTTGGCGCCTGACACGACGTTGGAAGTCGACTCCTACCTGGGCTTCAAAAAGCCATTCGACAAGACGCTGGGTTACGAATTGGGCGTTATTCGCTACAGCTACCCCAACACCAGCCAGATCGACAGTCATGAGCTGTATGCCGGTTTCCGGATCTTCGACAGCCGCATCGGCACGGCCTTCAGCACCGATGCAGGGCGCCAGGACAGCACGCTGTTTCTCGACTTGGGTGGCCTGCCACTGCTGGGCGTAGACCTGCGCATGCAGTACGGCAATCATCAACTCGATACGCCGACCGCCATCGACGGCGGTGGCCTGATCAGCACCTACAACGACTGGTCGTTCAACATTTCCCGTCCGTGGCTGGGAATGGACATGAACCTGATGTACAGCGGCTCGAGCCTGACCGGCGCCGACTGCAGCGTGTACAGCGGCCACAACAGTCAGTGCGAAAGCACCGTAACGCTGAAGCTGGTGCGCTCGCTGTTCTGATCGGCTGAACCGGTGGCGCCTGACTGGCTCTATAGCTGGGAGACGAACCGGCAAGGAGCTGTCATGCGCATCGTTTTCAAGACCTGGGTTTCGTTGTGGCTGAGCCTGTTCCTCGTTACAGGATGCAGTCAGATAGGTCTGACTTACCGGCATCTGGATTTCATCATCCCCTGGTCGCTCAATGACTACCTGGACATGAATGCCACCCAGAAGGACTGGCTGGATGAGCGCCTCAAGGAGCACCTGAACTGGCACTGCACCACGCAAATCCCTGGCTACCTGAGCTGGTTGGATCGCTTGCAGACGATGGTGCAGACCGGGCAGGTCAACGAAGAGCAACTTCGCGCCCGCACCGCCGAAGCGCGCGAGGCGATCGCAACCATCTCCCGCGAAATCACCCCAACGGCCGTTGACCTGCTGCGTCAACTCAACGACCAGCAAGTGGCCGAGATGCAAGCGGCTTTCGCCAAGGACTTGCGCAAGCACGAGGCGGACTACGTCGATCAGCCTTTGGCTCAACAGATCGGCGAACGCGCACAGCGCATGGAGAAGCGCCTGAGCCCCTGGATCGGCAAACTCAGCACAGCGCAGCGAGATCGCGTGATGCAGTGGTCCGCATCGCTGGGCGAACAGAACCGCATCTGGATCGACAACCGTGCACACTGGCAGGCGCTGCTGGTTGCGGCGGTCAAACAGCGCAACGCCCCGGGCTTCGATCAGAAAATCGCGAAACTGCTGCAGGACCGTGAGACCTTCTGGACGCCCGAGTACCGGGCAGCCTATGACCATACCGAGCAAGCGGCAATTGCCTTGATCACGGACTTGATGGCGCAGAGCTCACCGGCACAACGGCAGAAGTTGGTGGAAAAAATGGCGGACGTGCGAGGGGATTTCAACGACCTGGGCTGCCTGAAAGGCAGCAGGAAAGCATCGTGAAGGATTGCTCTATCTAGCCCCTGGCAGCCTCGCGGACCTGCCAGGGGGCTCGAATCGCTGGGCCGACCTTAGATGGCGCCGGGGGCGGCCTGCGGCTTGGAAGACACTCGGTCAAAGGTTTCAGGGTCCAGCGCATCGCCTTGTTCATCGAGCAACTGACGTGGGGGCGCATTGCCGGGAATACTGCTGTCGATCATCGCCAACAGGCTCGATCCACGCGGGGTGAGGATAAAGTTTTCCCCATTGCCGCCCTCCTCTTCAGGCCGTGATTCTATGAACCCTCGCTTCAACAGCAACGCTTCGAGGTCGGCTGCCTGCATTTTCAACGCATCCAGGTCGCCAGTGCCCTGACCGGCAGCCGCTCTGGCAGCGGCGTGTTCCTCGGCGTATTTGCGGGGCGCAAAAGGCTTGCCAGCGCTGTTTTGCACTTCATGCAGCAAGCGCTCGATCAGGTCCCAATCGTACGTGTCAGCCATCTGTGAACCTCCTAACGGTGGTTGCCCGTGACGTCCGGTCAGCGGGTCAGGTATTCAGCATTGCGACCCAACGCGCTCAGGGCCGTTCCAGCGAAGCGCCCAACGGTCACAGGGTGAACTTTTGCTGACACGGCCCTCTCCACTCCAGTAAGCCCGCCAATGAACGGAGGCCGTCATGAAAACCCTGACAAATATCGCCGGCGCGATGACCCTGCTGACGGTGGCGTCTGCCTGGGCCTGCACGCCTGAGGAGGCGCAAGCCAAACGCGAGCAACTGGCGCAGGAAGTCCACCGGCTGACCCAGCAAAGTCCGGAAAAGGCCAAGGAGTTGAATCAGGAAATCAAGGACATGCAACTGGAGACCTCGGCCAGGGAAGTGCCGGACAAGTGCCAGTTGATCGATCAGCGACTGAAGGAGATGGATGATGCGGGGAAGAAAGCCGACGGGTAGACACCTGGGGTAGACACCTGGGATCGATGCCTACTCCGGCCTGCGCGCACTGGACGCATTCGCTCACGGTAGAAGGGGCGATTTCCAACAGCGCGCGCCCCAAGCCAAGCATGGCATGAACACAATGGGGGGCGTCCATTGAGACGGCATCCCGCGCCCAAGGCTGCCCCTCCTTAAGCGTTACTCCGAGACCGGTGGCCGGATCACGCGCTTCTTCAATGGCGCCATGCCGTCCTGACTGACCAGTGACTCGGCCTTTGGCCGGTTCACCGTCTTGCGTTTGGTCGGCGCTTTGGCAAGGGCCTTTTTCTTGTCGCCCTTGCCGTCGGTCTTTTTCTTCTTCGCCCCAACGGCCTTGCCCGACGCCTTGACCTTCTTCGGACCGGTATAGCTGCCCTTGACCTCTTTGATGGTGCGGCGCTCGAACTTCTGTTTCAGATAGCGCTCGATGCTCGACATCAGATTCCAGTCGCCGTGGGTAATCAGCGAGACCGCCAGTCCCTCGGCGCCCGCGCGCCCGGTACGGCCAATACGGTGGACGTAATCGTCACCCGTGCGCGGCATATCGAAGTTGATGACCATGTCCAGGCCTTCGACATCCAGCCCGCGAGCCGCCACATCGGTGGCGACCAGAATCTTCACTGCGCCTTGCTTCAGGCGATCGATGGCCAGCTTGCGGTCTTTCTGATCCTTTTCGCCATGAAGCACGAAGGTCTTGTAATTCAGCGCCACCAGACGCCCGTAGATCCGGTCGGCCATTGCGCGAGTGTTGGTGAAGATGATCGCTTTCTGATACGTCTCGTTGGCGAGCAACCAGTGCAGGACCTGCTCTTTATGGACGTTGTGGTCTGCCGTCACGATCTGCTGGCGGACGCCTTCGGCCAATTCGCTCACGTTGTTGACCTGCAAGTGCTGCGGGTCCTTGAGCACCTTGGTGATCATCTCGCGCAGGCCGGAACCGCCCGTAGTGGCGGAGAACAGCAGCGTCTGCTGACGGTTGGCGCATTCGTTGGCCAGGCGTTCGACGTCTTCGGCGAAGCCCATGTCCAGCATGCGGTCGGCTTCGTCGAGCACCAGCAACTCGACTTCCTTGAGGTCCAGATTGCCTGCGTTGAGATGCTCCAGCAGGCGCCCTGGCGTGCCGATCAGGATATCCGGCACCTTGCGCAGCATTGCCGCCTGCACCTTGAAATCTTCGCCGCCGGTGATCAACCCGGCCTTGATGAAGGTGAATTGAGAGAACCGCTCCACTTCCTTGAGGGTCTGCTGCGCCAACTCACGGGTCGGCAGCAGGATCACGGCACGAATGTCGACCCGTACCTTGGCTGGCCCGATCAGGCGGTTGAGCATGGGCAGTACGAAAGCGGCTGTCTTGCCGCTCCCGGTCTGCGCCGTCACCCGCAGGTCCCGCCCTTCCAGCGCCAGCGGAATGGCCGCCGTTTGCACAGGCGTGGGCTCGACGAAATTGAGTTCGGCCACGGCTTTGAGCAGGCGTTCGTGCAGGGCGAATTGGGAGAACACGGGTGGTACCTCGACGGGATGCAAAAAAACAGTCGCATAGGTTACCGGTTTAAGCCGCATTCGCCGAGTTTCTTTAGCTCAACGGGGCTAATTTGTTTCTGGATCTTCCCATTGCTGCGCCGCAGCCATCACCAATGGTCTAATCGCGCCTTTTTTCTTCAGGAGAACTTGCGCCCATGGACACCTCATCTCTCTGGCTGCGCGTCCAGGAACTCTGGAACGTGCTCGAACATCAACCCATGCTGCGCACGGGCATGGGTCTGCTGGTGCTGCTGATTACCGCACTGGCGATGGGCCGTCTGATGCGTTTCGTCATCCTGTACACCATGAAGGCCTTGGGCCGCCAACCGGCGTTGTTCTGGATCAACGATTTTCTGCATAACAAGGTCTTTCACCGTCTGGCGCAGGTGACGCCTTCCGTGGTCATCCAGTTCGGCCTGAACCTGGTTCCCGACCTCAGCGCCACCACGGCCCATGTGTTGAGCAACGTGGCCCTGGCCTTCACCATTCTGTTCCTGATGCTGACCGTCGGGGCGTTGCTCAATGCCCTTCTGGACCTCTACGCCCGCACCGAACATGCACGCACCCGCTCGATCAAGGGGTATGTGCAACTGGCGAAGATGATTCTCTATGTCTTCGCCGCCATCATCATCGTCGCCACGCTCATCGACCGTTCCCCGCTGTTGCTGCTGTCCGGGCTCGGCGCGATGTCGGCGGTAATCCTGCTGGTCTATAAGGACACCCTGCTGTCCTTCGTGGCCAGCGTTCAACTGACCAGCAACGACATGCTGCGCGTGGGCGACTGGATCGAGATGCCACAGGTAGGGGCAGACGGCGATGTGGTGGACATCACGCTGCACACCGTCAAGGTGCAGAATTTCGACAAGACCATCGTCTCCATCCCCACCTGGCGCCTGATGTCCGAATCGTTCAAGAACTGGCGTGGCATGCAGCAGGCCGGAGGTCGCCGGATAAAGCGCAGCCTCTACATCGACGCCAGTGGTGTGCGTTTCGTGGCAGATGCCGAAGAGCAGAGGCTCACGCAAGTGCGCCTGCTCACCGACTACATGGGCCGCAAGAAGGCCGAACTGAACGCCTGGAACGAGGCCCAGGGCAACGTCGCCGAGCTGTCTGCCAACCGCCGTCGCATGACCAACATCGGCACGTTCCGCGCGTACGCGCTGGCCTACCTGAAAAGCCACCCCGACATCCACCCGGACATGACGTGCATGGTTCGCCAGATGGAAGCCACCGCCCAAGGCGTGCCGCTGGAAATCTACTGCTTTACTCGCACCACCAGTTGGGCGGATTACGAGCGGATTCAGGGGGACATCTTCGATTACTTGCTGGCCATCCTGCCGGAATTCGGTCTGAGCCTTTACCAACAACCGAGCGGGTCAGACATGAGGGTCGGTTTGGCTGTGCGCTGAATGATGTGCTCGCCACACTATTAAAAACCGTTGTCGCGCATATAGCGCGTCACATCGACTCATCATAAAGCACCGCTATCGTCTCAATTAAGTACGTTGATTCATTAATTAAGCAACCATAAAAAAACCCGGCTACTGCCGGGTTTTTAGGTGAAGTTCAGACGTATCCGAAAGAGCGCCTTGACTCAGTAGCGCTGATAGGTCGAACCGAACTCTTTACGATTCTCCGCAACGATCACAGTGCTAGAGGCCTTGCTATCAAAGGGTTTAACCGCATCTCTGCTGGCCAGCTTGCTGTCCAGAACACTGGCGCTGGAGCTGTCGACGATGGCGCGCTGGTAGGTTTTCTCAGGGCTGGCGAAAGCCGAGCCTGCCGCGAGGATGGAAAGTGCGAAGCCGAATGCGATGGACTTTTTCATGATCTTAATCTCCGGTAAGCCAGTAAGTTTCAAAGTTGAGTTTCGATGTAAGCGGGTTAGTTCGTTTCGTTGGGGCCAATTTATTCGGTCGGCCCTTACATGAAAAACCAAGCGTGCAGATATCGAACATCAACTCCAATGATGTAAAGCACCAGAGCCTCTAGACCAACGCTTTCAAGCGTTCGGCGTGCGCGAGGTCAAGCTGAACCGGCTGATCCATACCGACGAAATGATCACCAGGCCGCCAAAAAACAGCTTGGTCAAATCCTCTTCCTGCCCCCAGATCAGCAGGTTGATCAGCAAACCGACCGGTACGTGCAGGTTATTCATCACCGCAAGGGTGGCCCCATTGACCAGGCAAGCGCCTTTGTTCCACCAGTACATGCCGAGCGCGGTCGAACACAGGCCCAGAAACAGCAATACGCCCCACTGCTGGGGCCCATCGGGCAGATGGTGCGCGTTACCGAACATCAGAAACGCTGGTAAGGCCACGGCCAGCGCACCCAGGTAGAAGTAGCCGAAGCGTCGGTAATGCGGCAGGTCGCTTGGGTGCCGTGCCACCAGATGCTTGTACAGCACCTGCCCTGCCGCATAGGTGAAATTCGCCACTTGCAGCAACAGGAAACCGCCGAGGAAGTGCGCATCGACGCGGTCGTAGCGAATGATCACGGCGCCCAACACCGCAACCATAGCCGCGAGCAGGCCCCAGCGGTTGAACCGCCGGTTCAGCGCATCTTCGATCAGGGTGACATGCAGCGGCGTGAGGATGGTGAACAGCAACACTTCCGGCACGCTCAGCACGCGGAAGCTCAAGTACAGGCAGACATAGGTGACGCCAAATTGCAGCGCGCCGATCAACAGCATGCCGCGCAGGAAAGCGGGTTCGACCTGACGCCAACGGGTCAAGGGAAGAAAAACCAGCCCGGCCAGCAGGACGCGAATCAATACGGCGAAATAACTGTCGACGTGCCCTGCCAGGTAAACCCCGATCAAGCTGAATGAAAATGCCTGGATCAATGTGACAAACAGTAAATAGCCCATGGTCGCCTCGTTTCGAAGGCCGCGACCTTAGCGGTTTCAGGCTGCCCCGTTCAAGCATTCTCCAGGCAATAAAAAACCCGATCGTCCGACGCTATCAGGCGCGGTGATCGGGCGACGTACTCAGGAGCGGTTCGAGTACCAAAGGAGTCGATGAACACAGGAAGCATCCCTCGCGGGAATTAACGGACCATTAAGCCTTCCCGCTCGCGCGCTAGAACGAGCGGTAGCTTTCGAGGGCGAACCTGTAAGGCACAAGGGCGCGTGCAATGGATGGAGCACCGTTGCGGCAATGGAGGCGAGACTAGCGATAAGGTATTCGATGAAAAAGCACAAAAATTTGCTACTAAATATCTAATAATTTGTTTTAGTCACCAGACGCCTCTAGGCTCTTCGTCAGTACAGCGGTGCTCACTGTGGGTCGCAGGTCAATTTGATGCGCAATTTGACAATCTCGCGACTGAACTTGACGGTAACGTTGGCACTGCTTTTTGGCGCGAGCTGAACGCGCCGGGTCCGGGGAGCCTCGGGTCCGTTGCTGAACACCGCCGTGCACTTGGCGGGTACATCGCCATAGTTATTGAGGGTGACGGTGCCGATGTCATACGCGGTGTCATGGCTGGTGTAATCGATTTGCACACCGTTGATGTGCTTTTCCACATCAATCGGGTAGGCAAATGCGCTTAACGGCAGCATCGCCAGCAGCACACAACAGATTTTTTTCATGCGGCAGTCTCCCAGAAAGATGGGCCAGCTTAGGACAGAAGGAACGAAAGATGAAAGCGCCCCGTGTGACCCTTGATCAATGGCGCACCCTGCAAGCAGTGGTCGATCACGGCGGCTTCGCCCAGGCGGCTGAAGCGTTGCACCGCTCACAGTCGTCAGTCAGTTACACCGTCGCCAGGATGCAGGAGCAACTGGGCGTCCCATTACTGCGTATCGACGGGCGCAAGGCCGTGCTGACAGACGCCGGCGAAGTACTGCTACGGCGTTCGCGGCAACTGGTGAAGAACGCCAGCCAACTCGAAGACCTGGCCCATCACATGGAACAGGGCTGGGAAGCAGAGGTTCGCTTGGTAGTCGACGCCGCCTACCCCAATGCCCGGCTGGTGCGCGCGCTGACGGCCTTTATGCCGCAAAGCCGCGGCTGTCGGGTCAGGCTCCGGGAGGAAGTGCTTTCCGGGGTCGAGGAAGTTCTGCTTGAAGGCGTGGCGGACCTGGCCATCAGCGGGTTCAATATTCCCGGCTACTTGGGCACTGAAATGAATAGCGTCGAATTCGTGGCCGTTGCCCATCCCAATCACTTTTTGCACCAGATGCAGCGGGAATTGACGTTCCAGGACCTGGAAAGCCAGTTGCAAGTGGTGATTCGCGATTCGGGCCGCAATCAACCCCGGGACGTCGGCTGGCTGGGCGCCGAACAGCGTTGGACCGTGGGCAGCCTGGCCACGGCGGCCAAGTTCGTCAGCAGCGGTCTGGGCTTTGCCTGGCTGCCGCGGCACATGGTCGAGCGAGACATCCGCGAAGGTGTGCTCAAGCCCCTGCCATTGGACAAGGGTGGCAGTAGAAACCCGACTTTCTATCTTTACGCGAGCAAGGAAAAGCCGCTCGGGCCTGCCACGCAGATCCTGGTCGAATTGATCCGGACTTTCGATACCGCACCGCTGGACGCGGCGTTCCCGACGCCTCAACAGGCCGTTTGACCCGCTCACCTTGATCTTGCGCTACGGGAGGTCTCGATGCCCCGCTTCGAACATGACGGCTGCGCTTTGCATTACGAGGCATTCGGTCAGGGCGATCCGGTTTTACTGGTTCACGGGTTGGGGTCCAGCGGCCAGGACTGGGAATATCAGATTCCAGTCCTGGCAGCCCGATACCGGGTGATCACCTTGGATGTCCGAGGCCATGGGCGCTCCGACAAGCCGCGCGAGCGCTACAGCATGGCCGCATTCAGCGCGGACGTCCAAGCGCTGATCAGCCACCTGCAGACTGGCCCCGTGCACCTGGTGGGGTTATCGATGGGCGGCATGATCGGCTTCCAATTGGCGGTAGATCGCCCAGAGCTGCTCAAAAGCCTGACCATCGTCAACAGCGCCCCAGCTGTCAAAATCAAATCGTTCACCGACTTTCGGCAATTCGCCAAACGCTGGTTGCTGGCGAGGGCATTCAGCATGGAAGCCATCGGCAAGGCACTGGGCAAGCACCTGTTCCCCCTCCCAGAACAGGCCGACTTGCGAGAAAAGGCAGCACTGCGTTGGGCGCAGAACGATAAACGCGCCTATCTGGCCAGCTTCAGTGCCATCGTCGGCTGGGGCGTGGAGGACGCGCTGTCGCGCATCCAATGCCCGACGCTGATTGTAACGGCCGACAACGATTACACGCCGGTCGCGCTCAAGGAGGCGTATGTGCGGCTCATGCCCAATGCGAGACTCGTGGTGATCGAAGACTCCCGCCATGCGACACCGCTGGATCAACCTGACGCCTTCAACCGCGCGCTGCTGGCGTTCCTCGACTCATGACGTTCCTGACGCCAGCTCATCCACCCTTGCAAACCCAGGTCTGCGTGGCGGGCCCACGAACACCGCCCGGATGCCCCCTGTCAAAATCTGCGCAAACGTGGTTCCCTTGCCAACGTTTGCAGTCGAACAATCAATCAGGACCCACTGCCCCATGCTGAAAAAAATTGCCCTTTGCGCCGCCGCTGTTCTGTTCGCTTCCAAGCTGATGGCCGCTCCTGCGCCGCATGTCGTGCTGGATACCAGCTTTGGCCAGGTTGAAATCGAGTTGAACCAGGACAAGGCGCCCGTCAGCACCGCCAACTTCCTCAAGTACGTGGACAGCAACTTCTATTCGAACACCGTTTTCCACCGGGTGATTCCGGGCTTCATGGTTCAGGGAGGCGGCTTCACGGGGCAGATGGTGCAGAAGCCGACCAACGACCCGATCAAGAACGAAGCCGACAACGGCCTGCACAACGTGCGCGGCACCCTCGCCATGGCCCGGACGTCCGATGTCAATTCGGCGACCAGCCAGTTTTTCATCAACGTCGTCGACAACAGCATGCTTGACCATGGCGTCCGCGATTACGGCTACGCCGTGTTCGGCAAGGTGGTCAAGGGGATGGACGTGGTCGATCAGATCGTCAACGTCCAGACCGGTAACGTGAAAGGCATGCAGAACGTGCCGCTTGACCCGATTTACATCAAGTCGGCCAAGCGCGTGAACTAAGCTGTCTGACGCGTGCAAAAGCCGGGCACGCGCCCGGCTTTTTCGTTTTCGGGAGGCACATCACAGGAAAAAAACCGAGCAATCGGGCGCTGATGTGGTCTGATCGGGGACGCATGCAACATCGCCCATACAGCCCCTCAGAATGGAGAGCCCGCTCAAGCGTGGGCGTCATAGCCAATGCTCTATCGCCGTTTCGAACAGCTCATCGATATTTTCCGCGAAGCGCCGACCGCCGCCCCACCTAACCGGGTCGTCGCGTTTTACGTGTATTACCTCAAGCAGGTCTGGCCCAGCTTTCTCGCGCTGCTGGTGGTGGGCCTGATTGGCGCACTGATCGAGGTGTCGCTGTTCAGCTACCTGAGTCGTATCATCGACCTGGCCCAAGGCGCCCCCAACCCGAATTTCTTCAGCGACCATGCGCTGGAACTGGCGTGGATGGGCATCGTCGCCCTGGTCCTGCGCCCGATCTTCGTGGCCCTGCATGACCTGCTGGTCCACCAGACGATCAGCCCCGGCATGACCAGCATGATCAACTGGCAGAACCATAGCTACGTGCTCAAGCAAAGCGTGAACTTCTTCCAGAACGACTTCGCCGGCCGTATCGCCCAGCGCATCGTGCAGACCGGCAACGCGTTGCGTGACTCCGCCGTGCAGACCGTGGATGCCATGTGGCACGTGCTGATCTATTCGATCGGCGCCCTGGTGCTGTTCGCCGAGGCCGACTGGCGCCTGATGATCCCGCTCCTTAGCTGGATCGCCGGTTTCGTCATCGCCCTCTGGTATTTCGTGCCACGGGTCAAGGCACGCTCAGTAGTGTCGTCGGATGCGCGCTCGAAGCTGATGGGGCGCATCGTCGACGGCTACACCAACATCACCACACTCAAGCTCTTCGCACACACCAGCTCGGAGCAGCAGTATGCGCGCGAGGCGATCAGCGAGCAGACGGAGAAGACCCAACTGGCGGGCCGCGTGATCACTGAGATGGACACTGTGATCACCGCGCTCAACGGCATCCTGATCGTCTGGACCACAGGCCTTGCGCTTTGGCTCTGGACGCAGTCGTTGATCTCGGTCGGCGCGATTGCCCTGGCGACCGGCCTGGTGATCCGCATCGTCAACATGTCCGGTTGGATCATGTGGGTGGTCAACGGCATCTTCGAGAACATCGGCATGGTGCAGGATGGCTTGCAGAGCATTTCCCAGCCCGTCGGCGTGACGGACCGCGAGGGGGCTCCGAAACTGGTCGTCAGCCGCGGCGAGGTGAAGTTCGAGCACCTGCAATTTCAGTACGGCAAAAGCAAAGGGGTGATCCACGACCTGAACCTGAACATCAGGCCGGGCGAGAAAATCGGTCTGATCGGGCCATCGGGCGCCGGCAAATCAACGCTGGTCAACCTGCTGCTGCGTCTGTACGACGTGCAGGGCGGGCGTATCACCATCGATGACCAGGACATCGCCCATGTCGCGCAGGAGAGTCTGCGCTCACACATCGGGATGATTACGCAAGACACCTCGCTGCTGCACCGCTCGATCCGCGACAACCTGCTGTACGGCAAACCCAATGCCACGGATGCCGAACTGTGGGAAGCGATGCGCAAGGCGCGGGCCGATGAGTTCATTCCCTTGCTGACCGATTCGGAAGGGCGTAGCGGGCTGGACGCCCATGTGGGGGAGCGTGGCGTCAAACTCTCCGGAGGACAGCGCCAACGCATCGCGATCACTCGGGTCCTGCTCAAGGACGCACCCATTCTGATCATGGACGAAGCCACATCGGCGCTGGATTCGGAGGTGGAAGCGGCGATCCAGGAAAGCCTGGAAACCCTGATGCAGGGCAAGACCGTGATCGCCATCGCGCACCGTTTATCGACCATCGCGCGAATGGACCGCCTGATCGTGCTGGAAAATGGGCGGATCGCCGAAAGCGGTACCCATGCCGAGCTGCTGGCGCAAAAAGGCCTGTACGCGCGGCTGTGGGCGCATCAGACCGGGGGCTTCGTAGGGGTCGAGGATTTCCCTCTGGCACCGCAGTCTTTGTGACAGGAAGGCGCGGTTTTCGGTGAGTTGAGCGGTCGCTCGTCAACCCGCCGAGGACCGCGCTCGCGCAACCGGGCGCCCGGTGCGTACACCCAGTGTGCGGATGCGGGGCAGCTCAATCACCCGGCCTGTCGATACGGCAACGCGGCTCGCGCCTCTTGTGCGTAAGCCAGAATACCCGCCCGCTCCCGCTCGAGAAATTCGGTCACCGCTTCGCGCAAACCTGGATGCGCCAGGTAATGCCACGAATGGGTAATCACCGGCTCAAAGCCCCGAATCAGCTTGTGCTCACCCTGTGCGCCGGCATCGAACCGCTGCACACCTTGGGCGATGGCGTAATCCATGCCTTGATAAAAACAGGTCTCGAAATGCAGCCGGTCAAATTCGGCCAGGCACCCCCAGTAGCGGCCGTACAGACTGTCGCCGCCCATCAGGCTGAACGCCATAGCCACCGGGCGTGCGCCCTGCTTTGCCAGAACCACCCGAATGCTGTCGGGCATCCGCTCGGCCAGCAGGCTGAAGAACGCTCGGGTCAGGTAAGGCGCCTGCCCGCGCACTTCATAGGTGTTGGAATAACAGGCGTAGACAAAATCCCACTGCGCCTCGGTCACCGCTTGGCCATGCAGCCACTCGAAATCGATTCCCTGCCCCGCGACCTGCTCGCGCTCTTTGCGCATCTGCTTGCGCTTGCGTGAACTCAAAGCGTCGAGGAAGTCCTGGAAATCCCGGTATCCGCGGTTCTGCCAGTGGTACTGACAACCAATGCGCGCAAGCCAGTCCGGCTGTTGGGCGAGCCACGCGTCAAGCGTCGGTTCGGTGAAGTTGACGTGCACACTGGATAGGCCCTCTGCCTCGGCGTAGCCAGGCAAGCAGGCAAGCAACTCACCCCCCTCCTCCGGCGTTCTGGCCAGCAGGCGCGGACCGGTGACCGGGCTGAATGGCACGGCCACCAGCAACTTGGGGTAATAGCTGATCCCCGCGCGGCGACAGGCGTCGGCCCAGCCGTGGTCGAACACATACTCGCCATAGGAATGCCACTTGCGGTAAGTCGGCAAGGCGGCGATCAACTGTTCGTTTTCGTAATGCAGAAGATGCTCAGCGCGCCAACCGGACCGGGGACCGAGGCTGCCGCTGTCTTCCAGCGCGCTCAAGAAGGCATGGCGCAGGAAAGGCGAATCACCCGGGATCAGCGCATCCCACTCCGACGCCCCGAGATCCGACAACCTGTCCAAACGATGCAACGCCATCGACTGTTCCTCTTGCCCGCCAACGTTTGCGCAGTATCACCCATTAAGCGGAGGCGCACATGAAATTCGCAGGCGGACGCTCTAGACCGCAGTTGGCGCCTGCGCTGCCCCTGTCATTGACGTGCCATCACCTAGCCATAGGTCTGTCATAAACGATCGTGATACTGGCGCCTGTTTTTAGAGCCCTCTGTTCTTAAAACTCATTTTCCCCGTCCGTTTGAAGGTCGGTCGTTTCCGGGATGGCTCTGTCCTCCCTCTCATCTACGGAGATTGATATGCGTCTTGCTTCCACGAAAACTGCGGCAGCCCTGTGTGGCGGTCTGCTGCTGGCCGCCAGTGTACCGGCCAGTGCCGCAGTCGACGCGAAACTGCTCGACATGCTCAAGGCCAACGGTTCGATTTCGCAAGCTCAGTACGCCGAATTGCAAACCGAACTGGCCAAGGATCAGCAGGCTCAAGCGCAAGCCCAAAAGGCACAGGCTGATCAGATTGCCGCAGCGACTGCCAAGTCTTCGGAACTGTCGGCGTTCGAACAGAAGGTGGCCTGGGCTGCCAAGACCCAGTTCAAGGGCGATGTCCGCGTGCGTCAGGAAACCATCAAGATCGATGGCCAGAACAATTCGCAAGACAAGGATCGTCAACGTATTCGCGTGCGCCTGGGCGCCTACACCGACATCAATCCTCAGGTCAGCACCGGCATCCGTATCGCCACCGGCGGCAGCAACGATGCCCGCTCCACCAACCAGGACCTGGACGGCTATTTCGTCAAGAAAGACCTGTGGCTGGACATGGGCTATATCGATTACCACCCGACCGCTCTGCCGAACCTGCACATCATCGGCGGCAAAATGGCTCAGCCGTGGGTCAGCATGGGCGACATGATCTGGGACAGCGACATCAACCCGGAAGGTCTGGCGGCCACCTACAGCCTGCCCATCAACAAAGGCTTCGAGCTGTTCGGCAGCGCGGGTAATTACACCCTCAAGGACAACATCAACGGCGACGGCACGCAGTTCAAGAATGACTTGCGCCTGAACGCGGCGCAGTTGGGTGCCAAGTTCACGCCTATCGACGCCCTCAAGGTAACGGCCGGCGCGAGCATCTACCAGTATCAGAACGACAAGGACAGTGCCGCGTTACGCGTGAACGGCAACAACACCGACCGCTTCCGTCTGCTGGAAGGCTTTGGCCAAGTGGACTTCAACGGTCTGGCCGTGCCCCTGGCGCTCTACGGTCAATACGTGACGAATAACGCCACCGACAGCGACGAAGACACCGGTTGGCTGGCAGGCGTGAAGACCAAGGTGTTCGGGTTCGGTCTGGATTACAACTACCGCGACGTTCAGCGCAATGCGGTGGTCGGCGCCTTCACCGACTCCGATTTCGCCAACGGCACCACCGGCTCGCGCGGTCACAAGCTGGGCGTTTCCTACGACATCGACAAGAACTTCGCAATCGGGGCCACTTACTTCCTGACCAAAGCGGACTACGCCGTGGCCTCTCAACGCGACGCCGACGCCAATACCCTGCAATTGGATGTACTGGCCAAGTTCTAAGCGCTCGAATCGGCTGCAACGTTTAGCGGCACGCTCATAGCGTCAGATTCGAGTGCTCCCTCGACCTGACGCGACTCTCCCAGCCTGGCGCTGCCCTGTCGGATCCCCATCATCCGTTTCGACAGGGCACGCCAGGCTGTTTTTTTTCTGGATACCGCCCTATCACTTCTTGCGCAGAATCACACTGCCGATCGAATAGCCTGCGCCGAACGAGCTCAGCACGCCCAGGGCGCCGCTGGGCAGATCGTCCTGGTATTTGTGGAAGGCGATCACCGAGCCCGCAGAGCTGGTATTGGCGTAACTGTCGAGAATGACCGGCGCTTCCTCGACGGTGGCATCGCGGTCCAGCAGCTTCTTCACGATCAAGTGGTTCATGCTGAGGTTCGCCTGATGCAGCCAGAAACGCTGCACGTCACTGGCATTGAGGCTGTTTTCCGCCAGGTGAGTGGCGACCAGGTCGGCCACCATCGGGCAAACCTCGCGGAAGACCTTGCGGCCTTCCTGAACGAACAGCTTGTCTGGCTTGCCCTCGCCCTCTTCGGCGGTGCGGTTCAGGAAGCCGAAGTTGTTGCGGATGTTGTTGGAGAACTGGGTCAGCAGCTTGGTGCTGACGACCTCGTACTGGTACGGGGAGGTGGCCAGGTCCGCGCGCTCGACGACCACCGCCGTCGCCGCGTCGCCGAAAATGAAGTGACTGTCGCGGTCACGGAAGTTCAGGTGGGCGGTGCAGATTTCCGGGCTGATCACCAACACGGCGCGCGCTTGGCCCAATGTGACACTGTTGTAGGCAGTCTGGATTCCGAACGTGGCCGACGAGCAGGCGACGTTCATGTCGAAACCGAACCCTTGAACACCCAGGGCAGCCTGGATTTCGATGGAAATCGCCGGGTATGCGCGTTGCAGATTGGAACAGGCGACGATGACGCCGTCGATATCGGCCGCTGTACGCCCGGCGCGCTCGAGGGCGTGTTTCGCCGCAGCGACGCCCATTTCACACAGAACGGACCACTCGTCATTCGAGCGTTCGGGGAGCCGGGGCTTCATGCGTTGTGGATCGAGGATGCCGGCCTTGTCCATGACGAAACGGCTCTTGATGCCGCTGGCCTTTTCGATGAATGCCGCACTGGACTCGGTCAGCGCCTGCACTTCTCCGGCCTCGATGGCGGCGGCATTTTCAGCGTTGAACTGCGCGACGTAGGTGTTGAAAGAATTCACCAGTTCATCGTTGGAAATGCTGTTGGCTGGGGTAAAGAGCCCTGTGCCACTGATCACGACGTCGTACACGGTCGTTCCTCTCTTCTTGGATGGCAGCAGACAAGACGCCTGCGCAAGCATGGTGCCGGCCGCTTGTGGGACGACAGTACCAATGCAACGATAAAGCCCCCCATTTGATGGGGGATGGTTATTTGTAATGCAGTGCCGTTTTAACCGCGAAGTGTGCCACAACGGCTGCCATTTGGCGCTAGCCAAGCACCGAACGCCGAAGGCGAGCCCTTCTCGGAAAGCCCTGTGCCGTGAGCGTCAGCCTGCTCACGTACGACGGCCTCACCCCTCGACCTGACTCCACTGTTTGCTCAAGCGCTTGTCGGAAATCGGCACCTTGGTCCCCAACTGCTGACCGAAGAGCGACACGCGGTACTCTTCCAGCCACCAGCGATAGACGGTGAGTTCCGCATCGCGCTTGCCTTCCTGGGCATGCTTCTCGGCGCGCGTCTGGTATTGCGCCCAGAGGTTGCCCAACTCAATGCTCCAGACCCGGTCTTTCTGCACCTGCGCCCCCAGCTTTTCAAGGCGCAATTCGATGGCCTTCAGATAACGTGGCAACTCCTTGAGCCAGACCGCAGGTGTCTCACGTACGAAACCGGGATACACCAAGTGCCCGAGCTGTGCCTTGATGTCGTTCAGGGCCACGGCCTGAGCCAGATCGATCTTGCCCTTGAAGCGCTTCTGCAGGCCGTGCCACAGCTTGAGGATCTCCAGCGTCAGCCGGGCCAGCCGTTCGGCGTGCTCGGTGAGGCTGCCGCGCTTGCGCTCGGCCAACGACAGCAAGCCTGCGCCGTCCCGGGGCAAGGTGGCTTCGCCGTCGAGAATGCAACTGTCCAGACTCGCCAGCAGGATGTCTTCGATCAACGCATCGACGCGCCCCATGTCACGGTACAGCAGCGCCAGTTCGGTCTGCCCCGGCAATTTGCTGCGCAGAAACTTCGCAGGTTCGGCCAGTTGTTGCAGGAGCAGACGCTGCAAGGCGCGGCGGTGTTGATAGTCGGCTTCGGCCTGGGTGGAAAAACGCCCTTCCTTGACCGTACCGCCTTCTTCCACAAGGGCGGGGTAGACCGTCATCGACAACCCGGCAATCTTTTGTTGGGTTTTCTCTTCCACCTTGGCGAAGCCTTTCGCTTCCACCGGTTGCTGGGCCTTCGCCGATTGCGGCACCGCGAGGGCGGCCTGACCGGCTTCGGCAAAACGCGCCGTCAAGGCGTCCAGATCGCGCCCTTCGCCGAGAAACTTGCCCTGGGCGTCAACCACCTCCAGGTTCATTTTCAGGTGGCTTTCCACCTGCTGCGCGGACTCGGCCCACGCCTCGTCCGGCACCCGTGCGCCGGTCATGCGTAGCAATTCGCGGCCTAACGCCTGAGGCAGCGAGCCGTCGGCGAAGACCATGCGTTGCAACGCGGCCTTCACGAAATCCGGGACCGGTACAAAGTTCTTGCGCAGGGCTTTGGGCAAGTTGCGCACCAGCGCCACGCACTTGTTTTCCAACAGGCCCGGGACCAGCCACTCCAGACGCTCGGCAGGCAAGGACAACAATAACGGTGCAGGCACCCGCAAGGTCACCCCATCGCGCGGATGGTTGGGCTCGAAGTGATAGCTCAATGGCAGGGTCAAGTCCCCCAGCCGCAGGGTGTCGGGGTACAGATTGGCGGTGACTTCGCTGGCTTCGCGCGCCAGCACATCTTCCTCGCGCATGATCAGCAAATTCGGGTTTTTCTGGCTCTCCATCCGATACCACGCATCGAACGTCGCGGTCTGGTGAATCTCCGCGGGCAGACGGGCATCGTAGAAACCGAACAGCGTTTCTTCGTCGGCCAGAATGTCGCGCCGCCGGGCCTTGGCCTCAAGCTCGTCCAACTGTTCGAGCAACCGGGTATTGGCGCTCAGGCATTTGGCCCGGGACTGAATCTCGCCACGCACCAACCCCTCGCGAATGAAGAACTCACGGGACACCACCGGATCGATGGGGCCGAAATGCACCGGCCGCCGCCCGACGATGATCAGGCCGAACAACGTGATCTGTTCGTAGGCGACCACCTGCCCGCGTTTCTTCTCCCAATGGGGCTCGAAGTGATTTTTCTTCACCAAGTGGCTGGCCAACGGCTCGATCCACTCAGGCTCGATTTTCGCGACCATGCGCGCATAGAGCTTGGTGGTTTCCACGAGTTCGGCGGCCATGATCCATTGCGGACGCTTTCTGCCCAATCCGGACGAGGGATGCACCCAGAAACGCCGTTGGCGTGCGCCCAGGTAGTCGCCCTCTTCGGTTTTCTGGCCGATCTGGCTCAGCAGCCCGGAGAGCACGGCTTTGTGGAATTTGGGGTAATCCGCCGGTTCCTTGTTGACGTTCAACTGCAGGTCGCGGCAGATCAGGCTCAACTGCCGATGTGCGTCACGCCATTCGCGCAGCCGCAGATAATTGAGGAAATTGCGTCGGCACCAGTTGCGCAGCGGGCTTGAACTCAAGGCCTGGCGCTGCTCCTCGAAGCCCCGCCACAGATTGACCAGCCCGGCGAAGTCCGAGTCCTGATCCTTCCACTGCGCGTGGGCCTGATCGGCGGCCTGCTGGCGCTCGGGTGGGCGCTCACGAGGGTCCTGAATCGACATCGCGCTGGCGACGATCAGCACTTCCTGAAGGCTGCCCTGTTTGGCCGCTTCCAGCAGCATGCGGCCCATGCGCGGGTCCACCGGCAGGCGCGCCAGTTGGCGGCCCAGCGGAGTGAGCTGGTTTTCGCGGTTAACCGCTGACAGCTCTTGCAACAGGTTGAAACCGTCGCTGATCGCCTTGCCATCCGGCGGCTCGATGAACGGGAAGTCGGTGATCTGGCCCAGCCGCAAATGCAACATCTGCAGAATGACCGCTGCCAGGTTGGTGCGCAGAATCTCGGGGTCGGTGAATTCGGGGCGCGAGAGGAAATCCTCTTCGCTGTACAGGCGCACGCACAGCCCCGGCTCGACGCGCCCGCAACGCCCTTTGCGCTGGTTGGCGCTGGCCTGGGAAATGGCTTCGATGGGCAGGCGTTGAACCTTGGCGCGATAGCTGTAACGGCTGATCCGCGCCGTCCCCGTATCGATCACGTAGCGGATGCCCGGTACGGTGAGCGAGGTCTCGGCAACGTTGGTGGCCAACACCACGCGACGGCCAGGGTGCGACTGGAAAATCTTCGCCTGCTCGGCAGGGGTCAGGCGCGCGTACAGCGGCAGAATCTCGATGTGTCGCAATTGAGCCTTGCGCAGCACTTCGGCGGCGTCACGGATCTCCCGCTCGCCGGGCAGAAATACCAGCACATCCCCGGGGGTCTTGCGCTCGGCACGCTCGAAGGCATCCAATTCATCGAGGGTCGCGAGAATCGCCTGATCGACCGTCAGGTCGTCCTCGACGCTGTTGCCCTCCTCGTCCTGCTCGGCGGTGAGGGGACGGTACCAGGTCTCCACCGGAAAGGTCCGGCCCGACACCTCCACGATCGGCGCCTTGTCGAAATGCTCAGAGAACCGCTCGAGATCGATGGTCGCCGAGGTGATGATGACCTTGAGGTCCG
Source organism: Pseudomonas sp. GD03842 (assembly GCF_029841165.1). Taxonomy (NCBI): domain Bacteria; kingdom Pseudomonadati; phylum Pseudomonadota; class Gammaproteobacteria; order Pseudomonadales; family Pseudomonadaceae; genus Pseudomonas; species Pseudomonas sp. GD03842. Next base: position 6,586 of record NZ_JAOCEA010000025.1, on the reverse strand, counting down.
GGCGACGTGGCAGCAGGGTTTTCAGGAAACCCAACAGGAAATCGATGTTCAGGCTGCGCTCGTGGGCTTCGTCGACGATGATCGTGTCGTAGCGCTCCAGAAACCGGTCATGCTGGGTTTCGGCCAACAGGATGCCGTCGGTCATCAGCTTGATCAGGGTGTTTTCGTCACTCTGGTCTTCGAAGCGCACCTGATAGCCAACCAGACCACCCAGCGGCGTGCCGATCTCCTCGGCAACCCGGCTGGCGACACTGCGCGCCGCGATCCGACGCGGCTGCGTGTGGCCGATCAACCCGTGCTGCCCGCGGCCGATTTCCAGGCAGATCTTGGGCAACTGGGTGGTCTTACCCGAACCGGTCTCGCCTGCAATGATCAGCACCTGATGCTTGAGCAGTGCCTCCTTGATCTCGTCGCGTTTGGCGGCGATGGGCAGGTTCTCGTCATAGCGAAGCGTCGGAACGCTCTGCTTGCGTGAGTTCGCCAGCGCACACGACGCCTGCACGCGCTCGACCCACTGCGCGAGCTTTGCCTCGTCAGGCTTCTTGCGCAGCTCGTGCAATTGGCGGCGCAGGCGATGGCGATCCCTGATCATCGCGTGGTCGAGGTTCTTGAACAGGGAGTCGATGGAGGGCGATTCGTCGGTCATCAGGGCGCGAAGTCTTTACTTTCTGAAAGCAGGGCGCGGATTGTCGCAGATTTACCCGCAGACGACACATGATCGTGCCCACGCTCCGCGTGGGAATGCATCCCCAGACGCTCTGCGTCACCGCGTATAACCGACGCGGAGCGTCGAGGGCGGCGTTCCCACGCAGAGCGAGGGAACGATCAGAAGCAGTTTTGCGGTATGTCCGAAAACAACAAACCCCGCACGAGGGCGGGGTCTGGTAAGGGGAAGCGCTTATGCCGGTTTCTTCAGCGCCAGTTTTTTCAGTTCTTCATCGCGCAGCTCGCGACGCAGGATCTTGCCGACGTTGGTGGTCGGCAGCGCGTCGCGGAACTCGACGCTGCGCGGTACCTTGTAGGCTGTGACGTTGCCGCGCATGTGCTCCATGACCTGCTCCTTGGTCAAAGTCGCGCCCGGCTTGACCACCACGAAAATCTTGATGGCCTCGCCCGATTTCTCGTCCGGCACGCCAATCGCCGCACATTGCAGGACACCCGGCAGGGTCGCGAGCACATCTTCGAGCTCATTCGGGTAAACATTGAAACCGGAGACCAGAATCATGTCTTTCTTGCGGTCGACGATGCGCATGTAGCCATCGGGTTGAATGATCGCGATATCCCCCGTCTTCAGCCATCCCTCGGCATCGAGCATTTCATCGGTCGCTTCCTGACGCTGCCAGTAGCCTTTCATGACCTGAGGGCCTTTGACGCACAACTCACCCACTTCGCCCAGCGCCAGTTCTTCGCCGGCATCGTTGATGGTCTTGCACAAGGTCGAAGGCACCGGGATACCAATCGTGCCCATTTGAATCTTCTGGATGGGATTGACGGTGGCGACCGGGCTGGTCTCTGTCATCCCGTACCCTTCGCAGATCGAACAACCCGTGACCTCTTTCCAGCGCTCGGCGACAGCCAATTGCAACGCCATCCCTCCGGAGAGGGTGAGTTTGAGCGTAGAAAAATCCAGCTTGCGGAAATCAGGGTTATTGCACAGCGCCACGAACAGGGTATTCAACCCGACGAAGCCGGTGAACTTCCATTTCGACAGCTCCTTGACCATGGCTGACAGATCGCGCGGGTTGCTGATCAGAATGTTGTGGTTACCGATCAGCATCATCGACATGCAGTGAAAGGTGAAGGCGTAGATGTGATACAGCGGGAGCGGCGTGATGAGCGTTTCCGTGCCTTCATTGAGGTTGGAGCCCATCAGCGCCTTGCACTGCAGCATATTGGCGATCAGGTTGCGGTGCGTCAGCATCGCGCCCTTGGCCACGCCGGTGGTGCCGCCGGTGTATTGCAGCACCGCGACATCGCTGCTCTTCGGCGACGCGTCGTTCACTGGCCGACCCTGCCCCTGTGCCAGCACGTCATTGAATTTGACGGCCCTGGGCAGGTGATAGGGTGGGACCATTTTCTTCACGTACTTGATGACGCTATTGACCAGCAGGCGCTTGAGAGGCGGCAGCAGGTCGGCGACTTCGGTGACGATGACGTGTCTGACGCCTGTCTTGGGCAGGACTTTCTCGGCCAGATGCGCCATGTTCGCCAGGCAAACCAGCGCCTTTGCGCCGGAATCGTTGAACTGGTGCTCCATTTCCCGCGCGGTGTACAGCGGGTTGGTATTGACGACGATCAGTCCGGCGCGGATGGCGCCGAAGACGGCAATCGGATATTGCAGTACATTGGGCAACTGCACCGCGATACGATCACCCGGCTGCAGGTCGGTGTGCTGTTGCAGGTATGCCGCGAACGCGCCGGACAGTTGGTACAGCTCGCCATAGGTGAGGGTCCTGCCCAGGTTGCTGAAGGCAGGTTTATTGGCGAAACGCTCGCAGGACTGTTTCAATACCGCCTGGACATTTGGGTACTCGTCCGGGTTGATATCGGCAGCAATACCAGACGGATATTTATCCTTCCAGAAATTTTCGATCATGGAAGCCGACTCCTCAGCGACAGCGTTTCTACACACCGCTCGAAGCGATGATTTCTTGTGTTTGGAATGGTTGTAGCCACCGCTTTCTGCCTATCGACTGAACAAAAAGCGGGCCGAGCGTAGCAGCTTTGCCGAGGGTCGACCAGAGGCAAAAGCAGCCTCTACAGTCACGAACATGACTCTTGAATAATGTTTAGTCACGTTTAGAGCAATGAACCTAAATGTCGAAATTGTGCCCTGCCTCCACGGCGCCGCTGCCGCCCGCGCAAAAAAAACGGCGTGTTTCGCAACACGCCGTTTTTGTTTATAGCCGGTTCACGCCATGTCGCGCAGTTCGCGCCGCAGAATCTTGCCCACCGGCGTCATGGGTAATGATTCGCGCAGCACGATGTGCTTGGGAATCTTGTAGCCCGTGAAGTTTTCCTTGCAGTAGGTTTTCAGCTCCTCGGTGGTGAGACTGGAATCCCGAGGGACCACGAAGAGCTTCACGGCTTCTCCTGAGCGTTCATCGGCGACCCCAATGACCGCGCAGTTGGCCACCTTCGGATGGCGGGAGACGACGTCCTCGATTTCGTTGGGATATACGTTGAATCCCGACACAATAATCAGATCTTTCTTACGGTCGACGATTCGAATGAACCCGTCGGGGTCAATTACCGCAATATCGCCGGTCTTGAGCCAGCCTTCGCTGTCGATCACTTCGGCCGTCGCATCCGGTTTATGCCAATAGCCGAGCATGATCTGCGGCCCTTTCAGGCACAACTCGCCCCGCTCGCCCAAGGGCAACTCCTCGCCCTCATCATTGATGATCTTGGCGCTGGTGCCAGGCACCGGCATGCCTACCGTGCCGACCTTCGACTTGCCGCCGTAGGGGTTGGCCGTGGCCACCGGCGAGGTTTCAGTCAAGCCGTAACCCTCCACGATGGGGCATCCCGTCAGTTCCAACCAGCGCTCAGCCGTGGCATTGACCAACGCCGTGCCGCCCGAGTTGGTCAGCCGCAGGTTGGAAAAATCCAGCGTTTTGAAATCAGGGTGGTCCATCAGCGCCACGAACAGGGTGTTGAGCCCCAGCATCGCCGAGAACTTCCACTTCTTAAGCTCCTTGATGAAGCTTGCGATGTCGCGAGGGTTGGTAATAAGGACGTTATGGTTGCCGCTGACCATCATGCACATGCAGTTACAGGTGAAGGCATAGATGTGGTACATCGGCAGCGGCGCGATCATGATTTCACTGCCCTGCCTGAAAACCGGCAGCCCATCCGGGCCATGCTGCAACATACAGGCGTACACCTGCTGCATGTTGGCGACCAGGTTGCCATGGGTGAGCATCGCCCCCTTCGGAGAACCCGTGGTGCCGCCGGTGTATTGCAGCACCGCGATGTCGTCCAGATCCAGCGGCACGCGCTGCAGGTGGTCGCCCCGGCCCAATTTCAACACGCTCTTGAACGATACGGCCTGAGGCAAATGGTACTCCGGCACCATCTTCTTGATCTTTTCAACGACGGTGTTGATCAACCAGCCCTTGGCGGCAGACTGCATGTCACCCATCTTCACTTCGATCAGGTATTGAATGTCGGTGTCGGGCAAAACTTCCTGGACGTTTTTGCCAAAGACATTCAGGTAGACCAAGGCCCGCACCCCGGCATCCTTGAATTGGTGGCGCATCTCACGGGCGGTGTAGAGCGGGTTGGTGTTGACCACGATCAGCCCGGCGCGCATGGCACCGAAGACTGCGATGGGGTACTGGATGAGGTTGGGCATCTGCACGGCGATGCGGTCGCCCGGCTTGAGCTCGGTCTGCTGCTGCAAATACCCGGCGAAGGCCGCCGATCGCCGCTCCAGCTCGGCGTAGCTGAGCGTCACGCCCATGTTGCTGTAGGCGGGACGATCTGCGTATTTCTTGCAGCTGCGCTCGAAAACTTCGACCACTGACTGATAGGCGTGCAGGTCCACTTCAGAGAGGACGCCCTCCGGGCGCTTGTCGTTCCAGAAATCAGGTTGCATGTTGTTTTTATCCTCATACCTGAGAGCGCTGTGACACGCTTGTGATTGCCCGACGTTAGCAGTTGAGGCAAAGAAGGCAAATACCAGGGCAGGCGTCATCACCGACGTGAATCTCGCGAGTGATCTGACCGCCATTGGATAACGGCTATACACTGCGGATCGGTACTCGCCCAAACGCTTTTTAACGACACATTCATACAAGGCCAGGTCCATGACGCACGACGCCTTTTGGCTCGACACTTCTGATCGAACCCGCCTGTTCGTCAACGCCTGGCAGCCCACGATTCAGCTCAAGGCCGTGGTGATGCTGTCCCACGGCATGGCCGAGCACAGCGGGCGGTATGAACGACTGGGCCTGGCCCTTGCCGAGGCGGGGTATGCGCTGTATGCCCTCGATCAACGTGGTCATGGCCGCACGGCCAGCCAAGGGATACGGGGTCATTACGCGGATCGGGATGGCTGGAACAAAGTGGTGGGTGACCTGGCCACGCTACGAGCCTCGATTGCCCTGCGCCATCCGGGTGTTCCGGTGTTCCTGCTCGGCCACAGCATCGGCAGCTACATTGCGCAGGCCTTCCTGCTGCATCACAGCGCCAACCTGCAGGGGGCGGTGCTCAGCGGCTCGAACTTTCAACCGGTAGCGCTGTACCGTATCGCTGCGGTCATTGCTCGCCTCGAACGCTGGCGTCAGGGGCCGACGGGACGCAGCGCATTCATCGAATTTCTCTCTTTCGGCTCGTTCAACAAGCGGTTCAAACCCGCTCGCACGCCTTTTGACTGGCTGAGCCGTGATCCACATGAGGTCGATCGGTACCTCAGCGACCCACTTTGCGGCTTTCGTTGTACCAATCAGTTCTGGATCGACATGTTGGGCGGGCTGCAACGCATCAGCAGATCGTCCAGCCTGGCGCAGATAGACAAGCGCCTGCCGATGCTGATCATGGGCGGCGAATGTGATCCGGTGAGCGAAGGCCGACGTCTCAAGGATTTGGCCGAGGCCCTGAGCAGTGCGGATCATCCTTACGTCACATTGAAACTCTACCCACAGGCCCGGCATGAAATCCTCAACGAAACCAACCGAGACGAAGTCACTCGTGATTTACTCGCCTGGCTCGACGAGGCGCTGACGGAGCCCCGCCCGCCCCGCAGTGAATGAATGCCTCGTTCTCACTTTTCATCTTCAGTCACAGGACCGCAGCATGACTCACGTTACCAACACGCCCTACGAAGCGCTGGAAGTCGGCCAGAAGGCCAGCTACACCAAAACGGTCGAAGAGCGTCATATCCAACTGTTCGCCGAACTCTCCGGCGACCGTAACCCGGTGCACCTGGATGCCGAGTTCGCCGCCAAGACCCTGTTCAAGGACCGCATCGCCCACGGCATGTTCAGTGGCGCACTGATCAGCGCCGCGGTCGCCTGCGAACTGCCCGGGCCTGGCACGATTTATCTGGGCCAGCAGATGAGTTTTCAAAAGCCGGTGAAGATCGGTGACACCCTGACCGTGCGCCTGGAAATTCTCGAAAAGCTGCCGAAGTTCAAGGTCCGGATCGCGACCAACGTGTACAACCAGAACGATGAATTGGTGGTTGCAGGTGAAGCGGAAATCCTCGCACCGCGCAAGGAGCAGAACGTGACGCTGGTGGAATTGCCGACCATTACGGTGGGTTGAAGCCCGAAATCCGCAGTCGCGAGGTCCACTTTCTTCAGTTCTGCTTTGCGCTTGAAATGCGGTAGACCAAACGCCGCCGATCGCATGTGTGTCCCAGCCGGACCCAGTTTTGTGGAGTGGGTTGAGCGGCAGAACCCGCGAGAGCCGCGCGGCCAGGGATGGCCGTCCGGGGTGTGCCCACGGAGCGGCGCCGAGGCATGCCACCGTGCATTCGGTCCGGCTCCCAGCTCACATGCAAACGGATCTGCCCCCGATCTCAGCGGCGCCGATGGCAGGGTTGAACGGTCCCGATACCGAGGGCTGATCCATTTGCGAC
>NZ_JAOCEA010000024.1:0-76789 GCF_029841165.1 Pseudomonas sp. GD03842 | reverse complement strand
GCAACTCGTTGATCTTCAAGGAGTTTTCGGTTCAGGCTGCGCCGGAAGTGGGGCGAATTATAGAGACATCTGAAGGCCCGTCAAGCACTTATTTCGATTTGAACATTGAAAAGAAGGATTCTCGAAATCTGCGCACTATATTGCTCACGCGGTGAATCTTGATCATTATTGCGCGCTTTTCCTCCTGCCTATGATCCTACGGACTCGTGCTAACAATGAATGTCAGACCAAGCGATCTACGATCGATCGCTCTTCCTGTAGCCCTCTTGCTCATCGCCATGGCCTCAGTGCAAACCGGTGCGTCATTGGCCAAATCACTATTTCCCGTCGTCGGCGCCCAAGGCGCGACCGCGCTGCGCTTGATCTTCGCCAGCGTGCTGATGCTGCTGATCCTGCGCCCATGGCGAGCCACGTTTACCGCCAACTCTCTTCGCTCGGTGCTGCTCTACGGCGTTGCCTTGGGTGGGATGAATTTCCTCTTCTATATGTCTATCCGCACAACGCCATTGGGAATTGCTGTGGCGTTGGAATTCACAGGCCCGCTGGCCGTTGCGCTCATGCACTCACGCAGACTGGCTGACTTCGTTTGGATCGCACTCGCGGTGACAGGGCTCGCTCTATTGATTCCCAGTGGTCAAGCTCACGGCCTGGACCTGACCGGCGCCCTTTATGCGCTGGGTGCAGGGGTTTGTTGGGCAGGCTATATCCTGGCCGGTCAGAAGGCCGGCGCCGATCATGGCGTTCAAACCGCAGCGTTGGGTGTACTCATCGCCGCGATTCTGATCGCCCCCATCGGCGTAGCCCATGCGGGAAGTGCAATGCTCGACCCTGTTTTGATCCCGGTCGCACTAGGCGTGGCGGTGCTGTCCACCGCCTTGCCGTATAGCCTCGAAATGATCGCCCTCACGCGCATGCCGGTTCGTACCTTTGGCACGCTCATGAGCATGGAACCCGCGGTGGGCGCCTTGTCCGGGTTGATATTCCTGCATGAAAGCCTTTCGTTGACCCAGTGGCTGGCCATCAGCGCAATCATCGTCGCCTCGGCCGGTGCGACGCTGACGACGCGCCCGGAACCCGCCGCTCTGGTGCCTTGCGACTGAGTTTTTTTGCGTCCGTTACACGATGTCACTGGCATTTGTAACGTTATTGCGCCATGTTTACGGCTCGATCTCATCCTGCACGCAGATTCATCCGAAAGGAAACGGCTGAAGCACCCAGCAAGCGAGCGAACTCAAGCGAAAGACTGAGCGGTCATTCCGGTCAGGTAAGGAAATGAATGAAGTACATTTTAATAATACTGGCAGCGCTGACCGTCGTCGGATGCGCGGCCACTTCAAAGCCGATCAAGAGTAAGCGTGGACTGCATATCAATTGCTCGGGCTTGTCGTCCTCTTGGGACAAGTGCTACCAGATGGCTACCGACTCCTGCGAGTCGAGGCAATATCGGGTCATCGCCAAGTCCGGAGACGGGGCCGAAGAGCCCGGCGATTTCCCGCTAGGCCTCAACCCCGCGGGCTACACGAGCCGCAGTATGATCATCGTCTGCAAGAAGCCGACTCAACCCTGACGCCCCGCCCCCTCAAAAGCACCTTTTCTCTGATCGACCGATTAAAACCGCCGCACGAAAGCGGCGGTCTCAAGCGGTATCAAATGGCAGCCGTACGCAATTCCAGCCAGGCCAACGCGTCGCCGTCCACCAGCGAACTCAAGCGTCGACGGACCTGCGCGTGGTAGTCGTTCAGCCAATCGCGCTCTTGCTGTGTCAATAGATCGGTAACCAGACAACGCGTGTCGATTGGACACAGCGTCAAGGTTTCGAACTTGAGGAATTCGCCAAACGCTGTCTTGGCGGCTTCCTGATTGATCACCAAGTTCTCGATGCGCACACCCCACTGCCCCGGGCGGTAGGTTCCCGGTTCGATTGAAGTGATCATCCCCGGCAGCATGGCCGTTTGCGGCGTAGCAGCCGCTTGGTAGGCAATAACTTGCGGACCTTCATGGACATTGAGGAAATAGCCCACGCCGTGGCCCGTCCCGTGACCGTAGTTGACGCCCTCCGCCCAGAGCGGGGCGCGGGCGATGGCGTCCAGCAGTGGCGACAGAATTCCTCGCGGAAAGTGTGCTCGGGACAGGGCAATCACCCCTTTGAGCACGCGGGTGCAATCAAGCCGCTGCTCGTGCGTCGGGGTGCCGATCGGCACCATGCGGGTAATGTCCGTCGTACCGCCCAAGTATTGTCCGCCGGAATCAATCAGCAGCAGCCCGTTGCCTTCGATCTGCGCGTGCTCTGCCTCGGTAGCGCGATAATGAGGCATCGCGCCGTTGGCGTTGAAGCCCGCGATGGTGGCAAAGCTCTGTGAAATATAGCCCGGTCGTTTTGCCCGGGCAGCGCCCAGTTTCTCGTCGATGGTCAGTTCGCTGACGGGTTCGTTGCCCAGGGCCGACTCCAGCCAGGCGAAGAACTCGCACAATGCTGCCCCATCCTGCTCCATGGCTTGACGGATATGCTGGGCATCGGCTTCGCTTTTCTGTGATTTGAACAGCGTTGTTGGATTCAGCCCCTCGACCAGGCTCACTTCGCTGTCCAGGTAATCCAGCAACCCACAGGTCACTCGTGCGGGGTCGATCAGTACCCGCGCATCCTTCGGGACTTCCCTCAATGCGGCGCCAATCTGGACGTAATCGCGCAATGTGATGCCTTCACTTTCCAGTGTGCCGCGCAGGGCCGACGTCACTTTTTCCGGTGCGACGAAGAGACTGACGCTGTCCGGGCCGATAAGGGCGAACGAAATGAACACCGGGTTATAAGAAACATCGGCGCCTCGAAGGTTGAACAACCAGGCGATGTCATCCAACGTGGCCAGGAAATGCCAGTCGGCGCCCCGCTCGACCAGTGCGCTGCGCAAACGCGCCAGCTTGTCTCCGCGAGTCTGGGTGGCCTGCGGTGCGACGTGCTCATAGACAGCATGCGTCGGCAGAGTCGGTCGATCGCTCCAGAGTTCGGTCAGGGGGTCCAAATCGGTTCGCAACCGGGCGCCGCGGGCATAGAGGCTGCTGGCCAGGGTGCGAGAGGATGCCACGGCCAGAACGGCGCCGTCGACGGCCACCACGGTGTTGTCCTTGGCCTGATCCGCCAGCCACTCCAACGGGCCCTGCTGCCCCGGTTGCAGCTTGACGAGTTCGATGCCACTGCCGGCCAGCTCTTTAGTGGCCTGTTCCCAATATCGGCTATCGGCCCAGAGACCGGCGAACTCCTGAGTGACGATCAACGTGCCGACCGACCCGTGAAAGCCCGACAACCATTGCCGTCCTTGCCAGTAACCAGGGAGGTATTCGGAGAGATGAGGGTCGGCGGACGGCAGCAACCAGGCATCGATACCTTCACGACTCATCAGCGCACGTGCCTGCGCGAGGCGTTGCGCCACCACTCCAGTGGTTTTCGACTGCATATTCATTGACTCTCCTGCTGACCGATTCGGTTTGCACCGTACCCGCCAGATAATGGCGGACGACTCGGTCAGGAGCAACCGCGCAGCTGTGGCGAAGGAATACCATCACGACGGCCCGGCATCCGAGCAGCCTTCTTTGAACGGCCCAGTAGCGCTTGAGCCACTTCCTTGCAAACACTGACGCCAAGGTAGGGCACGCCACCGTGCGCAGCCAAGATCGTGCGACGCTGGATCGTCAGGTGAAGCTTGTCGAAGCGCTGATCAAAAGCTCGCGAGCCGCATGCAGGAGCGCGCTTGCCCGCGACTGGGGTGTGTCAGGCCCTGCGAATGGTAAAGCTACACCGCAATCGCGCGGGCAAGCGCGCTCCTATAGGTTCGTTGTTGAACCATTCTCAAACTGCAGCGTTATGCGCCATGAACCATCATTATTAAGGCCACCCACCCTCATAAGTCGGGATTAACCTGCGCACCATTAGTCCCAGAAGTATCAACTAAATAATGTATAGCGATGTTCAATTAATCAGCGCCATAAAATCGCAGCGTCGAGGGAATGACTGACTTCTGGCGGTGGAAAACCGACTCAACCTCGCATTTCAGTCCTCGCTCAACACCCCGCCTCTCCTTCTCGACAAGCGTCAGCGCACCGTGATGAGGCACTGATGGTTTTTTGACTTCCTTTAAAATCAGCAAGTTAGATAATCAAATGACCCGCTTATCAAAAATTTAACAGAATGTTGGCGAAATAAATTGACAGACTCCCCGAGGCCGTCGATATATATGCCTGTCCGATGTTTTTCTGTTTTTTGAGCGTGGCCAAAGAGCCGCGCCGGAAAAATATGACGACTCTTTCACTCTGTAACTGCCAGCGAAGTCCATGACCCCCAACGGTGTGCATTCGGCATCGACGGGTCAGTGTTGGCCTAAAGAAAGTGTTTTGAAATGACTGAAAGTGTGCGGTCGGGCGGTAGCTTTGCCCGAAAACATTATCCGGCCCATTTCTTAGAGAACCAACAGGACATCCGCTGCAGCGAACACCACGGCAGGATCAGCAGATTCGGGCGGTAGCGTGCCTGACCCGCGCCGCCAGCGCTGCATTCTCCACATGACCAACAGGGGCGTAAGGCAATGCCTTTATCTTTCGACACGGATGAGCAGCTGGCCACGCGCTTGGCTGACGAAATCGATACCCACGGCTTTGCCCGGCTCAGCGGCGCAGTGAGCGACGGCGACTTGCAGCGGCTGCGTGCCTGGACGGACGAGCAAGCACAGAAGCACCGCGGCGAATATTTTGCGTACCACGGTGAGGCGATGCTGGGTGAAAGCCTGTTGGCGAGCTATTGGACCGACCCGCAGTTTAAATCGCTGTTGGCCGGCCTATATCGGCACGCTGCAGGAAAAGCGCCCTTGAGCGACCAGATCTTCCCGGTGCTGCGATGCGTACAAGGCGACATCGGCAAACGGGAATCCAACGCGTTTCACTACGACGCCAGCCTGGTGACGGCACTTGTCCCGGTGTTCATCCCTACCGAAGGTGAAGAACGCGGCGATCTGATGCTCTTCCCTAACCTGCGCCGGGTGCGCTCGTGGGTGCTGTTCAACGTGATCGAAAAAGCGCTGCTGCAGAACAAGCTGACCCGCAGCTGGATCATCAAGGGCATGCAGCGTGACTGGCTCAAGCCTTATGTGCTGCGCCTCGAGCCCGGCAGCATTTATTTCTTCTGGGGGTATCGCACGCTGCATGCCAACCAGCGATGCAGCCCTGGCCTGAAACGCGCAACCGCGTTGTTCCATTTCGGCGACCCGCATACGGGAAGCCTGGCGACCCGCCTGATCCTCAGGATCAATCAGGGCCGTGCCCGCCGGATGAGTAACAAAGCCGGTCGCCAGCCACCGGCCTCGACCCCGGGTTGAGCCTCGCCGCGGTGGCATGACCGCTTCAACCGCCTTCACGCATTGCATCAGAAATGGAGACTTCGATGATCAACGTAACCAAGACTTACCTGGGCGATATCGACAAGTTCAAGACGTACGTCGAAGGCATCTATGCGCGAGGCTGGCTGACCAACCACGGGCCGCTGGTGTGTGAACTGGAACAACGCCTCAAGGATTACCTGGGCGTCAAGCACGTCATTCTCACCAACAACGGCACCCTTGCCCTGCAAGTGGCCTATCGGGCGCTGGAACTGAGCGGCAGCGCAGTGACAACGCCCTTCAGCTTTGTAGCCACCAGCAGTTCACTGCAGTGGGAAGGTATTCGCCCGATCTTCGCTGACATCGACGCGCAGACCTGGAACATCTCCCCCGAACACATCGAAAGCCGAATCGTTTCGGACACCACCGCCATCGTCGGCACCCATGTGTTCGGCAACCCCTGTGCCGTCGAACGCATCGAGGAGATCGCCCGTCGGCGCAATCTGAAAGTCGTGTACGACGGCGCCCATGCGTTTGCGGTGCGTCACGCTGGCCGGTCGGTTCTCAACTGGGGCGATATCAGCACCTTGAGCTTTCATGCCACCAAGCTGTTCCACACCATTGAAGGCGGCGCCATCATTACCAATGACGACGAACTGGCCCGCCGCGTCCATCTGCTGTGCAATTTCGGCATCGTTGACGTCGACAAAATCGACGGCATCGGCATCAACGCCAAACTCAACGAGTTTTCCGCAGCGATGGGGCTGTGCATTCTCGACGACATCGAGAACATTCTTCAGGAGCGCGCCGAAATCGCCGATCGCTACACCACAAGCCTTGGCGACTATGTGGACCTGCAAAAGCCGGAAGACAACAGCCAGTTGAACCACAGCTATTACCCGATCGCCTTGAAGGACGAGCAGCAATTACTGCGTCTGCGCAGCGCGCTGAACACCAATGGCATCAACCCGCGTCGGTATTTCTATCCATCGCTGGATACCCTCGAATACCTGCAACCACAAGCCGCGCAAACCGCGTCGCGTTCGCTGAGCGAGCGGGTGCTGTGCTTGCCCATCTATCCGGGGTTGCTGCGCGAGGATCAGGAGCGGGTGATCAATACCGTCATCGCCGAGTGCAGTCTGGGCCATGCGCCCTATCGGGTACCCGATCTGGCACGGGTCATCTGAGTCTGGATAGCGAAACCACTGCCCCTTCACGGTGAGACAGACATCCCATGCAAACCCAGCGCTCAGTCATACGCAATACTGCGTTGAGCTATGCCGGACAGGCTTACACCCTGCTGGTGGGCATCCTCATCATGCCGTTCTACCTCGGTCATATGGGGGCAGAAGCTTACGGCCTGATCGGCTTTTTCTCAGTTCTGCAGGCCTGGCTGCAATTGCTGGACGCCGGTCTGTCTCCCAGCCTGGTCAGGGCGGTGGCCCACCAACAGGCCGCTGAGACGATGGATCGTCACTCGGGCCGCCTGCTGCGTTCGTTCGAGATCATATTCCTGCCACTGACCGGTGCCTGTTGCGCAGCGATGTACCTGGGCAGCCAATGGATTGCGGTGCACTGGTTGAACCCCAAGGATCTGTCGACTCAGACGGTGATCGAATGCATCGGCCTGATGGGCATCGTCATCGCCCTCAGGTTGTATTCGACACTTTATAAAAGCGGGATTCAGGGTCTGGAACAGCATGCGTGGCTGAACATCGCCAACGTGATCATCGCCACCCTGCGCTATTTCGGCGGACTGTTCCTGGTGAGCAAGATCTCCAGCGATCCGGTGATCTTCTTCCAGTTTCAAGTGCTGGTGGGGTTGATCGAAACGCTGATCTTCGCCGCCCGCGCGTACCGGGAGATGCCGACGCCAGGCTGGCTGACCGGCTTCGACTGGCAACTGGTAAAGCCGATCATCCCCTTCGCGGCGAGCATGTCGGGCACCGCAGTGCTGTGGATCGTGCTCACCCAGATCGACAAGGTGCTGCTCTCCGAGCTGCTGCCCCTCGATGAATACGGCTACTTCTCGCTGGTGGCGCTGATCACCACCGGCATCATGATGTTGAGCAACCCGCTGGCGCAGACGCTGTTGCCGCGCCTGACGGTGCTGATGGCCGAGGGGCGACGCGATGACATGCACGCGCTGTTTCTGGCGGCCAACCGCTTCGTTTGCACGTTCCTGTTTCCCCTGGCCGCGCTGATCGCATTGCACGCCTACGACATGGTGTACGCCTGGTCTGGAGACCGGCCAGCGGCCGAATGGAGCCGTCCGATCCTGCCGTGGTACTCGCTGGGCAGCGCAATCATGGCGGTCAGCGCGTTTCAGTTTTATTTGCAATATGCCTACGGGCAAATGCGCCTGCATGTCTGGTACAGCGTCATTTCGGCGCTGGTCACCGTGCCGGTGATGTACCTGGCGATCCGCTTTTACGGCGCGGCCGGTGCCGCTGTGGCCTGGTGCCTTTTGCGTTCGGTGTCGTTCGCGATCTGGCCGATGGTCGTGCACCAGCGGCTGGCACCGGGCATTCACGGGGTGTGGTTGCGCGACGTCATTCGCATCTGCGTCATGACGGCCGCCGGCCTGGCAATCAGCGAACCGGTGCTGCGCCTGATCGCCAATGAAAACCGCTTCAACACGTTCTTGGGTCTGGCCGTCAGCGGCCTGATCACGCTGATGGTGGTCGCCGTGAGCGACAAGCCACTGGTGACGAAGATTTCCGTCTTGTTCAGCAAACCGAGTACATAAGCCATGGATGCTATTAGCAAAAAGACGAACCTTTCGTCCGCCGCACCCCTGGTCAGCATCGTCTGCCCAGCCTACAACCAGGAAGCCTATGTCGCTCAGACACTGGAAGGCTTCCTGATGCAGGAAACGTCCTATGACGTCGAAATCCTGGTCAATGATGATGCCTCCACCGATGGCACCGCCCGCGTCATTGCGCAATACGTCGAACGCTACCCGACGCTGATCCGCGCCTTCTACCACGAGACCAACCAGTATTCGCAGGGCAACCCTTCGGTGCCCCGCCTGTTCGGCGAAGCCCGCGGACGCTACATCGCGTTCTGCGAAGGCGACGACTACTGGACCGACCCGCGCAAGCTGCACACGCAGGTGGAGTTTCTCGAAAACCACCCGGACTACGTGCTCACCTATCACGACGCGATTCCGTTCGACAGCAACGGCCAATACGGCATTCAGCTGCAGGGCGAGCTGCGCGCTGACGCCACTGCGCTGGAGCTGCAAAAGGCACGGCCGATTTCGACCTTGACCACGGTGTTCCGCAACGTCTTCGATTCGCTGCCCAAGGAACTGGTCGGCGCGCCCCTCAACGATCTGGTCTGGTGGTCATTGCTGGGCGCGTATGGCAAGGGCAAGTTCATGGGCGAGATCAAACCGGCGGCCTATCGCATGCATCCGGGCGGGGTGTTCTCCATGCGCTCCAACAAACGAAAGCTGCACATGGCCCTGCAGACGTCGGGGGCGCTGGCCAACTATTACAACCGCTTGGGCAATGATGAACTGTACGAGCATTTCCTGATGGAACTGGTCGGCTACTCGATGTCCGCGATCACGCCCCAGCGCAAGGCGCAGACGCTGTTGCAGGTGGGCAAAAACTTCAGCACCAACATCGGCAAAAGACTGATGACGACCTTCAGTAAAGGTCATGTTCAGTAACGTGCTGGTGGTCTGCGTCGGCAACATTTGTCGCAGCCCCATGGCAGAGGCCATGTTCCGACAACGGGTGCTCAACGATCGCATCACCGTGTCGTCGGCCGGCACTCACGCCATGCTCAGTTCAACCATGGACCCGCTGGCCCGGGCCGTTCTGCACGTCAACGGCGTCGAAGCCCACCGGCATCGCAGCCGACAGATCGACCGTCAGATGCTGCACGAGGCGGACCTGATCCTGCTGATGGAGCATCGCCAGGCCCAGAGCGTACTCAAGCTGGCGCCCGAAGTGCGTGGCAAGACGTTTCTGATAGGCAAGTGGCAACAGGACATGGAAATCGCCGATCCGTACCGGCGCCCGAAATTAGCCTTTGAACAGACCTACGAGTTGCTCTCGCGTTGTGTCGACGACTGGCTTCCTTATCTTCAGTCAGGAGATTCGAGATAAATGACCGCTATGAACCGTACTTCCCTGGACGACGTCCAGGACTCCCGAATCGATCTGGCGACCATCTTGCGCACGCTGTTCGACCATAAGGGAATGATCGCTGCGATCATGGGTGTCTGCATCCTGCTGGGGGTGACCTACGCCATACTCGCCACGCCAATCTTCCAGGCCAACGCGATGATTCAGATCGAGCCGAAGAAAATCGGCATCGAGGGCCGCACCGAAATCAACAGCAAACCCCTGTCGGTCTCCCAGGCAACCACTGAAATCGAGCTGATCAAGTCGCGCGCGGTGCTGGGTAAAGTCGTCGATGACCTGAAGCTCTATATCATCCAGAAGCCCAAATATGTGCCAGGCATCGGCAGCTATATGGCCCGCCGGTTCAAGCCGGAGCACGAAGGCGAGATTGCTGCGCCTCTGTTCGGCCTGGACAGCTTCGCTTGGGGCGGCGAGAAGATCGACATCTTCCAGTTGGAAGTGCCGGATGCCTTGCTGGGCGAGAAGATGACCATGGTCATCGACAAGCCTGACACCTTTTCGCTGTATGACCAGGACCACAA
Source organism: Pseudomonas sp. GD03842 (assembly GCF_029841165.1). Lineage (NCBI taxonomy): Bacteria > Pseudomonadati > Pseudomonadota > Gammaproteobacteria > Pseudomonadales > Pseudomonadaceae > Pseudomonas > Pseudomonas sp. GD03842. The sequence goes on along the minus strand of NZ_JAOCEA010000024.1, from coordinate 66,748 downwards.
CAAGCTGCTCAGCGGCCCGGTCGGTCAGACCGTGGAAGGCAGCGGCGTGAAGATCCAGGTGGCCGCCCTCACCGGTCGGCCTGGCACCGAGTTCACCGTCGTTCGCCAGCGCACCCTGACCGCCGCCCTGGATTATCAGGATCGCCTGAAGATCATTGAGGCGGGCAAGGATTCCGGCATCGTCTACCTGTCGATCCAGGACCCGGATCCGGCATTGGCCAAGCGCATCCTTAATGAAGTCAGCCGCCTCTACGTACGGCAGAACGTGGAGCGCAGCTCGGCCGAAGCGGCCCAACGCCTGGAATTCCTGCGTTCGCAATTGCCCGCCGTGCGCAAGCAATTGGAGCAGTCGGAAATTGCCTTGAACAATTTCCAGACCAGCGCCAAGTCGGTGGACCTGAGCGTGGAAACCAAATCGGTGCTCGATCAGGTGGTCAAGCTGGAAGGCACGCTGTCGGACTTGAAAATGAAGCGGGTCGACGTCGAACGCTTGTATACGCCTGAACACCCGACCTACCGCGGCCTGATGACGCAGATCGGCCAGGTCGAAGCGCAGAAAGCGGCGCTGTTGAAGAAAATCGAAACGCTGCCGGCCACTCAACAAGAGCTGTTGCGCTTGAACCGTGACATGCAGGTCACTTCGCAGACCTACACCCTGCTGCTGGACAAGAGCCAGGAGCAGGACATTCTGCGGGCGGGCAGCATCGGTAACGTGCGCATCATCGACAACGCCGACGCCAATATCGAAGAGCCGGTCAAGCCGATGCGCAAGATCATCGTGCTGGTCGCCGCCCTTGTCGGCCTGCTGGTGGCGGTGGTGACGGTGTTCGTGCGTCAGGCCTTTTACCGGGGTATCGATAACCCGGATGTGATCGAGAACCTGGGAATGCCGGTGTATGCGTCGCTGCCGTTTTCCCGCCAGCAGGAACGCATGGACAAACTCGGCAACCGAGCAGGCAACAAGGAGCCACGCCTGCTCAGCGTCAGCGCGCCAACGGAACTGGCCATCGAGTCGCTGCGCAGCCTGCGGACCAGCCTGCACTTCGCGATGCTGGAAGCACGCAACAACGTACTGATGATTTCCAGCCCGACACCGGGTGTGGGCAAATCGTTCGTCTCCAGCAATCTGGCGGTGATCATTGCCCAGACCGGCAAGCGTGTGCTGCTGATCGACGCTGACATGCGCAAAGGCTATCTGCACAAGTTGTTCAACCTGTCGCCCAAACACGGTCTGTCCGACACGCTGGCGGCACGGCTGAAAAGCGGGGAAGTGATCAACCACACTGAAGTGCGCAACCTGGACTTCATTTCCTGTGGTTTCGCGGCGCCCAACCCGTCGGAGCTGTTGATGCATGACAACTTCAACAAGCTGATCACCGACCTGTCGCCGCTGTACGACCTGGTGATCGTCGACACCCCACCGATTCTGGCGGTCACTGACGCCACCCTGGTGGGCCGGCAGTCCGGCACGTGCCTGCTGGTCACCCGCTTCGGGCTGAGCAGCGCCAAGGAAATCGAGGCGTGCAAACGTCGCCTGATGCACAACGGCATTCTGATCAAGGGTGCGATTTTCAACGGTGTGCTGCGAAAGGCGTCGACCGCCGACTACGACTGCGCCGCGTATGGATACGACTACACCACCGTTCGCAAATAAGAGCCAGCCCCGCGGCACAGCGGGGCATGAAGTCAAAGCAGTAAAGGAGACGTACATGGCCAGGACCATCGCAGTGATGCAGCCCTACCTCTTTCCGTATCTGGGGTATTTCCAGTTGATCGCCGCGGCGGACGTGTTCGTCCTGGGAGACGATCTGCAGTACGTGCGGTCCGGGTGGGTCAACCGCAACCGTATCCTGCATGACCACGAAGCGCGGCTGATCAGCTTCCCACTGAAAAAAGACCGCTTCCAGCTGCCGATCAACCAGCGGCAACTGTGCGACCGCTTCAGCGAAGAGGCCGATCGACTCATCGCGCTGATCGCGCAGAGTTACCAGCAAGCCCCCTACTTCGCGCAGGTCATGCCGCTGATCGAGCGGCTGGTCCGCTTCCCGCAACAAAACATCGCGTTATACGCCGAGCACGCGATCCGCGAATTGTGTGCTTATCTGCACATCGTGACGCCGATCATGCGCAGCTCCGACCTGATACTGGGCAGCCCTGTGGACAAACAAGAGCGGATCATCCGCATTGCCCATACCTTCGAAGCGACGACGTTCATCACGCCCGAAGGCGGCTCGGTGGTGTATGACCGCGACCATTTTGCGCGCAACCGCCTGCTGGTGCGGTTTTTCCGCATGAGCCCGGTAGAATATTGCCAGTTCAGGCAACCTTTCGTCGCCAATCTGTCGATTATCGATGTATTGATGTTCAACTGCGTGGAGCAGGTCCAGCACCTGCTGACCCAGTTCCAACTGGACAAGAATCCGCCTGCTGCCGAGCCCGGATTGCTCGCCCGAATGACGCACCACCCTGAGCTTGTATCAACTCTGTCGAACCGGATTGCAGTGGAGTGATCAATGATGTCTCACGTCGTCAGCACCTCGAATGATTCAGCCCGCTGGTACCTCATTCAAACCAAGCCTCGCCAGGAAGCACGCGCCGAGGAGCACCTGCAACGCCAGAACTTCGCCTGCTACCGCCCGGTCAAGCAGGGCGAGAAAAAGCGTGGCGCACGCGCCGCGTCGGAAGAGGAACTGTTTCCTGGCTACCTGTTCATCCACATGGATCAGACCCAGGACAACTGGTACCCGATTCGCTCCACGCGCGGTGTCGCGCGGATCGTGACCTTCGGCGGCATGCCCATTCCGGTGAAGGACGAACTCATCGAGCAGATTCGCCAACGCCTGCTGGCACCCGTGCCCAAGGTGGTCTTCCAGCAGGGCGAGGCCGTGCGCATTACCGCGGACGGGTTCAACGACATTGAAGCGATTTTCCTCGCCGCCGATGGCGACGAGCGCGCGGTGATCCTGCTCAACCTGCTGCACCGCGAACAGAAGGTGACCCTGCCGGTCAGCAGCCTGTCGCGGCTGGAAGCGCGGGTGAGCTGAAGCACCGAACCCGCTGCAGGCGCGCGCTTGCCCGCGACGAGGTGTATCAATCGCCATTGAGGTGTCTGACATGACGCCTCGCGGGCAAGCGCGCTCCTACGGGCTTTCACCGCGGACAGAAGGTGACCCTGCCGGTCAGCAGCCTGTCGCGGCTGGAAACGCGGTTGAGCCGAAACATCGAACCCGACGTAGGAGCGCGCTTGCCCGCGACAGCGGTGTATCAGTCGCCCGCGAGGTGCTTGACACGACGCCTCGCGGGCAAGCGCGCTCCTACGGGTTTGTGCCCTCACGATCTGATTCTTGAATTTGAATGCTGCAGAGGCTGACGCGCTCAGCCTCTTGAACCCTTTGCGCCCGGAAACTCACCATGACCTCGAAAACGACTTTGGTGACGCTCACCTATGGTGACCGTTTCAACTATTTGCACACGCTGGTCAGCCGTTCGCTGGAAAGCCCCCTGATCGACCGGGTGATCATCGTCAGCAACGCCTCCACGGCTCCTTTGGAAACCTTGCGTCGGACCTGGCCCAGCGAAGTCAGCGTGATTTACCTGCATGAGAACACGGGGTCCGCCCGCGGCTACTCGGTGGGCATCCAGGCCGCATTGGACGCCGGCGCCGAGCACATCTGGCTGATGGACGACGACAATGCGCCCACCATCAACGCCATCGCGACGCTGCATCGGGTACTGGAAGAACGCAAGCGAATCGACGGCGAAGACAAGGCTGCTGTGCTGGGCTTTCGTCCGACCCATCAGGCCGACATCGCGGCTGGGGTGCCGAAGCGCTTTGCGATTCAACGCCGCTCCAGTTTTTTCGGTTTCCACATTGCGCAACTGCCCTACAAGATCTGGCGTCGGCTGCCGTGGGGTGCGCCGCAGGCCGCGCCCGGCAAGCTGCAAATGGTGCAGCTCCCGTTCGCCACGTACGGCGGCCTGCTTGCCCATCGCAACCTGTACCGCAAGATCGGCCTGCCACTGGACGCGCTGATGCTTTATGCCGATGACAGCGAATACACCTGGCGCATCACCGCAGGCGGCGGCCGAATCTTTCTCGTCCCCGAAGCTGTGCTCGATGACCTGGAGAACTCTTGGAACATCAAGGCGCGCACCAACAACATCTACGAAAGCTTCCTGTTGGGGGGCTCGGACCTTCGCGCCTACTACGGGGCGCGCAACCAGGCCTGGTTCGACAAGAACGTCTGGGCCAATTCGTCGATGCTGTACAGCCTTAACCGATGGGTGTTCTTTCGGCTGTTGCGGCTGATCGCCAGGCGGCGCGGTGCCGAAGAGCGTCTGAACCTGATCGAAAAAGCCATCCGCGATGGCGAGTCCGGCGTACTGGGTCTGAATCGGTCGTATCCTTTATGAACATCCTTTTCATCAGCAGCCTGTATTCACCTCACATCGGCGGGGGCGCTGAGATTATTCTTCAGCGCACCGTCGAAGGCCTGCAACGACGTGGCTGCCAGGTCAGCGTGCTGGTGACCGGCCCGGACGCCGGGTTGGCGACCGAATCGGTGAATGGTGTAACCGTCTACCGTGCCGGCCTGCACAATTTCTATTGGCACTTCGGGGCACAACGGCCAGGGCGTCTCGCCCGGCTCGGCTGGCACCTGCGGGACCGCTACAACGGCGCCATGCGCAGTTACGTCAAGCAGGTGATCGATCAACAACGGCCGCAACTGGTGGTGTGCCATAACCTGGCGGGCTGGTCGGTTTCGGTATGGGACGAGATCACGGCTGCCGGTTTGCCCATCGTTCAGGTGTTGCATGACATGTACCTGATGTGCCCGAGCGCCAATATGTTCAAGGGCGGCCAATGCTGCCAGCAGGCCTGCGGCACCTGTCAGCACTTTCGCAAGGGTCACGACACACGCTCGGCGCAGGTGTCGGCGGTGGTCGGGGTCAGCCAGTTCATTCTCGACAAGCTCCGCCAGCGCGGTTACTTCAGTGCCGCCAAAGGCTATGTCGTGCATAACGCCAGCCCCTACGCAGCAGTGCACGACGCCCCTCACACGCAGCGTGAGTCCAACCCGGCCTTGAAAAAGGCCCCGCTACGTTTCGGATACATGGGCACCCTTTCCGAACAGAAAGGCATACGCTGGCTCATCGAACAATTTCAGCGCCTGCCATTCGACGCCACCCTGCAAATCGCAGGGCGCGGACAGGCCGCTGACGAGGCCGCTTTCAAGGCGTTGGTCACGTCGCCGAATGTCCGGTTCGTCGGCTACCAGACGCCGGAGACGTTTTACAGTCAGGTCGACGTGGCGGTGGTGCCCTCGCGGTGGAACGAGCCGTTCGGCATGGTGGCCGTGGAGGCGTGTGCACACTCGGTGCCCGTCATCGCCAGCCGTATGGGCGGGCTGCCGGAGATCATTCAGGACCCGCTCAATGGCTTGTTGTGCAGCCCGGACGATCCTGACTCGCTGGGCCATGCGATGCTCAGGTTGCATCAGCAACCTGAGTTGCTGGCGCGATTGAGTCGCCAAGCGCGGGTCAGCGTGGCAGCGCTGCTGAATCTGGACCTGATGCTGGACAGTTATGAAAGCATCTTCGCCCAGACGTTGCTCGACAACATCGTGCACCGTGACCCGACTGTCTTGCCGCACCCGGTCTGACGGCCGCGCGCACACGACATCCATTGCCGACGGCCCGAGACTGACTGAGCAAGCGCTCCGGACCGTGCCTCTTCATTGAGACAAGCCATGCCGCCCCTGTGCCTGACGAGGTTACGACGACCATTGAAAATCCTGCTGCTGAGCGGGTTCAGTTGGGTTATCAGTGGCTCGGCCCTGGCGGACGATGCGTTCATCATCGGCGTCGACACGCACTTGATGAACAAGAACTCCAACTCGGCAAAGGCGCTGCAACTGCTCGAAGCGGCAGGCGTGGATTCGGTACGCGACGACGCCTACTGGTCCAGCGCCGAGCCCCGACGAGGCTTGATGAAGATCGAGCCCGTCTGGCAGGCCTATCTGAGCAACACGCAGGAACATCATTTGCGGCCCCTGTTGGTGCTGGGTTACGGGAATCCGTTTTACGACAACTACGCGAAGCCGCGTAAGCCGCTGGTTCGAGAGGCGTACGCCAACTACGTCAGCTTCGTCACCCGACAGCTCACTGACAGCGTGGATTTTTATGAAATCTGGAATGAATGGGACAAGGAAAATCCCGTCGATCCGGTGTTCGCTCAGGACTACAGCATCCTGATCGAAGAGGCGGCCAGGCGCATCCGAACCAACCAGCGGCCCATGATGATTCTCGCCGGGGCGGTGACCAGCCAGGGGATGGACCTGGGCTTCGCCGACCGATTGGTGGAGTCGGGCATTCTTAACCATGTCGACGGATTGTCGCTGCACCCTTATGTGTATTGCCGCTCGGATGAGCGCAATACCCCGGAAAACTGGATCGCCTGGCTGCGCCGAATCAGCGAGGACCTCAAGGAGAAGTCCAAGACCAAGACCGCCGTGCCGCTGTACCTGACGGAAATGGGCTGGCCCAGTAACGATGGCCGCTGCGGCGGCGACGAAAACACGCAGGCCGCATTTCTGGCGCGCAGTTTCTTTCTGGTCCAGACCCTGCCCAACGTGAAAGGTATGTGGTGGAACGGCCTGCTCAACGACGGTCCGGACGGCACGGACCCTGAACAGAATTTCGGTCTGCTCAATCAGGATCTGAGCGTCAAACAGGCTTACCTGACACTGAAGGCAATCAGCCCGACGTTGCACCAGTTCCGTTATGACGCAGAGAAGAGCCGAGAAATCGACTCACAGTATTTGCTGCGGTTCGCCAAAGGGTCCGATCAGATCATGGTCGCCTGGACCGCCGGTTCGCCCCGCTCGATCAAGGTCGATGCAAGCAGCGTACTGCGCGGCAATGTGCACTACATCGATACCCGGGAGCCGCAAAAGGGGTTGGTCGACAGCGGCATACCCTGGAACTGCGACGATGGACGTTGTTCGGCACTAGTACCGATCGACGAGTTTCCGAAAATCATCACGTTGGGCACACGCCCGGCATTGTTCGCCTTGCCCTGATCATCCGCTCAACCCGTTGCCAGCCCTGGCGCCGCCTGCGGGGGTCCGCTGGCCTCGATTGATGAGCCATTTAACACCGCGACCGGACCACCGTACGCGTCCTGCACGGTTGAACGTCTTGACGAACCACCCTGGCGGGTTGTCACGCCCCTACTTCTTTCACAGGTCGACCACAATGATTGTGATCAATGCACGCTTTCTGACACAGGAGTTGCGCGGCGTTCAGCGCTTCGCCGAGCAGACCTGCCTTGCGCTGCGGCAGTTGCGCGACGACGTCATCTTCGTGGCCCCACACGGGATCATGATGCACGAGAGCGCCAAGGCGCTGGACGTGCAATGCATCGGACGCCACAGCGGCCATCTGTGGGAACAACTGGACCTTCCGCTGTTCCTGCGCCGTCATGGCAACCCGCTGCTGGTGTCGCTGTGCAGCACGGCACCGCTGTTCTACGGCAACCAGATCGCCACTCACCACGACGTCACCTACGTTCGTCACCCGGAAAGCTACACCCGGCTATTTCGCCTTCTTTACCGGACCATGACGCCGATCATGCTGTCGCGAATCAAGGCGTTGCTGACGGTCAGCAATTTTTCCAAGGGCGAGATTGCGCAGTTCTACAACTTTCCGGAAAAAAAGATCTTCGTGGTGCCGAATGCTGTCAGCGGCGCGTTCCAGCCCGGGCCGCCGCTGCGTGATCAACCCGACTATCTGCTGGCAGTGTCCTCGCCCAGCGCACACAAGAATTTCAGCCGGATGATTCAGGCGTTCTTGCTGCTGCGCGGCCACGACGACGTTCAACTGCATATCGTGGGCGGTGCCAGCGGCATCTTCAGCGATGACAATCTGCAACGGTTGGCCAGCCGCGATCCTCGCATCCGTTTTCTCGGGCGCCTGAGCGACGACCAGTTGATCGAGCAGTATCAGGGCGCGACCGCGTTTGTGTTTCCTTCGCTGTACGAAGGCTTCGGCATCCCGCCCTTGGAGGCACAAGCCTGCGGCTGCCCGGTGCTGGCGGCCAATGCGGCATCGATTCCCGAAGTGCTGCAAGCCAGCGCTTTGTATTTTGACCCGCTGGACGTCACTCACATGGCCTCGGCCATGGAGCGCATCCTCACTGACTTGCCGCTGCGCCAGTCGCTACGGCGGCGCGGCCTGAACAACGTGACACGGTTTTCCTGGGAGGAGTCGGCGCGACGCGTTTCGCAACGCATCGACACGCTGCTCAACCGCCCCAAGGACCGGCGCACCAGTACCGGGCCTGACGCGCTGCGTCGTGAATCGTCCAGCAAGCTTTGAGGCACGCCCATGAAACGTTTGGCTTATCTCGACGCGCTGCGCGGCATCGCTGCGCTGATGGTGGTCTTCACCCACCTGTATCTACCGGTGGTCGGGCATGTCTGGGTGTTCGATTACCTGATCGATCCCGGCAAGCTGGGGGTGCTGTGGTTCTTCATGATCAGCGGCGTGGTGATTCCCTACAGCCTCAAGCCTGGTCCCGACGGTGCCCAGCGGTTTCTGGTGTCGCGATTCATGAGGTTGTACCCGGCCTACTGGCTGTCACTGCTGGTGTTCATCGTCATCCTCAAGCTGACCGCCGCCCCACTGCCCTCGCTCGCCCAGATCGCGGCCAACCTGACCATGGTGCAGGCTGCGTTGGGATTCGACGATGTCATCGGCCTGTACTGGACGCTGTTCATCGAACTGGTGTTCTACGCCCTTTGCCTGGCGCTGTTCCTCGGCGGCAAGCTATACGACCAAACCTTTCGCACACGCTGCTCACTGGCGTTTCTCGTGATGGCGTTGGCGATGGGCGTAATGCGCGCCCTGACCGAACGGAAATTGCCGGTGGCCCTGCCGTTGGCCCTGTCGCTGATGTTTTTCGGCTCGGTCTGGCGCCAGTGGTTGCTGGCCGAACACAGCAATGAGTTGACCCGCAACCTCAAAACGCTGCTGATCGCCTTCACTGTCGTGCTGCCGCCAACGCTGTTCATGGCCTACAGCAAAGACATGGGCAACGGTGAGACCTGGGGACGCTACTGCTTCACCTACGCGGTGGCCATCAGCAGTTTCCTGGTGCTGACCCGCAGCGTGCGTCTGGATCACCCGGCGCTGGTCTGGCTGGGCGCAGTGAGTTATTCGCTGTACCTGCTGCACCCCTCGATGGGCATGCTCGCCGAGTGGCTGCTGAACAACACAGGGGCATCGGGGCTGGGCATCGCGCTGTTCGCCACGCTGCTGACACTGGGCGCCTCGCACCTGAGTTTTCACTTCGTCGAATCGCCGTTCATTCAGCTCGGCAAACGCTTGAACAATCGCAAAGCACGGACGCAGCCAGTCAACGCTTGAAGTCGGCCTGCGCAAACACAATCGCTCCAGCCCTGGCGAGCTTCGCTCGTTTCGCAGGGCCATCCGAGCCGTGACAGCAGAGAACTCCAATGAAAATCGCAATCGTCCACGACTGGCTGGTGACGTACGCCGGTGCCGAACGGGTATTGGCGTCGCTCATCAAGATATGGCCCGAGGCGGATCTGTTTTCCGTCATCGACTTCCTCAGCGATCAGGACCGCGCGCAGTTGGGCGGAAAGGTGGCGACCACCACCTTTATCCAGCGCCTGCCCAAGGCAAAAACCAAATACCAGCGCTATCTGCCGCTGATGCCGATGGCCATCGAGCAACTGGACCTGTCCGGTTACGACCTGATCATCAGCAGCAGCCACGCAGTGGCCAAGGGTGTGTTGTGCGGCCCGGACCAGTTGCACATCAGTTATGTGCATTCGCCCATCCGCTATGCCTGGGACCTGCAGCATCAATACCTCAAGGAAGCCAACCTGAGTGGGGGGCTCAAGGGCAAAGTGGCGCGGATGATCCTGCACTACATGCGCATGTGGGACCAGCGCACGTCTGCCGGGGTCGATGAGTTCATCGCCAACTCGCACTTCATCGGCGCGCGGATCACCAAGTCGTATCGCCGCGAATCGACCGTGATCTATCCGCCTGTCGACACCCGCGGGTTCGCATTGCAGGAGCAGAAACAGGACTACTACTTCACGGCCTCGCGCATGGTCCCCTACAAGCGCCTGCCCATGATCATCGAGGCATTCGCGGCCATGCCCGACAAGCGACTGGTGGTGGTCGGCGATGGGCCTGAAATGGACAAGGCCAAAGCCGCGGCGGCCCAGGCGCCAAACATCGAACTGCTGGGCTACCAGCCGTTCGCGGTGTTGCAGGAACACATGCGCAACGCCAAGGGGTTCGTGTTCGCTGCCGAGGAAGATTTCGGCATCAGCCCGGTGGAGGCACAGGCCTGCGGGACGCCTGTGATCGCCTTCGGCAAGGGCGGCGTGCTGGAAACCGTCTGCGGTTTGGACCATCCGCAGCCCACCGGGGTGTTTTACCCGGAGCAGACCGCCGCCTCGCTGATCGCGGCCATCGAGACCTTCGAAGCGGAGCATGCGCGCATCACGGCCCAGGCCTGCCGCGCCAACGCCGAGCGCTTCAGCGAGGCTCGTTTCGAACTGGAAATTCGCCAGTTCGTCGAGCAGCGCCTGCTGGTCACCCGTCAGGCGCGGCACCTCGCACAACCGAGGCCGATCACGGTGCCGTCTGTGCTGGCCGCCAACGAACTTACCGCCCGCGTTGTTCCGATCAAATCTGTCTGAGCGAGCACCTACCATGCGTACACCTCTTCGCGGCATCTTGCATGCTCATCAATCGTCATTGTCGGTTGCCCATCGCTTGCTGGATCTGGCGGTGATCGTCATCGGCGGCTACGGCGTGAACGCCCTTGCCGGGTTGCCGATGAGCACCGAAGCCTGGATGCAGATCCTGCTCGCCGCCGTGGCGTTTCACTGGCTCGCCGAATACCACCAACTGTACGGCTCGTGGCGGGGCGAACGGATCCTGCGCGAGTTGCTGAAAGTCGCGAACTACTGGGGCCTGGCCTTCGTCCTGCTGATGTTCGTCGACTACCTGCTGCTGCAGCCTGCCGACTTGGCCAACAACAGCCAGATGGCCTGGTTCGCCACCGTGCTGGTCGCGCTGTGCGGCTACCGCCTGGCGATTCGCAGCGTGCTGCACACCCTGCGCAGCCGGGGTTTCAACACTCGTCGCGTCGCCATCGTGGGCACAGGCCATTGTGGCGAGCGCCTGGCGATGTCGATCGAAAGCGCGCCGTGGATGGGCCTGAACCTGCTGGGCTTTTATGACGAACAGCCTGAGCAGATGGACCTGGCGCGCATCGGGCGGCGCATTCCGGTGTTGGGTGATTTGGAGGCCCTGATCGAAGACGCCCGCGAGGGCAAGATCGACAAGGTTTACATCACCCTGACCCTGGGCGCACAGGCCCGGCTCCAAGACCTGATTAAGGGCCTGAGCGACACCACGGCCTCGGTGTATGTGATCCCGGATGTGTTCATGTTCGAGTTGTTGCATGCCCGCAGCGAAAGCATCAACGGCTTGCCGAGCATCAGCATTTTCGACTCGCCCATGGACGGCGCCTGGAGCGTGGTCAAGCGCATCGAAGACATTGTCTTGTCCAGCGTGATCCTGAGCATGATCGCACTGCCGCTGATGGTGATCGCAGTGGCGATCAAGTTGACCTCGCCCGGCCCGGTGCTGTTTCGCCAGCGTCGCTATGGGCTGGACGGCCGGCCGATCATGGTCTGGAAATTCCGCAGCATGAGCGTTCAGGAAAATGGGGACGTGGTGAAACAGGCCACCCGCAACGACAGCCGCATCACGCCGCTGGGCGCGTTTTTGCGGCGGACCTCGCTGGACGAGTTGCCGCAATTCTTCAACGTGCTGCGCGGTGAGATGTCCATCGTCGGCCCGCGCCCCCATGCCGTGGCGCACAACGAGCAGTACCGCAAACAGGTGTCGGGCTACATGCTGCGTCACAAGGTCAAGCCGGGCATCACTGGCTGGGCGCAGATCAACGGCTGGCGTGGCGAAACCGACACGCTGGACAAGATGCAGAAACGCGTGGAATTCGACCTGCAGTACATCGAGCACTGGTCGGTCTGGCTGGACATGAAAATCATCCTGCTGACGCTCTTCAAAGGGTTCGTCAACAAAAACGCCTTCTAGGACTGCCGGAAACACAATCTGTCAACACAACAAAAACAACGGAGCCGCGCAGCTGCGCACGGCGGGAGGTGCATGGGGGTATGAGCGACAGTAATCCGATGTTCGGTGTGGGTAAGGGATGCAACGAAATCACTGCGGTGCCAGTACGCACCTTTTAGGATTAAGAAGGAACACTCAAATGAAAGTAACGTTCGCGGTAGTGCTGCTTTCCAGTCTGGTTCTGCAAGGCTGCGCATTCGCCCCAGGTCAGTACATGTCTCTCAGCGATGTCACCGAGAAGGATCCGGACGGTCCGGCGGTCACGCTGGTCAACATCACGCCCACGACTCTGGCCCAGCAGCAGAAGGCGGCCGCAGCGGCCGCCAAGCCCTTGCCGCCCGAGTTGCTGACGTACAAGACGCCTGAGTATGTGGTAGGCCCAGGCGACACACTGTTGGTCACCGTGTTCGAGCACCCGGAACTGACGGCTCCCGGCTCCCAGGAACAACTGGACGCCAACAGCCGTGAAGTGCTGAACGACGGCACGGTCTTCTTCCCGTACGTCGGTCGCATTCAGGCGGCGGGCAAGACGGTTTCGCAAATCCGCGAGCAACTGCGCATGGGCTTGCTGCCGCAGTACACCGAGGTCAAGGTCGACGTCAAAGTGCTGCGCTACAACAGTCAACGGGTGCTGTTGTCCGGTGCGTTCAAGACCCCTGGCCCGCAGCCGATCACCAACATTCCGTTGAGCCTGGTTCAGGCCATCAGCCAGGCAGGGCTTGATCTGACCGATGCCAACCTTGCGGGGCTGACCCTGCGGCGAGACGGGAAGGATTATGTGATCGACGTCGATTCGCTCAACCGCAAGGACTCGCAGCTGAGCAAGATCTTCCTCAAGGACGGCGACTACCTGCACCTGAACAGCAACTCGAAGAACAAGATCTATGTGCTGGGCGAGGTTCAGCGCCCACAGGTGATCTCGTTCAGCACCACCAGCGTGACCCTGCTTGAGGCCCTGGGGACATCCGGCGGCCTGAGCCCTGACGCAGCCGACGGGGAAGCGGTGTATGTGATTCGTGCGCAGGACGCGACCCACTCAGCCACCGTTTACCATCTCAATGCCAAGAAACCGACCAGTTATGCGCTGGCCAAGGGTTTCGAGCTGGCGGCGCAAGACGTGGTGTTCGTCGGCCCGGCCAACATCACGCGGTGGAGCCGTTACGTGAGTCAATTGCTGGGCTCGAACAACATCGTGCAGACGGGTGCCATGTTCCGCAATTGAGCCCGGCCACTGGCGCGCAGTACATCTGAGGCAGACGCAAAATCCTCGCAGTCTTCGGCTGCGGGGATTTTTTTTGCGTGCCGATTGCGCGGTCATCGGACGCAGATTGCCAGACCATTCGGCGCGTTCGGTTGCAGCGGGGGCGATCGCCTATCACGGACGAGGGCAACGGACAGGTTTGACCGTGAGTCAGACAACGCACATTCAAGCGTGACCCGCAGCTCGCTTTGCCTTCTCCTTGGCACCACAGACATTCATCTGGCACCATCGTCGACGGCCGTTTTTCGAAGTGTCCAGAAAGAGCCAATCACAATCCGGTGTGGCGCATGCCTTCAATCGCAGAAGATCATCGGACGTCAGCAACGCCGCCGCCTGCACCGCCAGTCTCCCGATGAACCCCTGGGCCAAGGCCTCGAGCGAATCCATGGGATGCCAGCGCCAAACGACCCCCTCAGGTGTCGGCACCAGGCTGCGTTGGCCGGCCGAGCTGGCCAGCACCGCGTTCAATGTGTCCAGCGCGGAGTGATCCACCGATTGCCCAAGCGCCACAGGCAGCAGTAGGCGGTACAACGACTCTCGAAAGTCGATCAACTGCCTGAACACTGGCAGCGCCTGCCAGGACGCCGCCCGCACCTGCTGAATGAGTTGTTCATGCTCCTGATGGTCAATCAGCCCCGCGTGAAAAAACCAGTGCACGACGTCTTCGAGGCTGGACAGCTTATCGACCACTTCCGGCAATGAGGTTCCTGGTCGGCGGCCGTCGCAGGTGTTCAGAAAATCGAGTACACCCAGGCCTCCCACCAGGCGGATGGCGTTGATCTTCAATTGACCGATAGACATCGCTCGCCCTCCAGTGCTGACCGATCGAGCAATGATGACAGAGACGCGCCACCGCGAGCGTATTTCTGACGACTGAATCGTCGATCGGAACAGCACGCAAGCTCAGCGCCCTAAGTGGCCCCCGCCTGCCGTAACCAGACGTCGATTTTTTCGACCGCCTCCGCCACCGGGACGCGATCGTTGTGGATATGAAGTTCCGGACACACCGGCGGCTCATAAATCGAATCAACACCGGTAAACGCCGGAATTTCGCCCCGTCGGGCCCGCCGATAGAGCCCTTTCGGGTCACGGGCTTCAGCCACGGCCAGAGGCACATCGACGAACACTTCAACGAAACGTTCGTTCCCGACGATCGAGCGGGCATGGTGGCGAGCAGCGCGGGTCGGTGAAATCAACGCCACCACCACCGTCATCCCCGTATCGGCCATCAGTGCAGCCACTTCCGCGACGCGTCGGACGTTCTCGTCCCGGTCGTGCGGGGAAAACCCCAGATCACGGCACAACCCGCCTCGCACCGAATCGCCGTCCAGGACACAGCTTCTCAACCCGCGTCCGCGAAGCCGTGCAATCAAGCCGTCGGCAATCGTCGACTTGCCGGCCGCCGACAGCCCCGTCAGCCAGATCACCCGTGCGGATGGATAAGGCACCTGAGCATGGGCATGAGTGAAATCGTAGGCGAACACGGTGCCCGAAGCCGCTGAAAGACAGCTTTGTGTGTTCATGACATCTCTTCCTTGAATCCGGCTCACGCAGGCGTGGCCTGATGGATGATGAAATCGGCGCGCAGTGGGTCGTACACGGAGGCGAAGTCCCCCCAACTGCCGGTCACCGAAAACCCTGCCGCTGCCAACTCCTGGCGCAACTGGCTGGGCAGGATGGGAAACACACGAAGGCGATAACAGGCACCGTCGGCAAAGGTGTACACGAACTCGCACAGTGAAGGGTTCAATTCGCCCAGGCTCACGCTGACGCCCTTGCCGCAGTAGTAATAGCGACCGGAGGACGAGAAGTGTCCGGCCAGGATGGCTTGAAAATTACGCTGATCGATCAGCAGCGTGCCGCCCGGTTTGAGCAACTGCCGGAACTGACGCAAGACGTCGATACGTTCGCCGCCGTCGAAGAGGTGACAGAACGAGCTGCCCAGGCACAGCACCGCGTCGAAGGTTCCCAACAATCGGGGATCGAGTTCGCGCCAGTCGTAGCAATGCAGGGGAATATTCAGGCCCCGGCGTTTGAAGTTGGCGTCGGCGCATCGGACCATTGTCGGGCTGCCGTCACACGCCACGACGTCGAAACCGGCAGCACAGAGTTGGGCGGCATGGAAACCGCTCCCTGTCGACGCATCGAACACACGGCAAGCGCCATCGCGCAAAAGCCGCTCGATGAAAAATGCCCCTTCGCCCTGCGCCCGCTTGTTCCAGTCAATCAGTTCGTCCCATCGCTTGACGAAATCCTCGTGGTATTGCCGGGCGTAATCCTGATCCAGCCCATCAGCCACAGCGACGGGCAGACGAACGCTCTTCGTTTCCATGATGACTCACTCCCTGTTGGCGAGCCCGGTCGGCAAAAAGATGATATTTGCGGCCCAGTTCTGCCGCACACGCCGCCGCATCCTGAACCTTCATGTCAGGCATGAAGTAACCGAGCAACTCTTCCATGACGTTCATCTGCTCACGACCGAAGACAACCGTGCCATCGGCGAGGATGGCCTGGATACCATCCTGGCGCTGGCCGGCTTCGTTGATGGAAATGGCTTCCTCACGGCGCAGGCCGTAGGGCAAACCGAGCAGGATTTGCCCCATGCCGACCTTCACCGGATAACCGCCCGGCAAACCGTGGGGGGCTGGCGCATGCACGTGGACTTCTTGTTCGGAAAACAGATTCTCGATCACCGACACTGCCGACATGGCCGTCAGGTACTGTCCATCGACACCGCCGAGCCGCCGGAACCGATCGGCGACGAGGGCGAACACCTCATGCGGAGCGAATTCTTCACTGCGCTCACGTCCGTCTATCCAGCAGCAGAGATTGAAGTTGGCCGCTGACGGCAACCCCTGCCGGGGCACCGCGTGGCTGAAAAAATGCTGGCCCACCAGTTTCACGTACACCCGCGTCGGTTCACAGCGGGCCAGGCGAGCAATGGCGCTGCGGGTGGCGGGCACCAGATTGGCAATGTTGCCGACCCCGACATCCGGCGCCATTCCCACTTTGTAAAGCACCGGGTTGACCGCATCAGGAAAGGCCGCGTTGACCACCAACGCTTTGGGACAGGCCTGTTTGACCGAACGCATCAGGGCGTAGGCCGGGGCCAGGTGCATGGGTAACCAAGGCCCCAGTTGCGCCTGATCGAGCGCCTCGAATGTCGCCTTAGGCAACTGCGTAATGATGCGCCAGGATTGCAGGGAGGCGCAGTTGACGATGATGTCGGGCTTGATGCGCGCCAAGGTCTGAGCGTTGCGATCGATCCAACCTTCCACCAGGTCCATTTCCCAACACTCGATGTGCGCCGACACGTCGAGCTGCAACGCGCCCAGGCGCACCAGGTTACCCAGACGCGTAACCTGCTCGAGGTTGCGACTGGCAAGGTGGAACTCGAATTGATTGCGTGGCAGCAGTATTTGCAGAATCTGCAGGCACAGATTCCCACCGCCGACGATAAGCAGCTTCTTGCGTTGCATGACAGTTCTCCCTGTCGCCTCTGTCCTGCTCAACCCCGGGTTAGCGGGGGTAAGCACCATTGTCCACGGGTATGACTTTTCCAGTCAGGTGCCGACTCTGGTCAGAAAGCAAGAACATGATCACGTCGGCTACGCCTTCGGGCTTGAGCGGGTCTTCGATGATTTCCTGTCGTTGGTATTCTTCACAACGGTGCGGGGGGATCCGATGGTAAATGGACGTGTTGCGCACCAATGCGGGCGACACGGCGTTGACCCGCACGCGCGGCGCGAAATTCCAGGCGTTGGCCTTCGTCAGCCCGATCACCCCGGCCTTGGTGGCGCCGTAGAGCGCGTCCATGCTGCCCACCTCCCCCGCCACCGACGTGATGTTGATAATGCTGCGCGTATGCAGGGCCTGCGACTCATGCAGGGCGAAATCTTTCGACAGGTACACCAGCGACTTGAGGTTCACCGTCCAGATTTCCTCGATCTCCTGATCGTCGTAGTCATACACGCTTTTGCCGTGATACAGGCCGGCGTTGTTGACCAACCCGTGCAGCGTACTGTGGTGTTTGTAAAGGTTACCGATGAAGTGGCGGTAGACCTCCGCACGCGAAAAATCCACCAGATGGGTTTCCAGGCGATTGGGCGCGGCAACGTCCTGCAAGGCCCGTAGCCCATGCCGATCCTTGTCGGCGGCAATCACGAAATACCCGGCCTCGATGCAGGCGAGGGTCGTTGCCCTGCCGATGCCGTTTGCAGCACCGGTAATCACGATTTTTCTCATGGGTGGCCCTGCTGCACGAATTGATTCATGCGCTCGTAGAAGGGGCGATGGACTTGGTAATAGGCCATCAGATGAGGGTGGGCGGTCAGCAGGTCGTCATCGAGCCGCTCGGCGCCCGCCCTGATATGCGTGCTCTGCTCGGCTTCCTTGTGCCAGCGGCGCCAGGCTTTCCACTGATCGGGGCAAGCGATCTCCCAGCGCATCGCGTGGGGCAGAAACTCCAACTGCAAGTGATCGCACAGCTTGCGTACCGTCTCATCGGGGCGTCTTGCCAGATCGTCTCCATCGATGACATAGGGAATTTTCCCGGTCAGCTTGGTGACGCGACAGAAGATCTCGTACAGCGCCTGATGGCCCACGGCATGCAAGGGCATCTCGGCGAATACCTGAAAATGCGAAACGATGGCCCGAGCCGGCTCTCGGATAATGAACACATGCTGGTGTTCCAGTAGGAACTGCCCATCGGCTTTCAACTCGTCCAGGCAGTGGTAACACATGTCCTTGTGAAATACGTTTCGCCTCTGCCTCGCGCTGCGCAGCAGTTCGCGAACGCCCTCATAGGTGGTGGGCAAGCCGCAGTCGAGATCGTCATGGGGGATCGCCGACTGTTCGTTGAACGCCACGTGGGCGAAGGGTTCGTGGAAGACTTCAAAATCACCGCGCTCGATGAACACGCGCTCCAGCACGGTCGAACGCGAGCGGGGATGAGCCCAGAGGGCGATCATGCGATTCATGACGCGCGCTCCAACGGCCGTTGGACGCTCGCAGGGCAAACGTTTTCCACCGCTCGGCTCGCCCTGACGAACGCCACGAGCCGTTCATGACCCTGACGCGCGTTGGCTGCTGCCGTGATGAACGCAGGATGCTGCCTGAATCGGGCTGGCGGCAGATCACCCTCGAAATACGCCTGGTTGAAATACGGAAGGGCGATGAGCCTGTTCATCACTCGCCTGGGCACCTGCACCCATTCCGTCGCCGGCGTGACGGCACGGTCGATCTGGTAACGCCGGATGAGGAATTCGATGATTTCAGGGGTCAAGGTGTACAGCGTGGTGTCCGCCCCTGTGCGCTGCAGATGCCAGCAATGCTCTCGCCCTCGCCGATCGGTATCCACCTTCAGGCTGCACAGCAACACGCGTGCGGGGGTTTGCCAGCGCCGCATCAGCGCCTGAATGGCCTGGTAAATCGCCAACTCCGCCCAGCGCCTGTCAACCGGCGTCAGACGCAGGCGACGGTGACGTGCCTGCCGCTCGAATTCGGCTTCGGCACCCAGCCGCCCTATCATGAAACTGATGACGTACCGTGCGCGCCGGGTGTCGACGCCGTCCACCTCAGCGCGCAAGCGTCCCGCATGAATCGCCTTGAGGCAGGCGGCCGCCTGGGACACGGTGAAACACAGCGTGTTGTTGATCGAGCAGCCTTTGGCGACCAAAGCCTCGATCGCTCGATAACCCTCCTCGCTTCCAGGTACCTTGACCATGATATTGGGCGCAAGCCTGGCCAGTTGCAGACCTCGGGCGACGAGTGCAGAAACATCCAGACGATCCCCTCCCTCCACTTGTGCCGACAACCAGCCTTGCCCGCCGTTGGAGCGCTGCCACAAGGGCTGCAGCACTTGCGCGCCGTCGATGATCACTTGGTCATAGAGCGTGCGGCTCACTTGAGCTTCGTCGTTATAGGGGCCACCGGGGTGGGCTTGGATGAAATGCCGCCAGACGTCGGGGGTCCGCAAGACCTCCTGACTCACCAGGCCGGGATTGGTCGTGGCCCCACTCAGGCCCCACGGGCTCAAACGGAAGTGAGAGGGCATCAAGCAATCGATGTATTCAAGGGCCGTCGGGTATTTGAGTTTCATCCGGGTCTTGAATGCTTCACAGGCAACCGGCGAAGCATCCCACCACACTTCGGACTCTGGATTTTTCTGTTTAAGCAGGCGAGCGAATTCGGGGACGTCCATGACACGAGTCCTTTGCCAACTGTCCATCGGGAGAAGTAAGAGATGACCTTCGAACCGAGCAAACGGCCAGCTTTTTCAAGCTGTTGAACAGCGGCTAATGAGCATCCGGAAGTAAAGATGGATCCATACGGATTACCTGTCAAACGCGTTTTGATGGAATATTAATCACTAAAGATTATTTATTATTAACTTCTTATAACTATCTATTCAATTCGATGCAGTTTTCTCCTGCCTCTCCGGGTACGTGAATTCGAATGAAGGGCGCTGCCGGAAACATCACCCATTAATGATCTGTTTTCCTGCACGCTTTCATCCGTGCAATCAGCCGTTATCGATTTAATCAGTTGGAATATCCCACCGGATGAATGGCTTTCGCATGATCAGCACCGTTACAAAGGGCGAATTGCAGCGGCTGCGACGGGACCCATGGCGTCTCGTCCGTGCGACACGTAAATTGGTAGAGGGCTCGAGTCACCGTCTCCGTGCGGTGATCGAGTTCATCATGCACCGCCCTGCCGGGGGTGGGCCCATCGAAAAAGAACAGGAGCGTGACCGTGAGTACACCCTTGAATAGCGACCGTTTCAGCTACCGAGCCCGCTGGCTGCACTGGGTGATGGCCGTGTTGATCGTATTGGCGTATGCCCTGATTCTGAGCCGGAGCCAGTTCGCCCGTGGCAGTGATATCCGGACCTTCGTGGTGCAAAGTCACTTTTGGGTGGGACTGGTGGTGTTGGTGATGGCGTTCTATCGCGTCGCGGAACGGCGCCGACATTCGCCTCCGGCCATCACGCCACCGCTCGAAGGCGCGCTGCGTCTGGCCGCAACCCTTTCGCACTACGCGCTGTATGCCTTCCTGTTCGCGCAGCCCCTGCTGGGGTTGTTCACGGTCCTTCTGGAGCGCGGCGCCCTGCCTGTACCCCTGACGTCCCTGAGCATTCCGGCCCCGTTCGCCATCGCCAAGGAAACCGCCGAAAACCTGGAGCACTACCACGTATTGCTGGGCACCATTTTCTACTACGTCATCGGGTTGCATGTGGTGGCGGCGGTCTGGCACCACTTCGTGCGCCGGGACAACACCGTCAAACGCATGGTTTGACCCGGACGGAAGAACACCTTTGCAAGATGCAGCGCAGGTCCACGCAGTACCCTGGACAAGATCAGTTCGCTGCTGACCAACCCGGCCAGAGACCTGCAAACGATTCTGCCGGGGCGGCCGCTGTGAGTGGCCTGCAGTAGGCGCGGCGCGCGGGAGTGATGGGGCATCAGAGATAAAACGCTCCCATCAATGCGCCGAATCGACAGTGCCATCCACCGGATCGGGTGGCACGGGGCCGTCCTGGCTGGTATCGATGCTGACCACCACGGACATCCCCGGGCGCAACCGATCGACGCCCTCCTGATCGTCGTCCACCGTGATGCGCACCGGAATGCGCTGGGCGATCTTGACGAAGTTGCCGGTGGCATTGTCGGCAGTCAGCAGACTGAATTCAGAGCCAGCGGCCGGGGAAATACGCTGGACGCGACCGCGCATCTTGCGGTTCTCCAGCGCATCGACCGTGAAGCTCACCGGCTGCCCGAGACGCACGTTGGCCATCTGGGTTTCTTTCATATTGGCGATGATCCAGCGCGGACGCGGCACCAAGGCCATGAGTTGCGCCCCTGAGTTGACGTAGGCCCCCAGCCGGGTGCCAATCTGCCCCAACTGACCGTCACGGGGTGCGACGATGCGCGTGTTACTCAGGTCAATGCGTGCCAGCTCGATGGCCGCTTCGGCGTTCTTCACCGACGCTTCCAGCGAACCCCGATTGACGATCACCGTCTGCAGGTCCTGCCGGGCGATTTCCAGCGTGGCCCGCGCCTCAGCCAAGGCAGCCCTGGCCTGGGCATCGGCGGCTCGAGTCACGTCCAACTCGCTCTTGGACACCGAGCCATCGGTGACCAAGGCCGAACTGCGGCGCAGGTCCGCCGCCGCTTTCTCACTCTGAGCCTGCGCGCTGACAACCGCTGCCTGACGCTGCACGATGGTGGCTTCGGCGCTGCGACGCTGCTGCAGGTTGTTCGCCAGTGCAGCTTTCTGAATGCCCAATTGAGCCAGCCCCTGGTCCAGGTGCTGTTGGTAGATGCGATCGTCGATACGCACCAGCAGGTCGCCGGCTTTCACCCACTGGAAATCCTGCACGGGCACTTCGAATACGTAGCCACTCAATTGCGGCCCGATGAACGTGGTCTGCCCCCTCACCTGCGCGTTTTCAGTGCTCTCGATGGGGCTGCTGAACGGTGGGAGTTGCCAGGCGTACAGCACGATCAGCACGCCCGCCAGAGCGATGCTGCCGAAGATGATCGAGGACACCAGCCGGATGCGCCTCGAGCGCGGTTGACTGGTGGCCGGCATCACCGCCGGTGCGGGCGCGTTGGCTTGCGGGGCGGATGGGTTGCCGGGGACATCGGCAGAAGGTTTACCGGGTTCAGTCATGAAGGTTGAGCGCCAGAAGGTTGAACGGAAGAGGTTGCCGGGGAAGTAGGAGTGAAAGGCGCGACAGGCTCGGTGGTGATCCACAGCCATGTCGCGCGGCTGGTAATCCAGATCGCCGTAACGATCGCGATCAGGGCGATCAACATGAACACATCGTTATACGCCAGCGTATTGGCCTCTCGGGTGGCGGCAGTGGCCAACGCGCGGATCCCCTGGTTCGTTCGTGCCGACGGGTCGGCGATCGTGGAGAGGTAAGAACCTGCGGAACTCTGCAAGCGACTCTGCACCTGGGGGTCAAGCAACGTCACATGCTCGACGATGTGGGCCGAGTGGAACTTCTCGCGCCAGACTTGAAAAGTGCCCAGCAGTGCAGAGCCGATCAAGCTACCGACGTTCTGGGAGATTCCGAACATCACTGAAAAGCTGACCATGTTCCGCGGGTTGCTGATCACGCCGCTGATGCCCAGCACCAGTGTCGGCCCAAGGAAAAACGTGCCGCCGAATGCCAGCAGGAACTGGCTGAAATACATCTGCGGGCCTCGGGTGATGCTGGTCGAGAAACTGTCCATGATCGAACCGACCGCCATCAGCAACAACGAGATGATCAGGGGTTTGAACAGGTGCTGCGGGTTGATCGTCAGGGCGCTGACGGCCAGCCCCGCGACGCTGCCGAGCAACATGAACAGATACAAGGTGTGCAGTTGCTCGGACCCTTGGTTCAGCCCTTGCAGGAAGCCCACCGCCCCGGTCGACTGTTCGGACAGCACGATACGGGTCAGGAGCACGCCGAGGGCAAACCGGATCATCCGCCCGCTGCCCAGCCAGCGCGTGATCAACAAGGGCCGGGTTCGGTTATGTTCGATACACAGCCCTGCCAGGATCGACGCGATGGAGTACGCCAGGGCCAAACCGATCCACGGTTCCTCCAGCCACCATTCGATGCGTCCCAGGGACAAAGCCGCGCACAAGGCAGCGAAGCCCGATGCGAGCAAGGCGAAGGTCAGAAAGTCGAGCTTTTCGAAGGCCCGGAAGCGATCGCCAGGCGGCAACTTGAGGATCAGCACGCAGCCCAGCGACAACAGGCACATGCCCAATTCGAACAGATACAGCCCCCGCCATTCGGCGATCTGCAGCAGGTCTTCCGACACCAGCCGCGCCAGTGGAGTCGCTAACTGCGCAGTCCCCAACCCCAATACCAGGGCCTTCATCCGCCACTTTTGCGGGAAGGCCTGAATCATGTAGTACAGCCCCAGCGAGCTGAGCGCAGCCCCCACCATGCCGTGGGCCGCTCGCACGGCAACGGCCGATTCGATGTCATTAACGAACAGATGGGCGAAGGTCACCAGTGCGTAGAGCACCAGAAAACCCTCGGTAAACGCTCGCAAACCGAATTGCTGACGAAACTTCACCAACAGCAGGTTGATCGACACGTTGGTCATCACATAAGCCGCGGGTAACCAGGCGATTTCAGCCTGTGTGGCGCCCAGCGCCCCTTGCAGATATTGGAGGTTCGCAACGACCAGCGCGTTACCCAACCCGCCGGTCAAGGCCACGATCACGCCGACAATCGCGAACGCCAAGCGTTTGGGGGTCGGGTGCAAGGGTGTGGAGGGCGAGCCGGGAATCGTCGGCCGCTCATGGGGTGCCCAGTCATGGGGTGTGTATTTGTCGTTCATCGAGCGAACCTGAAGAATGCGAGGCTAGGACCATGACCGCGCCGATATTACTCATCGAATGCGCACAGGGGTAACGCGTCAGGCGCAATGACACAGAGACTGCGGGGATTCTAGTTAACCCAGGGGCAGATTGCCCATCGTCGGCTGATGTTCCGCTGGTGCGCTCGGAAGTGAACCTGGTGATCGAATTGCGATCATCTATATTCAATCCTTCTCGGTGCCCGCGCGTGCGCGGACGCCTTCGCCCGGATCAACAGGCGCCCTCTTCATGAAAATTCCAGGTCCCGATCACCCCATTTCCATCTCCCCGCTCAATGGCCAGGTCACCGTTCGGTTCAAGGGCGTTGAGGTGGCGCACAGCGCTAACGCGCTGGAACTGAAGGAGGCCAGTTATCCACCGGTGATCTACGTGCCCCGCTCGGATATTTCGATTGAACATTTCCTTAGAACCGAACATCGAACCCATTGCCCTTACAAAGGCGATGCCTCTTATTTCAGCCTGGTGGCCAACGACGAATCCGCAGAAAACGCGGTATGGACCTATGAACAAGCCTACCCGTCGGTCAAGGCCATCGAGGGCTATGTAGCGTTTTACCCGGACAAGGTGACGCTGGACGTGCACTGATCCCTGCCCCGCTCGAAGCGCTTTGGCTACACGAATCCGGAGAGAACCGATGCGTCATTCACGCCAGCTACGCGCCACCCCCGCCACGGAGCCGCTGTGCAAGCGCTATCAGAGCGTTCGTCACCACACCGAGCAATTGGCCGCGCCTCTCAGTGCGGAAGACATGGTGGTGCAGTCGATGCCTGATGCCAGCCCCGCCAAGTGGCACCTGGCGCACACCACCTGGTTCTTCGAAACCTTTCTGCTGCTGCCGAACCTGCCAGGCTATAAGGTGTTCGATCCGACTTTCGGCTACCTCTTCAACTCCTATTACGAGGCCGTAGGGCCGCGTCACCCGCGCCCCCAACGTGGGCTGATGACTCGCCCGGGTGTCGATGAAGTCAAAGCGTATCGCCGTCATGTCGACGAGCACATGGCGACATTGCTGATGAGCGGCCTGTCAGACGAGGCGGTGAGCCTGATCGAGCTGGGCCTGGCCCATGAACAGCAACATCAGGAATTGCTATTGATGGATATCCTGCACCTGTTCAGTCTGTCATCGCTCAAGCCGACCTACAGCCCCGACTGGCCCAAAGACGCGGGCGGCCGACGCGGCCAATTCAAACCGTTGAGCGGTGGGTTGACCCAGATCGGCCACAGCGGGTCGTCGTTCGCGTTCGACAATGAGGGGCCGCGCCACACCACGTACCTGCAGCCCTTCGAGATCAGCGACCGGCTGGTGACCAACGGTGAATGGCTGAGCTTCATCGCCGACGGCGGCTATCACACCGCGGCACTCTGGTTGTCCGAGGGCTGGACGTTGATCCAGGAGCTTGGCTGGAACGCACCGTTGTACTGGCAGCACGACGATACCGGCTGGAAACGCATGAGCCTTCGAGGCCTCGAAGACATTGACCCGGCAGGCCCGGTTACGCACATCAGTTACTACGAAGCCGCGGCGTTCGCCACCTGGGCTGACGCACGCCTGCCCACTGAAGCCGAGTGGGAAGCCGCCGCCCGGGCAGGCCTGCTGGAACAGGTCGACGACGTCGCATGGCAGTGGACGCAGAGCGCCTACAGCGCGTATCCCGGCTTCAAGCCGTCTGCCGGTGCGGTGGGCGAATACAACGGCAAATTCATGGTGAATCAGATGGTGCTGCGCGGTGGCGCGAGCGTGACCTCCCCCGATCACTGCCGCCTGACGTACCGCAATTTCTTCCCGACCGACAAACGCTGGATGGTGGCCGGGGTGCGCCTGGCCCGAGACAGTCGCCAGCCGGGTGTCGTCAATCCCCATGACAGCGAATTTGCGCGGGACGTGATTGGCGGGCTGTCCGCCGAACACAAATCCCTCTCGCCGAAATACTTCTATGACGCGGCAGGGTCCGAGCTGTTCGAAGCGATCTGCAAGACAGCCGAGTACTACCCCACCCGTGCCGAGACGGGGCTGCTCACGCGCATCGTCGGTGAAATTGCCAGTACGATCCCCGATGGCGCCGCATTGGTGGAATTCGGCAGTGGCGCCAGCGATAAGACCCGATTGCTGCTTGATGCTGCCCCGCACATCGCCGTCTATGTGCCGATCGACATCAGCGCGACCGCCTTGAACAAGGCAGCGAAGACCCTGCGCCAGCAATACCCGTCATTGGAGGTGGCTCCGCAGGTCGACGATTTCACCCGGGTGGTGACCCTGCCCGAGGCCGCCAACGGCCACACCCGAGTCGGTTTTTTCCCCGGCTCGACCATTGGCAACTTCAGCCATGAGGAGGCCGTAGCATTTCTGCGCTCGGCCCATGAGGTGCTGGGTGAACAGGCGCATTTCGTCGTCGGCGTGGACATGGTGAAGGACCCGCAGACACTGGTCGCAGCCTATGACGATGCTGAAGGCGTCACGGCCCGCTTCAACAAAAACCTGTTGGCGCGCATCAACCGCGAACTGGGCGCTGATTTCAACCTCGATGCGTTCGAACATAAGGCGGTCTGGAACCCTACTCAGGCGCGCATGGAAATGCACTTGGTGAGCCAGTCCGAACAGGTGGTGAAAGTCGCCGGCCATCGCTTCCATTTTGCCGCCGGTGAGCGGTTGCATACCGAGAACTCACACAAGTTCACGGTCGAGTCATTCACCGATCTGGCAGCGAAGGCCGGGTGGACAGTGGAGCAGCACTGGATCAGCGATGCTCCACAGATGGCGCTGTTCAGTCTGCGCGCGTAGGGCCCATGCCCTCCGATGTTCAGGCCCTGAGAGGCTGCGCCCCGCAGGCCAATACGAAGGCTCTGACGAGGGGTGGGGTAATCCCTTCCAGCGCAGCGCGCTCGGGCTGGAACAGGGTCGCGACGAAAAACGGGTGGTCGCTCAATTCCACCGCCCGGATCTCCTCGTCCTGATCGTAGCCGGAGACTTTCAACGCTCCCGCGAAAATCTGGGCTTCCAGATCTTTGCGCAGCCCATAGCGGCAGCGGTAGCGCTCATGGATAGACTCGCAGCCATAGGCTTGGGCAATTCGCGTGTGCTCCACCAGACGAATGGGTGCAAACGCCTCCACGAGCGAGCAACTGAGCGGCGTAATGATCGCCCGATCGGAATCCGGAGCAGTCTCCGCGTGCTCGGCGTCGCTCCAGCCCAGACAATGGCGGGCGTACTCGAGCAGCGCGTGTTGAAAGCCCCCGCAGGTCCCCAGAAAAGGCAGCTGCTCTTCGCGCGCGAAACGAATGGCGGTCAAGGCGCCGTGCATATCACGGTAGGGGCTTGCCGGAACGCACCAGATCCCGTCGAACGCCGCTAACCCGTTGCCCTCCTCCACCTCCGGGGTCGGTATCCAGCGAAATTCGACAGGTATGCCGACCTCTTCGCCGACACGCTTCAGCGCGACGGGAATCGCCTGGTGAGCGGCCACGTTCACGTCGTAATCGCCAATTAGCGCAATCCGGACAGCTTGCTTTTGCTTCATCCTTGCTCCTTGAGTGCCAAACACTTTGCGTGGGGTCTGGCGGCGACTATAAGCTTGCCGCCATGCAAGCAGAATGGGCGCTCAAGCAAGTGATCAATGCATCCATGCATTACCAAATCAACCAGGCCGATCTGGCGTTGATCCTCGCATTAGTCCGAGGCAAGAGCCTTGCCAAGGCCGCGGAACTGCTCAAAGTGGACGTCTCGACGGTGTTCCGCTCGGTCCGACGGCTGGAAGCAGCGGTGGGCACGGCCCTGTTCGAAAAAAGCCGCTCGGGCTACCAGCCAACCAGCACCGCACTGCTGTTGGCACAACACGCAGAACACGCAGAGCAGGCGCTGGATCTGGCCCGAATCAGCCTCGAACAGGGCCGACAGATCGTCAGCGGCACCGTCCGTCTGACCTGCACCGAGGCCGTGCTGCAAAACCTGTTGTTGCCCGCACTGACGCGATTCATGCCGGACTATCCAGCCCTGAAGCTGGAACTCAATACCTCCAGCACCTTCGCCAACCTTAGCCGCCGCGATGCGGATATTGCGTTGCGCTTGACCAACACGCCGCCCGAGCACTTGGTGGGCACCCGCTTGCGGACCGTGACCTATCACGTCTGCGCCAGTGCCTCGTACCTGCGTCGCAGTGGGCAGGTCGAACTCCCGGCCATGGATTGGATCGCCCCTGATGATTTTCTTCCCGATCACCCCACCGTGGCCTGGCGTCGACAGCAGTTGCCCGGCGTCAACCTGGCGTATCGCTGCAGTTCGATGCTCTCGGTGGCGGAGTTGGTCAAGGCGGGAATGGGCGTGGCGGCGCTGCCAGACTTCATGCTGCAGACGGGTGCCATGCAGCGGATCGGCGAGCCACTCGACGGTTATGACACCGGCCTGTGGCTGCTGACGCGCCCCGATTGCCGGGCGCTGCGCTCGGTTTCAGCATTGTTCAGCGAATTGACCCGCGCGATTGAAAGGGCGTGAAGCTGACGCGCCGATAGCGGCCAAGTGCTTGGCCCCGCATCGAGGAGGCTAACCCGCCAACGTCCAGTCACCCGGCTGCTCGAGCGGCCGCTAGAGGGCCTCCCGCTGCTCCCGTCGGAACTGCCCCGGCGGCATCCCATGCGCTTTGCGAAAGCGGCGGGAAAAGTATGCTTCATCGGCAAACCCGCAGATTTCGGCGACGTGGCTCAGCGGTTTGCTGCCGTTGACCAGATGGGTCCGCGCCAGGCGCATGCGACGTTCCAGCACCAGTTCGGAAAAACTGCTGCCGGTTTCCTTGCGCAACAGGTGGGTGAGGTAGTTGGGCGAGAGAAAGGCCGCGGCCGCCGCGTCAGTCAGGGTCATCCCTGGATCGGCAATGTGTTCGCGAATGTAGCCCATGACCCGCCCCATCGCGTCCCGCCGCCCTTGACGTTCAGCTTTGCTCGCCGCAAGCGCCCGCAACTGAGGCTCGAACAGGTTGCAGACCTTGCCGATCAATTGCAGTAGATAGCCTCGAAGCATCGACGCCGAGCCCAATTGCCG
The DNA here is from genome assembly GCF_029841165.1 of Pseudomonas sp. GD03842. NCBI lineage: Bacteria > Pseudomonadati > Pseudomonadota > Gammaproteobacteria > Pseudomonadales > Pseudomonadaceae > Pseudomonas > Pseudomonas sp. GD03842. Next base: position 37,859 of record NZ_JAOCEA010000024.1, on the reverse strand, counting down.
GGTCCGATCAGCCACGCGCATCTGGCTGAGCAGTGCCGCCACCTCTGCAAAACTGGCATCGTCCAGGGTGAAATCCACATGCTCCTGAAAGCGAAACGGCGCCAACTCCGGCGCATCGCTCAGCGCCACGTCTTCCAGGTCCATGGGGTCGCAGTGCAGGTTTGGCAGAAGAAACGCTTGAGAAAAGTTGATCAGCACGAAATTCCCGTCTTCCGGATGGGGAATCACATGCAGGCGATGCGGCAAGATGAAAGCGAGCGTGTTGCGGGGGAATGGCCGAACCGCACCGCCAATGTGCTGCACCGTATCGCCACCGAGGTTGACTTGGATCTGGAAGTATTCATGGCGATGGGGCGACGTCAGGGCCGGGCGCGCGGCCTTGTCACGGATGTAGAAATCCATGCGGTCGCTGCGCTGCTGCATGCCATAGGTCTGGACGCGAGGGGCGGTCGCCATCGGTGGAAGCCTGAAAAGGCTCAAAGCTACAGCGCATGGGCGGTAACCGGCAAGCGGGACGCGGTGCAACGACGTCGACGATTGCCGGCAGTGAGCGGTATGCCCGTGATCAGGCCACCGTGAGGGTCAGCTCCGCGAGGCCCTCGATGCCTGCGGTGACCACGTCCCCCCGTTGCAGCGCGCCGACGCCCGCCGGGGTGCCGGTGTAGATCAGGTCACCCGCCTTGACCCCGACCGATTGCGAGAGGTAAGCGATCACATCTTTGACGGCCCAGATCTGGTCCGCGAGGTCCCCGCGCTGCCGCGGCTGGCCATTGACGTCGAGCCAGATCGCTCCGTGGTCCGGATGACCCACCTTGCTCACCGGCAGCAGGGGCGTGGTGGGCGCCGACGCATCGAACGCCTTGGCCCATTCCCACGGACGGCCCGCTTTCTTGGCTTGCGCCTGCAAATCGCGGCGGGTCAGGTCCAGCCCGACGCCATACCCCCAGACGTGGCTCAAGGCATCATCCGGCTCGATGTTCACCCCGTCCTTGCCGATGGCGACCACCAATTCGATTTCGTGGTGCAGGTCCTGTGTCAGCGGAGGATAGGGGATCGTCCCCGCGGCTGGCACCACGGCATCGGCAGGCTTGGCGAAAAAGAACGGGGGCTCGCGGTCCGGGTCATGGCCCATTTCCCGCGCGTGTTCAGAGTAATTGCGCCCCACGCAAAACACGCGGCGGATCGGGAAACGGGCAGACGTCCCGGCCACCGCCAGCGAGGGCGTGGCAACCGGTGCGATAACGAATTCAGTCATGGTCATGTCCTCTCATGAAGGTTGATTCACAGAGGACCAGTGTGCGGATTCGGCAAGATTCGGAGTTGGACAGATCCCCGGAGGTTTTGGACGGAGCAACGCATTATCGGGCTCATGCGCAATGGGCCTGCGTCTGGTCCGTCCCTCTGCGAGGCAACCGACGGCGAAGGCCTGCTCAACCGCGTCCCACGAACGGCATGCTGTTGGCCATCACCGTCATGTTCAGGACATTCGCCGACAGCGGCAGGCTGGCCATGTAACTCACGGCATCGGCCACGTGCTGAACGTCCATCGTCGGCTCCACCTTCAACTCGCCGTCAGGCTGCAGCACACCTTGGGTCATGCGGTCAGTCATATCGGTCAAGGCATTGCCGATGTCGATCTGGCCACAAGCGATGTTGTACGCGCGGCCGTCCAGCGAGGTGCTTTTGGTCAACCCCAGGACGGCGTGCTTGCTGGCGGTATACGGCGCGCTGAACAAGCGCGGGGTGTGGGCAGAGATCGAACCGTTGTTGATGATCCGCCCCCCTTGCGGCACCTGACGGCGCATCAAGCCGAAAGCACCGCGCACGCACAGAAACAGACCGGTGACGTTGGTATCGATCACGTTCTTCCACTGTTCTACCGACAACTCATCCATCGGCACCGCCGGCGCGCCGATTCCGGCATTGTTGAATGCGACGTCCAGTCGCCCGAAGGTGCGCTCGATGGTCGCGAAAAGGCTGTCGACGCTGGCCGCATCCCGTACGTCCGTCACCACCGCCAACGCCCGCTGCCCTGCCGCCTCTGCCTGCGCGACCAAGGCCGTCAGCGGCTCCAGCCTGCGCCCCGCCAACACCACGGCGAAGCCATCTTTGAGCAGTTGCAGCGCCACAGCGCGGCCAATGCCACTCCCGGCACCGGTGACCAGCGCGACTTTCAAGCCAGGCAATGAAGACATGAAGCACTCCTTTTTGTTGTGAAGCAGATCAACCGATGGCCGACCTGAACGCCCCAAGGGCGAATCCGCTGAAGCGGCCGGGGAAAATCATCAACCGTGCACCGGCGTCAGCACCGGCTTGCCTGCGTAGAACGCCAGCAGATTGTCCGCGACCCTCTGGACCGTGTCGCGCGAGGCTTCCGGTGACAGACCCGCGACGTGTGGCGTCAGCACGACCTGACTCAAGGTCTTGAGGCTGTCCGGGACCTGCGGCTCGTCGTCGAACACATCCAGGCCGGCACCTGCCAGGCGCCCCTGTTGCAACGCATCGATCAGCGCCTCGGTATCCACCACGCTGGCTCGGGCGATGTTGATCAGAAACCCTTCAGGTCCGAGCGCCTCGAGGGCCGCCTTGTCGATCAAGTGCCGCGTGCCTTTCCCTCCGGGCGTTGCGACCACCAGGAAATCGGACTCGGTCGCCAGGGCCAGCGGCGAATCGCAATAACAAAAATCCACGTCGTTGCGCGGTGAGCGGCTGTGATAGAGCACCTGCATGTCGAAACCCTGCGCACGCCTGGCGATCGCCAACCCCACGGCGCCCAACCCGAGGATGCCAAGGCGCTTGTTGGCGAACGACGGCCGCGTGGCTTTGCGCCACTCGCTTCGACGCACGGAGGCGTCGGCCTGGGGAATGTCCCGAACCACCGACAGCAGCAGCGCCATGGCATGGTCGGCCACGCTCGGTGCGTTCACCCCGGCGCCATTGGTCACCGTGATGCCCCGCGCCTGCGCCGCCGGCAGATCCACCTGCTCATAGCCGGCACCGATCACACAGATGATCCCCAACTTGGGCAACGCCGCCATCTCGTCGGCCGTAAACCCCAGCGGCCCACGGGTCAGCACCGCATCGATCTCCTCACCCCGTGTCGCCACCGCGTCGGCCCGCGCCGCGGGCGTCGGCGCAAGAATCAAGCGAAAACCGCTCTGCTCGAGGATCGGCAAATACTCGTTTACGCTTTCGACTAACACCAACACCGTTTTCGTCATGTCCCTACCGTCCAGCCATTTTCGATGGCACAGACAGTAGCGCGAGTCGGCGTGGTTGTGCAGGGAAACGTAAGAAATCCTTCACTCGACTTGCAGACGCCTATGACAAACTTTTGCTGGACGCGGCCTCTCGCTCGGGCGTACCGCGAAGCGAACGCCTTTCATAACGACCGTTTTTTTTCCCGACGCGACACGTCGGTTGCCCGCACTTAAGCGAGCTGTTTATGGTCTGACGGATGCGCCCGGATCCACCGCGATGCATGGCACGCTGAAACGCACGGCGGTTCGCGCCGCTTCATGAATGAATCATGCCCATCAAGGAACGTCATCGATGCTTAGAGCAATGTCCCGATCCCTGCTTTCCTCAACGGCCTTGGCCACCACAATGGCTGCGGTTCTGCTGACGTCAGGGGCAGCCTCGGCGGCCAGCGATCCCGGCAAGGCCCTGGCCGCCAAAGCCGGTATCCCATGGCCTGCGGTCATTGCCCACCGTGGCGCATCGTTCAACGCCCCTGAAGAAACCCTCCCCGCCTACACATTGGCGCGGGAACTGGGTGCCGATTATCTGGAAATGGACATCCAACGCACCAAGGATGGGGTGCTGATCGCCCTGCACGATGACACGCTGGAGCGCACCACCAATATTGCCGAGGTTTATCCCGACCGTGCGAAGAATCCGGTGAGCACCTTCACCCTAGAGGAGCTCAAGCGGCTCGATGCCGGGGCCTGGTTCAACAAGGCCCATCCGGATCGCGCCCGCGCGAGCTACGCGGGTCTGAAAATTCTGACGTTGGACGAAGTCATCGACATCGCCGAAGGCGGCAAGAACAAACCAGGGCTGTACATCGAAACCAAAGTGCCTGCGCAATTTCCGGGAATCGAAGAGGACCTCAAAGCCAAGCTGGAACAACGCGGCTGGTTGAGCCAGCGCCCCGCAGCGGAGAAAGGGTACGTCAACGTGGCGCATATGCCGGGCCGCGTGGTCCTCCAGACCTTCGAGAAATACAGCCTGGATTTGCTGCACAAAGCCATGCCGAACACGCCCAAGGTGTTGTTGCTGTGGTTGGGTGATGGCTACATTCAGGCCGAGTCCGACACAACCTTCAAGGACTCAGGGGCGAAAGACAAGGCGGCTTTCTACGCCTCGCAGAAAGTGAAATCAAAAGCGGAATTCGCCGCCTGGATGAACTGGGCCAAGGCCCATGGCGCGATCGGCACAGGCCCGGCAGCGGCGCTGAAGAATGGGGGCGATCAGAGCTACATGGACCTGGTGCAGCCATGGATGAACACCATGGCCCATGAGCACGGCCTGATCATTCATCCCTACACCGTTGACGATGCGGTCGACTTCAAAGCCATCACCGCTCGCGGCGTGGACGGTTTCTTCACCAACCGAGCCTCGGAACTGCTGAAGTTCTACGGGCGGCCTTCGAAAGAGAGCATGGAGTCGATCCTCAAGCGGATCGGGTATTGATCGGCCGCCACGGGCTCATGGGCGCTGTCGATCACCCTGACAGCCTTGAACGCCCCTACGCAGCGCGCGGGGCGTTCGTCGAAAAAAGCAGCACGGTGAGCGTCCGGCGCCTCGTTAGAGCGGCGGCCTCGCTGCCGCGGGCCACACGACCGGCTTACGCCAGCTCCGCCACGACCGCTGCCAACGCCTTGGCCGGATCTGCCGCCTGGCTGATCGGACGACCGATCACCAGGTAATCGGAACCGGCATCCAAGGCCTGACGGGGGGTCAGGATCCGGCGCTGATCGTCCTGCGCACTGCCCGCAGGGCGGATGCCCGGCGTCACCAGTTGCAGCGACGGATGCGCCGCTTTCAACGCCTCGGCTTCCAGCGCCGAACACACCAGGCCGTCCATGCCCGCCTTTTGCGCCAGGGCAGCCAGACGCAGCACCTGCTCCTGCGGTTCGATGTCCAGGCCGATGGCCGCCAGGTCCTCACGCTCCATGCTCGTCAGCACCGTGACGCCGATCAAGAGCGGCTGCACACCGCTGCGTTGTGCCAGTACGTTGCGGCAGGCTTCCATCATGCGCAGACCGCCGGAGCAGTGCACGTTGACCATCCACACGCCCATCTCGGCAGCCGCCTTGACCGCCATCGCCGTGGTGTTGGGGATGTCATGGAATTTCAGATCCAGAAAGACCTCGAAGCCCTTGTCGTTGAGGGTTTCGACGATTCCCGACGCACTGCTGGTGAACAGTTCCTTGCCCACCTTGACACGGCACAGCTTCGGATCGAGCTGATCGGCCAGTTTCAGCGCCGCTTCGCGGGTCGGAAAATCCAGGGCAACGATGATGGGGGTCTGGCAAGCGGACATGGGCGGTTCTCTGGCAAGTCGAAATCGGCGCGCATTGTAGCGGAAGCTGCCGTTGCGCGGGACCCGGTGATCGTAAAGTGTCCTATCGAGGCCGGTTCCGATGACGTCGAAGAGGCCGCGCTGCCACGCCTGAGTATGCTCTTGCCCCTGCCGCTCGCCACAACGCCGCGCCGCGAGCGGGCAAACGATGCCCAAGTTCCGTGCATGATCAACGCCAGATTGTGTAACAAACGTTCTGCATACGACCCTTTTCGAAACATTACGACACATCCAGTCCCTGCTGGCATGACCACTGCACAGCGTTGCTTCCCGATGAGCCAATCAATCCAGGGAGTGACGCATGAATACGCAACTGAAGCCCACACTGGGCACGCTGCATTTATGGGGGATCGCTGTGGGTCTGGTGATTTCCGGCGAATACTTCGGCTGGAGCTACGGCTGGGGGGTGGCCGGAACGCTGGGTTTCCTGCTGACGTCACTGATGGTGGCGGCGATGTACACCTGTTTCATTTTCAGTTTCACCGAGCTGACAACGGCCATTCCCCACGCGGGTGGCCCTTTTGCCTACAGCCGCCGGGCCTTCGGTGAAAAAGGCGGATTGATCGCCGGCCTCGCCACCCTGATCGAGTTCGTTTTCGCGCCGCCGGCCATCGCTTTGGCCATCGGCGCTTACCTGAACGTGCAATTCCCGGCCCTGGACCCCAAACACGCCGCCGTCGGTGCCTACATCGTGTTCATGACCCTGAATATTCTGGGGGTCAAACTGGCTGCCACCTTTGAATTGGTGGTGTGTGTGCTGGCGGTGCTGGAATTGCTGGTATTCATGGGCGTGGTTGCGCCAGCCTTCAGCTTCAGCAACTTTGCCCTCAACGGCTGGGCCGGGGCGGACAGCTTCGGCGCTCCGGCCATTGCCGGAATGTTCGCGGCCATCCCGTTCGCCATCTGGTTTTTCCTGGCGATCGAAGGTGCCGCCATGGCGGCGGAAGAAGCCAGAGACCCCAAGCGCACCATTCCGAAAGCGTACATCAGCGGCATCATTACGCTGGTGCTGCTGGCCATGGGGGTGATGTTCTTCGCCGGAGGCGTGGGCGACTGGAAAGCGCTGTCGAACATCAACGACCCTCTGCCACAAGCCATGAAGACGGTGGTCGGCGAGCGCTCAGGCTGGCTGCACATGCTGGTCTGGATCGGTCTGTTCGGGCTGGTGGCCAGTTTCCACGGCATCATCCTGGGCTACTCGCGGCAATTTTTCGCCCTGGCCCGCGCCGGCTACCTCCCGGCGTCGCTGGCCAAGCTGTCGCGGTTCCAGACGCCTCACCGAGCGATCATCGCCGGCGGTGTGATCGGCATCGCCGCGATCTACAGCGACGGGCTGATCAACCTCAGCGGGATGACGCTGACCGCGGCGATGATCACCATGGCCGTGTTCGGCGCCATTGTCATGTACATCATGAGCATGTTGAGCCTGTTCAAGCTGCGGGCCACTGAACCGATGCTCGAACGCAGCTTCCGCGCACCGGGCTATCCCGTGGTCCGGGCATCGCGTTGGTGCTGGCGGTGGTCTGCCTGATTGCCATGGCCTGGTTCAACGCGCTGATCGGGGTGATCTTCCTGGCGTTCATGGTGGTGGGCTTCATTTACTTCGGCGTGACCGGTCATGCGCGCTCGGTCGCCCCGGCGGATTCGATGCTCACAGGCGTGTAGTCAGGCCGATCGGTTCAGCGTTTCAGGCCCGCCAAGGCCGGAGCCCTTCCACTCCGGCCTGCGCGTAAATCCTCTTGGGGTGCTTGTGCCTGTGCCGAGCTCAAGCGCCCACTCCAGAGCAACAGGCGTGCATAGCCGAGCGTCTACTGGGCTTCGGCGTTCCTTGCTGTGCGCCGCGGCGCCGCTTCCTTCATAACAGCCGACCTTCGTCAGCCAAAACGTGCAAGGCACGGGCGCTCATTAGACTGTTTTCCGCTGCAACCGATGACGGTTGGAATGAGTCAACTACGCTGCTGCCTACTGACTTTGTAGGATTCTGCGACATCTTGGTGGTTGGTGATGGATGACCCGGCCCGTATGATCCTAGACATTTTTGCGCAGATTAGAAGCCTATGTCCTTGATAGTTCTGCTGCTTCTGCCCTTCATCGGCAGTTGTCTGGCGGCGATTTTGCCGCACAACGCCCGCAACAGTGAATCCCTGCTCGCGGGCGTCATCGCCCTGGTCGGCGCGGTTCAGATGGCGCTCTGGTACCCGCAGATCGCCCATGGCGGCGTGATTCGCGAGGAGTTTTTCTGGCTGCCCAGTCTAGGCCTGAACGTCGTGTTACGCCTGGACGGTTTTGCCTGGTTGTTTTCGATGCTGGTGCTGGGGATCGGCACCCTGGTGTCGCTTTACGCTCGCTATTACATGTCGCCCGACGACCCCGTCCCGCGGTTTTTTTCATTTTTCCTGGCGTTCATGGGGGCAATGCTGGGCCTGGTGATGTCCGGCCACCTCATTCAGATCGTGTTTTTCTGGGAATTGACCAGTGTCTTCTCTTTCCTGTTGATCGGTTATTGGCACCATCGCGCCGATGCGCGCCGTGGTGCTTACATGGCGTTGATGGTGACCGGTGCGGGGGGGCTCGCGCTGCTGGTGGGGGTGATGCTGCTGGGCCACGTGGTCGGCAGTTATGACCTGGATCGCGTGCTGGCGTCGGGCGACGCCATTCGTGCCCATGCGCTGTACCCGGTGCTGTTGACGCTGATCCTCATCGGAGCGCTGAGCAAAAGCGCGCAATTTCCCTTCCACTTCTGGTTGCCCCATGCCATGGCAGCCCCCACGCCGGTCTCGGCTTATCTGCACTCGGCGACGATGGTCAAGGCCGGCGTCTTTCTGCTGGCGCGTCTGTGGCCTGCCTTGTCAGGCAGTGACCAATGGTTCTGGATCGTCAGCGGCGCGGGCGCCTTGACCCTGGTCATCGGGGCGTATTCGGCGATTTTCCAGACCGACCTCAAGGGCCTGCTCGCCTACTCCACCATCAGCCACTTGGGGCTCATTACCCTGTTACTGGGTCTGAACAGCCCGCTCGCCGCTGTCGCGGCAGTGTTCCACATTCTCAACCACGCCACGTTCAAGGCGTCGCTGTTCATGGCCGCCGGCATCATCGACCACGAAAGCGGCACGCGGGACATCCGCAGGCTCAGCGGCCTGATCAAGCTCATGCCCTACACCGCGACCCTGGCCATGGTGGCCAGTGCCGCCATGGCCGGGGTGCCGCTGCTCAATGGCTTCCTGTCCAAGGAAATGTTCTTCGCCGAAACCGTCTTCATTTCCTCGACCGCGTGGGTTGAAGTGGCGTTGCCCGTGATCGCCACCCTTGCCGGAACGTTCAGCGTGGCGTATTCGCTGCGCTTTACCGTCGACGTGTTCTTCGGCCCCAAAGCTGATGATCTGCCCCATACACCCCATGAGCCGCCGCGCTGGATGCGGGTGCCCGTGGAGTTGCTGGTGCTGGCGTGCCTGATCGTGGGAATCTTTCCCGCGCTGTCCGTCGGGCCGCTGCTGGCGGCCGCCGCGCAGCCGGTAGTGGGCGGACAACTGCCTGAATACAGCCTGGCCATCTGGCACGGCTGGAATGCACCGATGATCATGAGCCTGATCGCGATGGCTGCGGGTATCGTTCTTTATCTGTTCCTGCGGCCTCACTTCAAACGCGACCGCTTCATCGGGCCGCCGCTGATCTGGCGCCTGAACGGCAAGCGTCTGTTCGAGCGGGTACTGACGGTCAAGCTACGGGTGGCACGCAGCCTGGAAAACCGGCTGACGACCCGGCGGTTGCAGGCGCAGTTGTTCCTGATGGTACTGGTGGCGCTGGTGGCCGGTTTCGTGCCGATGTACGACAGCGGCCTGACCTGGGGCGATCGTCCGAAAATCCCGGGCTCGGGTGTGTTCGTGATGCTCTGGTTGATCGCCATCGCCTGCGCCATCGGTGCAGCGTGGCAAGCCAAGTATCACCGCCTGGCAGCCGTGACGATGGTCAGCGTCTGCGGCTTGATGACCTGCGTCACATTCGTCTGGTTTTCCGCGCCGGACCTGGCGCTGACCCAACTGGCGGTAGAGGTGGTGACTACTGTCTTGATCCTGCTGGGGTTGCGCTGGCTGCCGCGACGCAACGAGAACGTCGCCCCGCCGACGCGTTCGCGCAACCGTGCGCGGGCCCGCCGGGTCCGCGACTTCGTGCTTGCCGTCGCGGTGGGCGGTGGCATGGCATTGCTGTCCTACGCCATGCTGACCCGCCCCACGCCGAATGCGATTTCGGAGTTTTACCTCAGTCGGGCCTTGTCGCAGGGCGGTGGTACCAACGCGGTGAACGTCATGCTGGTGGATTTCCGGGGTTTCGACACCTTTGGCGAAATCACCGTGCTGGCCGTCGTTGCGCTGACCGTCTTCGCCTTGCTGCGTCGGTTTCGCCCACCCAGAGAAAGTATCCCGCTGCCCACGCAACAGCGGCTGCTGGCGCGGGATGTGGTCACCGACCTGGTCAACCCGCGCCACGCCAAGGACACCGCGCTGGGCTTCATGATGGTCCCGGCCGTCCTGGTACGCCTGCTGCTCCCGGTTGCCTTCGTGGTGTCGATGTACCTGTTCATGCGGGGCCATAACCAGCCCGGCGGGGGGTTCGTCGCCGGCCTGGTGATGTCGGTGGCGTTCATTCTTCAGTACATGGTCGCCGGCACGCAGTGGGTCGAGGCCCACATGAGCCTGCGCCCACTGCGCTGGATGGGAACCGGCCTGTTCTTCGCGCTGGCGACCGGGCTGGGGTCACTGGCGCTCGGCTACCCCTTCATGACCACTCACACCGCCCATGTGCACCTGCCGATCCTGGGTGACCTGCACATCGCCAGTGCGCTGTTCTTCGACATCGGCGTGTACGCGGTGGTCGTCGGGTCGACGCTGCTGATCCTGACCGCACTGGCTCACCAGTCAGTGCGCAGTCACCGTCCGACCTCGTTGCCACAGCCCATCAATGCCGTCCCCGTCCCTGCCACACAAGGAGCCAAATGATGGAAGAAGTCATCGCCATTGCCATCGGCGTGCTCGCCGCTTCGGGCGTGTGGCTGATTTTGCGCCCCCGGACCTTTCAGGTGGTCATGGGCCTGTGCCTGCTGTCCTACGGCGTCAACCTGTTCATCTTCAGCATGGGCAGCCTGTTTATCGGCAAGGAACCGATCATCAAGGACGGCGTCCCCCAGGACCTGCTGAACTACACTGACCCGCTGCCGCAAGCGCTGGTGCTCACGGCCATCGTCATCAGCTTCGCCATGACCGCGCTGTTTCTGGTGGTGCTGCTGGCGTCTCGCGGCTTGACCGGCAACGACCATGTCGACGGCCGGGAGGGCAGTGAATGAGTCTGATGAACTCGCTGATCGTCGCACCGATTCTCCTGCCGGTTCTCACCGCCGCGCTGATGCTGTGGCTGGGCGAGAAACACCGACCGCTGAAGGCGCGGATCAACCTGTTGTCCACAGCCCTGGGGCTGTTGATTGCCATCAGCCTGATGATGTGGGTCCAGCGGACAGGCACCACCGGGGCGATTGGCGTGTACCTGCCTGGTAACTGGGAATCGCCGTTCGGCATCGTGCTGGTGGTCGACCACCTCTCGGCCTTGATGCTGGTGTTGACCGGCATCGTGGCGTTCTGCGCGTTGCTCTTCGCACTGGCCCGCTGGGACCGCGCCGGCGCCAGCTTTCACGCGCTGTTTCAGATTCAATTGATGGGGCTTTATGGCGCGTTCCTGACGGCTGATCTGTTCAACCTGTTCGTGTTCTTCGAGGTCCTGCTCGCTGCGTCCTACGGCCTGATGCTGCATGGCTCGGGCCGCGCCCGGGTGTCGGCGGGTCTCCATTACATCACCCTCAACCTGCTGGCCTCGTCGCTGTTCCTGATCGGTGCAGCGTTGATCTATGGGGTAACCGGCACCCTGAACCTGGCGGATCTGGCGATCAAGATTCCCCAGGTCCCGGAGGCGGATCTGGGTCTTCTGCACGCGGGCGCCGCCATTCTTGCCGTCGCCTTTCTGGCCAAGGCCGGGATGTGGCCCCTGAATTTCTGGCTGGTGCCGGCCTACTCGGCGGCCAGCGCTCCGGTGGCCGCCCTGTTCGCATTGATGACCAAAGTCGGCGCCTACACCTTGCTGCGACTATGGACATTGCTGTTTTCAGGCCAGGCCGGGCCTTCTGCATTTTTCGGAGGCGACTGGCTGATTTGGGGCGGGATGGCGACCCTGCTCGTGGCTGCCATTTCCATCATCGCCGCGCAGCGGCTGGAGCGCATGGCCAGCCTGAGCATTCTGGTCTCGGCCGGCATCCTGCTGTCGGCGATCGGTTTTGCGCAGCCCAGCCTCACCGCCGGTGCGCTGTTTTACCTGGTCAGCTCGACGTTGGCGCTGGCGGCATTGTTCCTACTGGCCGAACTGGTGGAACGCTCGCGTTCGGCCAACGAAATACCGCTGGAAGATGACGCCGATCAGTTGCCCAAGGCGCTGGAATCGCTGCATCCGGTCCCAGGCACCAATTTGGACGACGAACAGAAAGCCGTGGTAGGTCAGGTGATTCCCTGGACCATGGCCTTCCTGGGCCTGAGTTTCATTTGCTGCGCCCTCTTGATCATCGGCATGCCACCCTTGTCGGGATTTCTCGGCAAGCTGACGCTGATCAGTTCCCTGCTCAATCCGCTGGGACTGGACGTCGCAAAAGACGAGGCGATTCGTACCGACAGCTGGGCGCTGGTGACCTTGTTGATCGTTTCGGGGTTGGCATCGCTGTTCGCCTTCGTGCGTGTCGGCATCAAGCGATTCTGGACGGTCCAGGATCGCCCTTCGCCCGCGCTGCGGCTGAACGAATGCATTCCCATTGCGCTGCTGCTGATGGCCTGTGTCGTCCTGACCTTCAAGGCGCAAGCCCTGTTGCGGTATACCCAGGACACCGCTCAGGCACTGCATGACCCGCAGCAATACGTGCTGTCGGTGATGTCCACCCAACCGGTGCCCTCCCCCGACCGAGCCGAGGTGCAGCCATGAGCCGTCTGTTTCCTGCGCCGCTGTTGTCGTTGTGCTTATGGGCGCTGTGGTTGCTGCTCAATCTTTCCTTGAGCGCAGGTAATCTGCTCTTTGGGGCCATACTGGGCTTTCTTGCGCCCGTGCTGTTCGCTCCGTTGCGCCCGCAGCCTGCTCGCATCCGCCGACCGGGTCTGGCGATCAAACTGTTCTTTCTGGTCGGGCGGGATGTGCTGGTGTCGAACCTGCAAGTGGCCTGGGGCGTGCTGTGTTCGCGGCAGCGGCCGCCGCGCTCTGCGTTCGTCAAAATCCCGCTGGAGCTACATGACGCCCACGGGCTGGCGGCGTTGTCGATGATTTGCACCGTGGTGCCAGGCACCGTCTGGTCCGAACTGGCCCTGGATCGCAGCGTGCTGTTGATGCATGTGTTCGATCTGGAAGACGAAGCGCGTTTCATCGCGCACTTCAAGACCACGTACGAACGCCCGTTGATGGAGATTTTCCAATGAGCCCGTTGCTCAACGTTGCGATTCTGCTCAGCCTGTCGCTGTTTACCCTGGCGATGGTGCTGACGCTGATCCGTCTGTTCCGCGGCCCGTCCGCACAGGATCGAGTACTGGCACTGGATTACCTGTACATCCTGGCCATGCTGATGATGCTGGTTCTGGGGATTCGCTACGCCAGTGACACCTACTTCGAAGCCGCGCTGTTGATTGCACTGTTCGGCTTCGTCGGTTCCTTCGCCTTGGCGAAATTCCTGCTGCGCGGCGAGGTGATCGAATGACGGCTCTGTCCGATTTGCCGATGTGGGCGCAGGTACTGACCGCCATCCTGCTGTTGACCAGCAGCCTGTTCGCCTTGATCGGGGCACTGGGATTGTTGCGCATGAAGGACTTTTTCCAACGCATGCACCCTCCGGCATTGGCTTCGACCCTCGGCGCCTGGTGCGTGGCACTGGCCTCGATCGTCTATTTTTCGGCATTGAAGGAAGGACCGATCCTGCATGCGTGGTTGATCCCGATCCTGTTGGCAATCACGGTGCCGGTGACCACCCTGCTGCTGGCCAGGACCGGGCTGTTTCGCAAGCGCATGGCCGGGGACCCCGACGTGCCACCGGAAGTGTCGGAGGGGCAGCGAGAAGGGCATTGATTCAGAACACGGAAGGCCCGCCACCCGACCTCGTGCGCCGGCCGCAACTGTTGCCTGACAAACAGTGAATCAGCACTTTGCCCCGCCAGAGAGGTGATTCGGACACGCTCTGGGCCCAATTCGAGACCCGATCACCCCTGAAGTCGAGGGCGGACACACGCATCACCGGCGCTGGCACGCATGCTGCTTGGACACTCGGAGGGTTCATACGCCCATCATTTTCGCGTGACACGCGACCTGCAGGGTGCCTTTTGCACCTCGGGTGACTGACCCCAAGGAATCAGAACATGCTGGTGGTTTCAATTTCAGGCAGCCCTTCGACCCGCTCACGCTCCGGGGTCGTGCTCAAACACGCCGCGCAATGGCTGGTCGATCATGGCGTCGGCGTCAGCGCCGCGCGCGTTCAAGACTTCAACGCGGAGGATTTGCTGTACGCCCGTTTCGACAGTCCCGAAGTCATCGCCTTCATCGAGGCAGTGGCCAAGGCCGACGGCTTGCTCATCGGCACGCCCGTCTACAAAGCCTCGTTTTCCGGTGCGTTGAAGACGTTGCTGGATCTGCTGCCCGAACGCTCGCTGCACGGCAAGGTGGTGCTGCCACTGGCCACCGGGGGCAGCATCGCGCACATGCTGGCGGTCGACTATGCGTTGAAGCCGGTGTTGTCCGCGCTCAAGTGTCAGGAGGTGCTGCACGGGGTGTTCGCCATCGACAGCCAGATCACTTACGTCGACGACAGCCCGCTGGGGGGCGAGCTGGACGAGCTGTTGACGCAGCGCCTGCATGACGGGCTGGATCATTTCTTCCTCGGCTTGCAACACCGGACCAACGCCCGGCTAAAAGCCGCCGGTGGGCATTTGAAGCTGGCGCTGTAACACGAGGGCCTGACGCGGCTCGTCGTGTTTGTCAGATTTTTGTAATGCCTGTGTCACCCCCGTGACGGCGCCGTTTTTTTAGATTGGCCACTCCTAAACCTGTTGGAGAGGTCATCATGAAAATGCGTATCCCCCTTGCCATTGCCTTTTCCGCCTTGTCGCTGCTTGCCGTTTCCATCACCCCGGCGCAGGCTGCGCCGTCCACCGTGGGTGAGATCAAAAACGTCGTCCTGGTTCACGGTCTGTACGCCGACGGCTCCAGTTGGGGCAAGGTGATTCCGCTGCTGCAAGCCAAGGGCCTGCACGTCACCGCCGTGCAGAACCCGACCACGTCGCTGGAGGCCGATGTCGACGCTGTGAAGCGCACGCTGGCGCAGCAGGACGGACCGACGATTCTGGTGGGGCATTCGTACGCAGGCATGGTGATTACCCAGGCCGGTGACGATCCCAAGGTCAAAGGCCTGGTGTACATCGCCGCTCGGGCGCCGGACGCGGGTGAAGACTACCCCGCCCTGACCAAGAAGTTTGCGGCCGCCCCGGCGTCAGCCGGCCTGCAATGGTCCGCTGATGGCTACGGCCTGCTGTCCGAGCAAGCCTTCGTGCACGATTTCGCCGGTGACCTGCCGGAGAAGGAAGCCCGTACCTATTTTGCAGTGCAGCAACCCGTGGCCAAGGCCGTGACCACCGCCAAGACCACCGTGGCGGCCTGGCGCGACAAGCCGAACTGGTACGCGGTCTCGACTCAGGACCGTACCATCAACCCGGATCTGGAGCGGTTCATGGCCCAACGCATGAAGGCCCATACCGTGGAAATTCCGGCCAGCCATGCGGTCCTTATTTCTCAGCCGGAGAAAGTCGCGGATCTGATCGTTCAGGCGACCCACGCGACGGATACCCATTAATCGTTACACTGAGTTGACTGGCCGGGCACCCTGACCCGGCCCTCTCTCGTTTGCCGAGGCTCGCGCGTCGCGTTTATGAACATTCTGATCATCGAGGACGAACACAAGACCGCCTCCTACCTGCGCGCAGGGCTGACCGAAGCCGGGTACGTCGTTGACCACGCCGACAATGGCATCGACGGCTTGCACATGGCGCGGGAGTCACAGTACGACCTCATTTTGCTGGATGTCATGCTCCCGGAAATGGACGGCTGGACCGTCATGGAGAAGCTGGGCAGCCGCCAACAGACGCCCGTGCTGTTTCTCAGTGCCCGCGGCACGCTGGAGGACCGCCTGCGCGGGCTGGGCCTGGGTGCCGACGAGTACCTGGTCAAGCCGTTTTCCTTCGCCGAACTGCTGGCCCGAATCCGCATTATCCTGCGCCGGGGTCAGACGGAGCGGCCCGTTGAAACCTTGGAGATCGGCGACCTGCAGGTGGATATCGCCAAACGCCGGGTGATCCGGGGCGGACAGCGCCTGAACCTGACCAACAAGGAATTCAGCCTGCTGATGTGCTTCATCCAACGCCGCGACGAAGTCTTGCCGCGCAGCCTGCTGGCCTCACTGGTCTGGGACATGAATTTCGACAGCGACACCAATGTGGTCGACGTCGCCGTCAGGCGCTTGCGCCAGAAGATCGACGACCCCTTTCCCACCCGCCTGATCCATACCGTGCATGGCGTGGGGTATCGCTTCGAGCACGAGCCATGAGACGACTCTCGCTGACGGTGCGCCTGACGCTGTTGTTGGCGTGCTTTGCCTTCGGCGCGATGGCCATTCTGGGCTCGGCTCTGTATTTCGGGCTCCGCGCACAACTCTCTCTGAGTGACGACGCGGCGCTGGTGACCCGGGTCGATCAGATTCGTACCCTGCTGCAAGACAGCGATGCCCGCGAACTGGTGCGCGACAAACCCCGCCTCTTCGGAAACATGCTGGGCAATTCCGAATCCTTGCTCATCGTGCAGACCCAAGACGGTACGCCACTGATCACCGTCAACCCCGGTGACCGCGAAGTGCCCGAGGTCGACCCTGTGGACGCCGAGACGCCACTGTCTCTGCAGCAGGTCCATCACGGCCGTGGCGTGGATGGTACGCCGTTCATCTACATGGCCGCCCATGTCAGGACCCACACTGACCAAATGCCGTTGAAGGTGACCTCCGGGCGCATGCTCACCGAGCGGGCGCAGATTCTCGCCGGTTATCGCAACGACATACTGACGCTTTCCAGCCTGACCGCAGGCCTGATCGCCCTGCTGGCCTTCTTTCTGGCGCGGCGCAGCATGACGCCCCTGCGCCGGCTGGCCGAACAGACCGCCGCCATCGGGGTGGGCACGCTTTCCAGCCGCATCGACCGGCAAGATACGCCGCAGGAATTGGACGCCGTCATCGGCCAGTTCAATGCGATGCTCGCCCGGCTCGAACGTGGCTTCACCGACCTGAAGCAGGTCAGCGCCGACATGGCTCACGACCTGCGCACGCCGATTGGCAACCTGCTCGGCCAGATTGAAGTCGGCTTGGGCAAGGCGCGTGACATGGATTATTACCAGCGACTGCTGGGTTCGAACTACGAGGAATTGCAGCGTCTCTCGAAGATGATCGACAGCATGCTGTTCCTGGCCCGAACCGAGCATGCGGAAGAAGCCATCGAACGTATCGACATCGACGTTGCGCGGGAGCTGGCGCGCATCGGCAGCTACTTCGAAGACCTGACGGAGGAGCGCGGTCTGCGCTTGACGTGGCGCGGTGAAGGGACCTTGCGAGCGGACGTCAGTCTGTTCCGTCGCGCGCTGGCCAATCTCGTTTCCAATGCGGTGCGGCATGCGCAGGCGGACAGCGAGGTTCGGATCGAGGTCGAGCGCGAAACGCAATACAGCGTGGTGCGGGTGAGCAACCTGGGCGAAACCATCCCGGCGCCCGTGCTGCAGCGGCTGTTCGACCGGTTCTACCGCGCCGACACCTCGCGCCAACACTCATCGGAGCGCAGTGGCCTGGGGCTGTCTATCGTGGCGTCGATCATGAAATTGCATGGCGGTCATTGCCGTGTCGTCAGCCAGGACGGCGTGACCGTGTTCAGCCTGTTCTTTGCCTGCGACCCCGCCTTGGCGAGGCAATGAATCGTTTCCCCCTTCAGCCGAAACAGCTCAGCCTTGGCGTGCTTTCGACGGGGTGCTGATCTCGGCGTTGACCTCGCCACGGGTGTCGAATTCGTGGGCTTGCTGCATCTGAGGCTCGGCCATCAACTGCGCTTTGCGCGCTTGATAGTCGTCGTAGGACAGGCCGCGACGGTTGAGGTCTTCGAGGGCCAACTGGTGGGTCTCTTCAGCGGTGTAAGGCCGCAGCTCAGGGTGATTGCCAGCAGCACAGCCGGACACGACAGCGACGGAGAACACGAGGGCGAGGGCGAGAAGACGGTTCATGGGAGCCTCCATTCGGCTCGTTTCTGGAATGGAGCCAAGGCTACGCGCCGGGGCTTTCCAGCAGAAATCAGTCGTCTCGATAGTGGCTATTGGCAGTGAAAGATATGACGTTCATGAACACGGTAGGAGCGCTTGCCCGCGATTGCCTTGTCATTCACCCTAATGGCTTCTGGTACAACGCAATCGCGGGCAAGCGCGCTCCTACCCATACGGGTATCGCTGGACTAAACCAGCCAGTGCCACAACAGCGACGTGCCGATCAGGCCCACCACCGACACGATGGTCTGCAGCACCGACCACACCCACAGCGTCTGCTTGAGTTGCAGGCCGAAGTACTCGCGCACCATCCAGAACCCTGCGTCATTGACGTGGCAGAAAAACACCGAACCGGCACCAATCACCAGTGCAACCAGGGAGGCCTCGACCGGCGCCAGGCCTGCCATCATCGGCGCCAGAATGCCCGCCGTGGTGGTGGTCGCGACAGTGGCTGACCCGGTGGCCTGGCGCAATGCGACCGCGATCAGCCATGCCAGCAACAGATAAGGCATGTGCGCCCCTTCCGCCGCTTTACTGATCGTCTGGCTGACGCCCGCGTCCAGCAGCGTCTGCTTGAGGCCGCCGCCTGCGCCGATGGTCAGCAGCAACACCGCGATCGGCGCCAGGCTTTTACGCAGGGTCGTGCCCACCTGCTCACGGGAGATGCCGTTGGCCCAGCCCAGGCACACGGTCGCTGCGAGAACCGCAATACCCAGCGCAACCAACGGTTCGCCGAGGAACTTCAGGGTCAGGGCGACGTTGCTTTCGGGCTCCATGGCGACCTTGGCCAGCGTGCTGCCCAGCATGAGGATGACCGGCAGCAGGATGATCAGCAACGACACACCGAAGCTGGGCTGACGGGCGACTTTCGATTGGGCCGAAAACAGTTCGTCCAGCTCCGCCGGTGCTTCGATATGCAGCCGTTTGGACAGCCAGTTGCCGTACAGAGGGCCGGCCAGAATCACCGCCGGCACCGCGATGCAAATGCCCAGCAACATGGTCAGGCCCAGGTCGGCGTGCAAGGCGCTGACCGCGATCAGTGGCCCCGGGTGGGGTGGCATCAAGGCATGCAGGGTGGTCATCCCCGCCAATGCAGGGATGGCGATTTTCAACAGCGGCAGATTGGACTGACGCGCCATCACGAAAATGATGGGCACCATCATCACCAGCCCCACTTCGAAGAACAGCGGCAGGCCGATGATCATCGCCACCATGGCCATGACCCAAGGCAGGGTCTTGCCCTTGCCCAGGCCGAGCAATGTCGAGGCAATGCGGTCCGCCGCGCCGGACTCGGCCATCAGCGCACCCAGCATCGCCCCAAGTGCAATGATGATCCCCGCCTCGCCAAGAAGCCCGCCAGCGCCCTTGCTGAACGCTTTCGCTACCGCCTCCGCGGGCAGCCCCGCACCTATCCCTGCGATGAATGTCCCCACCAGGATCGACAGAAAGGGTGGGAGTTTGGTAGCGCTGATCAGCACGATGATTGTGGCAATGGCGACCAGGCAGCAGATGATCAGGCGGGTGTCATGGAACACCCACGCAGCAGACGAAAGATCCAAGCGTAACCCCTTTTCGTTCGATTCTTATTGAAGGATTCTCTGAAACAATTTGTTTCAGGCGCCCGAACGATACCGGATGCGACCGAATGCCGCAGCGATTTTTTCATGAAAAATGGCTGAAAAGCCCTTGTATTCATGCATTCATCTACATGAATACGGCGTTAGGCGATGAGCGGCGTGCTGCTGGGTCATGGCCGCTACGAACTTCAACGTACTGCGGGGACTGGCTTCGCACACTCAATCAACACATCCCTCAATGCCTGCGCGGCCGCGGATAACTTGTGGTCTGCCAGGGTCATCAACCCGATCTGTCGCTCGATTCGCGGCCCGTCCAACGCAACGCAGCGCGCTCCCAACTCCTCCATCTGCCGAATGCACAGAGACGGCACCGCGCTGACGCCCAGACCGTTGGCGACCATCCTGCCGACCGTCGACAACTGATGACTTTCAAAAGCCACGGACAGCTTGCCGTGCTGGCGCTGTAGGTCCTGCTCCAGCAACAGACGCACTGCCGAGGGCCGTTGCAGGGTGATGAAATCGTGGTGCAGCAACTCGTCCCAGGTCACCACCTCACGCTCGGCAAGCGCAGAATCCACAGGCACCACCGCCACGAAACGGTCCAGATAAAACGGCGTGAACAGCAGGTTGTTGTTCGATTCGGGCTCGAATCCAATCCCCAGTTCGACCCGTCGGTGGTCGACCATCTCCAGCACCTGCTCGTTGATCACATCGTGAACCGCTACGTTGACCCGCGGGTAACGCTCGCGAAACACCTTGAGCGCGACCGGTAACAGGCTCCCGGCGAAGGACGGCATGGCTGCGATCGACACTTTGCCCATCTGCAAGGTGAACCGCTGGCGCAGCACCTCTTCGGCGTTATCCCAGTCGGCCAGCAACTGCCGAGCCAGGGGCAGCAGCGCCTCACCTTCCGGGGTGAGGCTGACATTGCGGGTCGTGCGGGTAAGCAACTGCCCCCCCAAGTCATCTTCCAGCGCCTTGATGGTCAGGCTCAGCGCCGGTTGCGAAAGGTGCAGCCGCTCACCCGCCTGGGCAAAACTCAGGCATTGGGCCACTGCAAGAAAGGCGCGGAGCTGCTTCACGTTCATATATTGGATTTACTTATCAATTCATGAAAAAAACAAAATTAACAAATCACTGAGCACGGGTGAAGATGCCATCAACGCTCTCCGGCAGCCGGAATCACCGGGTGGCCAGGCACAACTACAACGAAGCGGGATGAACACCATGGCCGGACTCGACAAACGCGTCGCAACGTACGAAGAAGCCCTCGCCGGGCTGACCGATAACATGACTGTATTGGCCGGGGGGTTCGGCCTGTGCGGTATTCCGGAAAACCTCATCGCGCATATCAAGCGCATGGGCGTGAAAGGCCTGACGGTTGTGTCCAACAACTGCGGCGTGGACGGTTTCGGTCTGGGCATTCTGCTGGAAGACCGGCAGATCCGGAAAATGATCGCCTCCTACGTCGGGGAGAACAAACTGTTCGAAGAGCAGTTGCTCAAAGGCGAGCTGGAAGTCGAACTCACGCCCCAGGGCACCCTTGCGGAAAAAATGCGCGCTGGCGGTGCCGGTATCCCCGCCTTCTATACGGCCACCGGTTACGGCACGCCGGTCGCAGAGGGCAAGGAAACCCGCCAGTTCAATGGCCGCAACGTGATCCTGGAAGAAGCCATCACCGGTGATTTCGCCATCATCAAAGGATGGAAAGCCGACCACTTCGGCAACGTGGTCTATCGCCACACCGCGCAGAACTTCAACCCGGTCGCCGCCACCGCGGGCAAAATCACCGTGGTCGAAGTCGAGGAAATCGTCGAACCGGGCGTGCTGCTGCCGACCGAAATCCACACGCCGGGCATCTACGTGGACCGCGTGATCCTGGGCACTTTCGAGAAGCGCATCGAGCAGCGCACCGTCAGAAAGGCCTGACGCCAACCCCATCCGACATGGGCCACCGAACAGAATAAAAGAGACTCGAACCATGGCACTTTCCCGCGAACAAATGGCACAGCGCGTGGCGCGCGAACTGCAAGACGGCTTTTACGTGAACCTGGGCATTGGCATTCCGACGCTGGTGGCCAACTACGTTCCCGACGGCATCGATGTGATGCTGCAATCGGAGAACGGCCTGCTCGGTATGGGTGCGTTTCCCACCGAGGACACCATCGACGCCGACATGATCAACGCCGGCAAACAAACCGTGACCGCGCGCATCGGTGCTTCCATTTTCTCCTCGGCCGAGTCATTCGCCATGATCCGGGGCGGCCATGTCGACCTGACGGTACTGGGCGCTTTCGAAGTCGACGTCGAAGGCAACATCGCCTCGTGGATGATTCCGGGCAAGCTGGTCAAAGGCATGGGCGGTGCCATGGACCTGGTGGCCGGTGCCGACAACATCATCGTCACCATGACCCACGCTTCCAAAGACGGCGAGTCGAAACTGCTGCCCCGCTGCAGCCTGCCGCTGACCGGCGCCGGATGCATCAAGAAAGTGCTCACCGACCTGGCCTACCTCGAGATCGAGAACGGCGCCTTCATCCTGCGCGAAACCGCGCCGGGCGTGAGCATCGAAGAAATCGTCGCCAAGACCGCCGGAAAGCTGATCGTGCCGGACGATGTGGTCGAAATGACGTTCTAGGGGCATCACCCCGTACGCCTGTAGGCGCGCGCCTGCCCGCGATGTGGCCCGTCCAGCCACCCACGCAGTGTCTGGATAATCGCACCGCGAGCAGGCGCGCCCTTACAGGTAACGGGTCAAGCCATGCTACACCGCCATGCCACCCTGCCCCTTTCAGCAATGAAGGGGCTTTGCCGTATCTAGCGCTGCACTTTTTCTTGCGTCACTGCCGACAAAAAAACAGCTATCTCAATAGCATCCAACAATAACTCCAAGAGGAAACACACGTGGCCGCCGATATCGAAGAAAGCCGCTCCGCACGATTTGCCCTGCGCTGCGCCAAATGGGCCGAGCGCTGGTTCCCGGATTCCTGGGTGTTCGCCGCACTGGCCGTGGTGATCGTCACGCTCGCCACCCTGGCCATCGGTGCAAAACCCGCCGACACCGCCAAGGCCTTCGGCGACGGGTTCTGGAGTCTGATCCCTTTCACCATGCAAATGGCCTTCGTGGTCATCGGCGGCTACGTCGTCGCCAGCTCGCCGCCTGCCGTCAAGCTGATCGATCGCCTGGCACGCCTTCCGAAAAACGGCCGCTCGGCCGTCGCCTGGGTCGCGCTGATCTCCATGGTGGCTTCGCTGCTCAACTGGGGCCTGTCCCTGGTATTCGGCGGGCTGCTGGTGCGGGCGCTGGCGCGTCGCACCGACCTGAAGATGGATTATCGGGCGGCGGGTGCCGCGGCCTACCTCGGCCTGGGCGCCGTCTGGGCACTGGGGCTGTCGTCGTCGGCCGCGCAGTTGCAGGCCAACCCGGCCAGCCTGCCACCGTCGATTCTGGCGATCACCGGGATGATTCCGTTCACCCAGACCATCTTTCTCTGGCAGTCGGGGATCATGCTGCTGGCCCTGGTGGTGATTTCCATCGTCGTGGCCTATGCCACCGCGCCGGGGCCTGCCAATGCCCGCGACGCCGAGGCATGTGGCGTCGATCCGGCCTTCAGCCTGCCGCCCCTGCCTGCACGCACGCGCCCGGGTGAGTGGCTCGAATACAGCCCGCTGCTGATCATTCTGATGGTCGTGCTGGCGTCCGGCTGGTTGTACAACGAATTCACCACCAAGCCGGCGATCACAGCGATTTCGGGTCTGAACACCTACAACTTCCTGTTCATCATGGTCGGTGCCCTGCTGCACTGGCGTCCCCGCAGTTTCCTGGACGCTGTCGCTCGGGCGGTACCCACCACCACAGGCGTGCTGATCCAATTCCCGCTGTATGGCTCAATCGCGGCCCTGCTCACCACCGTCAAAGGCGGCGACGCGCAGACCGTCGCGCACCATATTTCGACGTTCTTCACCAGCATCGCCTCCCACGATACCTATGCGCTGTTGATGGGCGTGTATTCGGCGATACTCGGCTTCTTCATCCCGTCTGGTGGCGGCAAATGGATCATCGAAGCCCCCTATGTGATGCAAGTGGCGAATGACTTGAAATATCACCTGGGCTGGGCGGTGCAGATCTACAACGCCGCCGAAGCGCTGCCGAACCTGATCAACCCCTTCTACATGCTGCCGCTGTTGGGCGTGTTGGGGCTCAAGGCGCGAGACCTGATCGGCTTCTCCTTCGTACAACTGCTGGTGCACACGCCGCTGGTGCTGTTCCTGCTGTGGGCCTTGGGCACCACCCTCGCCTACATTCCCCCGGTAATGCCGTAGCCCGATTGCTGAATCGCCAGGAAAGCGTGGGTCATTTGCCCCACGCTTTTTTTTGACGAGTTGAAAAATATTGTACAAAACCGACGAGCTGTACAACCTTACTTGTAGCTTTTTGATATCACCTTTGTGATGATCTCTGCACTGCAGAAGGAACAGGCAACTGGGCATTGACACACGCCCTGGAGACCATGGAACAGGATTCATCGTTGTTTCATCTCTCTGGGCTGCCATCATGTTTTTCGACTCGCAAAAGAACAAAGTCATTCAGGAGCTGCAACTGACCGTCTCCCATCAGGCCAGCCTGTTGGAAGCCATCGGCCGCTCAATGGCAAGCATCGAGTTCGACCTCAACGGCGTCGTGCTCACGGCCAACGACAACTTCTTCAAAGTCATGCGTTATCGCCCAGAACAGGTGATTGGCAAAGAGCACCGCGTGTTCTGTACCCCCGAATATGTGCGTAGCAACGAGTACACGCAGCTTTGGTCGCGGCTGCGCAATGGCGAGTTCGTGTCCGCGACCTTTCAACGGGTGGCAGGCGATGGCAGCACGGTCTGGCTGGAAGCCAGCTACAACCCCGTGCGCGACACCAACGGCAATGTGGTCAAGGTCGTGAAATATGCTGCCGACGTGACCGCCAAGCTGCAGGCCGAGAGCGAATCGCGCAACAAGCTGCAAGCCATCGACCGAGCCATGGCGGTCATCGAGTTCGATCTGGACGGCCGCATCATCGCCGCCAACGATAACCTGCTGCGCCTGCTGGGCTACAGCCGTCAAGAGCTGTTGGGCAAGCACCATCGCCTGCTCTGCCCCGCTGAATTGACCAGTAGCAGCGACTACCAGGACTTCTGGCGCCGTCTGAACAAAGGCGAATTTTTCAGCGGTCAGTTCAAGCGCGTCGCCAAGCACGGCCAGACCCTCTGGCTGGAAGCTTCCTACAACCCCGTGTACGACGCCTGCGGCAAACTCAGCAAGGTGGTCAAATTTGCTTCCGATGTGACCTCGCGCATCGAGAAACATGAACAGGACGCCCACAGCGCGGCGCAGGCCTATCACATTTCGGTGCGCACCCAGAAAGTCGCCGAGCAAGGCACTCAAGTGATTCAGGAGGCGGCCAGCGAAATGCGCCAGATTTCGCGCAACATCGAAGATTCGTCACGGATCATCGGCCAACTGGGCGAACGCTCGGAGCAGATCACAGCCATCGTCAACACCATCCACAGCATCGCCGACCAGACCAATCTGCTGGCCCTGAACGCCGCCATTGAAGCGGCCCGCGCGGGGGATCAAGGCCGGGGATTTGCGGTGGTCGCCGATGAGGTTCGGCAATTGGCCGGGCGGACCAGCCGTTCGACGCAGGAAATTTCCGAAATGATCCAACTGATCCAGACCGAAACCCGCCAAGCCATCGTCAGCATGGACAACACTCGTGCCAACGCGGTCAAAGGGGTCGACCTCGCGGATCAGGCCGGAACGGCCATCGTTCAGATCAGCAGCGGAACCAACGATGCGGTAGACGCGGTGCGGGTGTTCGCCGGGCGCGAATGACAATGAATGGGCCAAGCCGTCGGTGGCAATGCTGCTCCCGGCGGCCCGGCCAGCGCTGATCAGGGGTTCTAGACGCGTTGCGCCTCGTTCTGACGGCGCAGCGCCTTGGCACGCTTCTCGAGTATCAGGTACACGATGACCGCCAGCACTAGCGGAATCAGAAAATAGATCACCCGATAGCCAATCAGCGCCGCAAGCAGTTGCCCTTTGGTGAACTGATGCTGCATCAGAGTAATGAACACCGTTTCCAGCACCCCGAGCCCCGCCGGGATGTGAGCAATCACCCCCGCAATGCTGCTGATCAGCAGAATGCCCAGTACGGCCGGATAAAACGCCTTTTCCGGCAGCAAGATGTAAATCAGCAAGGCCATCAGGCCCCAGTTCAACGCCCCCAGAAGCGCCTGCCGCAATGCCTGGTTCAGCGACGGCAGCACCAGTTGCTGCTTGCGAATCGTCCAGGTCCGCCGCTTGGAAAAGCGACAGGCGAGGAAATAGCCGAAACACACCACCAGCAACAGCACGCCGATCAACTGCAAGGTGGTGTCACCGATCTTCCAGCCCTCAGGCAGGTCGATGAATCCGCCGGCGAACACAAACCCAGCCAGCAACATGTACCCCAACCAGTTGGTGATGAGGCTCAGACTGAGAATCCGCGTGATGGTCGGCACGTCCAGTCCCAGGCGAGAATACAACCGATACCGCAGGGCAATACCGCCCACCCAGGAACTGAGGTTCAGGTTGAAGGCGTAACAGACGAAGGTCACGGGGACGATTTGCTTGATGGATAGCTTGTGCGCCGTGTAACGCCGGGCAAGTACGTCGAAGCCGCAATAGGTCAAATAGCTGCCCGCCGCGACCACGAACCCCAATGCCAAGGTACTGGCTTTGTAAGACGCCAGCGCATGGGTCACCTCGTTCCAGTCCAGGTTTTTGACCAGCAGGAACAGCATCACCGGGACGGCGATGAAGAAAAACAGGGTCACGACGCGCTTGGCCCATTTCAGCCAGACCTTCGATTTGGGTGAGGCCTCGGCTGGCACCTCACGTGGCGACGCATGGGATACTCCGCTCATGACAATCTCTCCTGATCAGCCGACAGTTCGCGCGTGAGGGTTTCAGCGCCGGGCATGACTTCCGGTGGGCGAAGCGGTTTCAGACGCGGGCCGTGCACCGGGAACAGCCCTGCGATTGCCGGGAAATGGCGCAGGAAGTGGAAGCTCAGGAAAATCATGGGCGCTCGCCACCACTGCCCCTTCGCCAGGCCCTTGAGGCTGGCCTGTTTGCTCTGGGTTGCCGCCAACTCCTGGAGGTGCTCATGCAACTGCTGGTTGAGGGCGCGGTCGCGAATGAACAGATTGGCTTCCAGGTTCAGTGCCAGACTCAGCGGGTCGAGGTTGCTGGAACCCACCGTCGACCACTCCTGATCGATCAGCGCCACCTTGCCGTGCAATGCCCGCTGCTTGTACTCGTGGATGACAACGCCTTCGCGCAGCAGCCAGGTGTAGGTCAAGCGCGAACAGACGCGGACGAAAGGCATGTCCGGCTGGCCTTGCAGAATGAGCGTCACTTTCACCCCACGCCGTGCGGCATTGCGCAGTTCCCGCAAAAACCGGTAGCTGGGAAAAAAATAGGCATTGGCGATGGTGATGCGCTGATTCGCGTTGCGCATGGCTTGCAGGTATTGCTCTTCGATGTCGGTGGTGTGGCGGTCGTTGTCCCGTTCGGCGAACAGCATCCGCGCGCTTCCCGCTCGCCGGGTCACGACATTCAGCGGCGTGAACGATGTGCGCAGGACCGGCCCCAGCATTTGCAAGGTGGAGCGGTAGATGTCCGCAACGATCGGCCCGCGAACCAGTACCGCGTAATCTTGCTTGGCCGTGATCCCGGTGTCTGCCATGTGATCGACGCTGTAGTTGATGCCGCCCATGAACGCCAGCTCGCCATCGATGACCACCACCTTGCGGTGCAAGCGGCGGAACAGATTGGTGCGCATGCCCATGAACTTGGGGCGCGGGTCGAACAACTGAATCTGCACGCCTGCGGTGATCATGGCTTGGACGAATGCCGTGCTGAGGTCGCTGGTGCCATAGTCGTCCACCGTGATCACCACACGTACGCCACGGTTTGCGGCTTCGATGACCGCTTGCTGCAGCCCTTCGCCGACCCGGTCCTCGAAGATGATGAAGGTTTCGATCAACACTTCCTGCTGCGCAGCACGTATGCACTCGAATACCTTGGTAAAGAAATCTTCACCGTTGATCAGCAGCTCGACGGCGTTGCCGTCCTGCCAGACCCCATACCGGTTGTTGAATGCCTTCATAACGTCACCTCCACCGCCAGCGGCGCATGATCGGACAAATGGGACCAGGGCCGGTTGGAAAGCACCCTGGGTGCCCGGGTCTGAGCGTTGCGAACATAAATCCTGTCCAGACGAAGCAGCGGAAAGCGGGCGGGGAAACTCTTGGCCGGAGCCCCGAAGGCCTCGACGAACACTTCACGCAGCCCGGTCGAGCTCAGCGCCGCGTCGGCCTTGAGGCGCCAGTCGTTGAAATCCCCGGCGATGATCACAGGGGCATCACCTGGAAGGCTAGCGACCACATCCGCCAGCAACGCCAATTGCTGCTGGCGGTGCACTTCCTTGAGGCCCAGGTGGACGCAGATGGCATGGACTTCGCCGAAGCGCGGTACGTCCAGAACACAATGGAGAAGGCCTCGCTCTTCGGTACCGAGAATCGAGATATCCAGATTTTCATGCCGCACGATGGGGTATTTGGACAGCAGCGCATTGCCGTGATGCCCGTGGGGGTACACCGCGTTACGACCGTAGGCGAAATCACTCCACATGCTGTCGGCGAGAAATTCGTATTGCGAGGTGGTCGGCCAGTCCTTGACGCGCTGGGCATGGTTCTGCTGCTCGCCATGAACCTCTTGGAGAAACACCACGTCAGCCGAAACATTGCGCACGGCGTCCCGCAACTCGGGCAGGATGAAACGGCGGTTCAGGAAGCCGAAGCCCATGTGCATGTTCATGGTCAACACATGCAACGTGGTCTGGGTCGAGGCGGCCTGCCGTCGGCCCAGAATCTCTTCGGGGGTCAGGACAGAGGTCACAGCTGGGCTCCTTTTAGATCGCCGGGGGCCACTTCCAGACCTGCGGCCAAGCCGAAACGCTCCAGCAACTGGCGGGCGTCGTAGGGCGCGCGAACTTTAATGTCGTTGTCGAAATAACAGTAAACGTCTCGGGATTTTCGTGACCGCCCCAGCTTGTCGCAGGCCAGATGGGCGTCCTCGGGCTGCTCCCCGCGGCGCCATGAATCAATGCGATCGCCCCAACGTTTGAGTGCCGAAGCGGTATAACCGCTGGCGTACAGTTGCTTGTCGCCGTGCAGACGCAAGTAAACGAAATCGCTGGTCAGGTCTTCCAGGTACGGCCATTTGCCTGCCGTGTCGGCGGTGACCAACGCCACCTTGTGGCGACGTAGCAACCGGATGAATTCCGGGGCCGCGAAGCTTTCATGACGAATCTCCACCGCATGCCGCACCCGGGCCTTGGCCGGAATGTCGAGGTAACCGGCTTTCTCCATGCGCTCGGCGCAGTGTTTGGCACAGGCTTTGGCGGCTTTGCCGTCGTGGGGCAAAGCGTGGAGAAAGGCTTCGAAACCCTCGGGATCGAATTTGAAGCTGGGTGGAAATTGCCAGAGGATCGGGCCCATCTTTTCCTTGAGCTGAAAAATTCCGGAGGCAAAAAAGTTGGCGAGCGCTTCGTCGATGTCCTTCAACCGCTTGACGTGGGTGATGTAGCGAGGCGCCTTCAGGCTGAAGACGAATCCCTCGGGCGTATCGGCGTACCAGCGGGCATACAGGTCCGGCGACTGCAGAGAATAGAACGAGCCATTGATTTCAATGCTGTTCACCGCTCTGGAGGCGAATTTGAGTTCGTTTTTCTGAGCCAGCCCCTCAGGATAGAAATCCTTGCGCCACGGCACATAGCGCCAGCCCGATATGCCGATTCGGATATCGCTCATGCAAGTGCTCTCTGTGCTTGCCGTCACGGCGAATGCCGTGACACCACTGAACAACAGATAGGAAGCTTGAGCAGCGGGCAGGTTCCGTTTTTTTTACACGCCAAGTGTGACCGGCTCGACACCGCAATGGCTGCGCGCGGCATCGTCATACCGGGAACGCACAGGAAGATGTGAGGCCCAACCGTTCAATGGCAGAATCGCAGCATTCCGACATTCATGGAGACTTGCATGCTTCGCGCTTTCGAACGATGGCTAGACCCTTTCCCGCCGGATGAAGTGCCGCCCCCTCCGGAAGGCCTCGTCCGGTTCCTCTGGGCCTGCACCCGTGGCGCGCGGCGTTATGTCCTGGCGTTGGCGCTGCTCAGCGCCAGTGTGTCCATTTACGAAGCCTGGCTTTTCTCGTTCCTCGGTCAGATCGTGGACCTGCTCGGGGCGTGGAAAGCGGGGAACGATGGGGCAGCGCAGGAGAGCCACGTATTATGGGGCGTTGGCGTCGTATTGCTGACCAGCATCGGGCTGGTTGCGCTGCGCACCATGGTCCAGCACCAAGTGCTGGCCATCAATCTTCCGTTGCGGCTGCGCTGGGACTTCCATCGTCTGATGCTGCGCCAGAGCCTTTCGTTCTTTTCCGATGAGTTTTCCGGCCGAGTCACCACCAAGGTCATGCAAACCGCGCTGGCCGTGCGGGAGGTGCTATTCACCCTCATCGAAATCGCGCCCGGCATCGGTGTGTATTTCATCGCGATCATCGCGCTGGCCGGTGGGTTCGCCCCGAAACTGATGCTGCCGTTCCTGGCCTGGATCGCGCTCTTCGGTCTGGCCATGGCCTACTTCGTGCCGCGCCTGGGCAAAGTGGGCCAGGAGCAAGCCAACGCGCGCTCGTCGATGACGGGCCGTGTCTCGGACGCCTACACCAACATCACGACGGTCAAGCTGTTTTCCCACTCCAAACGCGAAGCGCAGTTCGCTCGGGCTGCAATGGAGGACTTCAAGCAAACCGGCTTCCGCCAGATGCGCCTGGTCAGTCAGTTCGAAATCGTCAACCAGGCATTGGTGGTGGCGCTGATCATCGGCGCGGGTGGCTACGCGTTGTGGCTGTGGCACCAGGAGGCCATCGGCACCGGCGCGGTGGCCGCGGTCACCGCCATGGCACTGCGCATCAACGGCATGTCGCACTGGATCATGTGGCAGATGACCTCCTTGTTCGAGAACATCGGCACCGTGCAGGACGGCATCGAAACCCTGACCCGCAGTCCCAAGGTGCAGGACGCTGCCAACGCGAGCGTGTTGATCCCCTCGGGTGGCGCCGTAACCTTCGATCACGTGAGCTTCAACTACAGCGGTGAACGGCAGGTGCTGGACGATCTGAGCCTGCACATCCGCCCCGGCGAAAAGGTTGGGCTGGTCGGTCGCTCAGGTGCCGGCAAGTCCACACTGATCAACCTGCTGCTGCGCTTTTATGACGTGGACAAGGGCGAAATTCGCATTGATGGACAGAACGTGGCCCATGTCACTCAAGACAGCCTGCGCAGCGTGATCGGCATGGTGACCCAGGACACGTCGCTGCTGCACCGCTCCATTCGCGACAACATTGCCTACGGCCGTCCGGACGCCACCGAAGAGCAGATTCGCCGCGCCGCGGTTGACGCTCAGGCCGATGCCTTCATCCAGCAGCTCAGTGACCGGCAAGGGCACACCGGCTATGACACGTTGGTGGGTGAGCGTGGTATCAAGCTGTCGGGCGGGCAACGCCAGAGGATTGCCATCGCGCGGGTGATGCTCAAGAACGCGCCCATTCTGTTGCTGGATGAAGCGACCAGCGCACTGGACTCGGAAGTCGAGGTGGCCATTCAAGAAAGCCTCGATGAAATGATGCAGGGCAAGACCGTCATTGCGATCGCCCACCGCCTCTCCACCATCGCGGCCATGGACCGACTGATTGTCATGGATGATGGGCGCATCATCGAGCAGGGCACCCACGCCGAGCTGCTCGAACGAAACGGGACCTACGCGCAACTCTGGAAGCACCAGAGCGGCGGTTTCCTGGGGGAGGACCAAGGCGTGGTCGAGGCGGTGGAGTGATTTCCCCCTCCTCCTCCACAGCCCCGTCCCGCGCTCATTGGAACGCGTTGAGGTTGGCCTGAAGGAATGCCTTCACGGTTTGCGGAGCTTGCCCGGTAATCTGGGCGATCACGCCGTCCTCGCCCTCGAAGATTCCGTTCTGATAATCGATGGCGACCTCGATGAAATGCTGAATCAGGAACTCGGGCAGACCGTAGGATTTCAAGTGCGCCCGATATTCGTCGAGGGTGGATGGGGCGTAGCTGATGGTGCGGCCCAGTACTGCGCTGAGTTCCTCAGCGATTTGCCCATGGTCCATTTCAACGGGCCCGCACAAGGTGTAGGTCTTACCGATGTGGGGAGCGGGATGGGTCAGGACGCTGACGATCAGTCGTGCTTGGTCCTGAGCGGCGATGGGGGCGTGCCGACCTGCGCCGTAGGGTAACGTCAGTTTGTTGTCATTGACGATGGGGTCACGCACCCAAGGGAACGTGAGCCATTCGGCAAAGAACGTGGGGCGAATATGCACGGTGGGCACGCCCGACCAATCGAGCACACGCTCCGCCAGCCAGTGGTTACGCGCAGCGTGGCTCTTGGCGTCATCCCTCGCGGAAATCTGCGACATTTCCACCACCACCTCAACGCCGGCACGCCGCGCCGCGTCCGCCAGATTGGCCGTCACCTGGATATACCCCTCCCGCACGGGGTAGCACAGGTAAGCACCGTTCATCCCCTCCATGGCTTTGATGATGTCATCGTGCTCAAGCAAATCACCGACAACGATTTCGGCCCCTGCCTGGCGCAAGTCGTCACTGCGTTGATCGTCGCTGTGGACGAACGCGCGCACCCGGTGCCCCTCGGCCAATAATTGACGAACGACGTAGACGCCGGTTTTGCCGGTGGCGGCGGTGATCAGATAGCTGCGTGGTTGCATGGTGATTCTCCTGTGGAGGGAAGGTTTTCGAAGACGCTCGGGGCATCGCAACGAACGAATGCCTTCGTGCAGAACGGCGAACTGTTAATGTGCAATTGCACATTAACGATCAAAAAAAGGGTCATGTGCCTTGGCCGAGAATCGAATCCCGCAATGCGATCGCTTGATCGACACCCACTTGGGCTTCACGTTCCTCTTGGGCGGCACGCCACAGAGGCTGGGCCTTTTCGAGTGTCGCGTGCCCTTTTGCAGACAGTGAAAGCCGAAGCGCGCCGCGTGGCCCCGAGGCGTCGCTGATCAAAAGTCCCTCGGTCTGAAGCGGCTTGAGTGCTCGTACCAGGGTCGTACGCTCCATGACCATCACGTCCGCCAGCTCAGCGATGAAAATCTCAGGCCGCTCATTGATCACTGCCAGGATCGAGAACTGCGAAATCGACAGTCCCACCTCGGCCAAGTGACGGTCATACAATCGCGTCAACAGACGCGCATGGCGCCTGGCCGCGAAGCAGTGACAAAAGTCCACATCCAGTAAGGTATTCATGGCGCTCATCATATGTGTAAATGCACAGGTGTCAAGTGTGATTCATCGCGTGTGCTGAAATGCAGCCTGATCGATCATCCCGGTGCCGCTCGCTCGGAATTCCCCAACAACCACTCCACCACTTTGCCGAGGTCCGAATCGGCGTCCGGCTCCCTTGCTGTGAGCAAATAGAAGCCCGCGTCAGTATCCATTACCTCATCTTCGTCCAGAGCCCTGACCAGACCGCCTCCCGCCAAGGCCCCGGTAACCAGCACTTCAGGCGCCAGGGCAATGCCCAACCCGCGTTCGGCGGCTTCGATGGCCAGGCTGGTCTGGGAAAAGCGCTGCACGGTCGATGAGCTGGTCACGCCGCGGGCGGCGAACCATTTACTCCAGTTTTCGTGGGAATCGGCGATCAGTGGCGCATCCTCGGTCAGGTCGTTCAGGGTCTGCCAACGGTATTGGCGTTTCACACCCGGCGCGCAGACCGGAATGATGCTGCCCAGGAACAACGGATAGACGTGGCAACCCGGAAAAGGCGGCGTCCCCCAGCGAATCGCCATGTCCACGGCGTCATTGCCGTGCAGCGACCGCGCTGCGTTGCTGGCATCCACCATCACGGCCAGCGCAGGCTCTGCCTCGCTCAAATGGGCGAGCTTGGGGATCAGCCAACGGCTGGCGAACGCACCTGTCGTACTCAATGTCAACGTTCGCGTCCCCGAGCGGCGGGCGGTAAGCTCGCGGGTCGCATCGTTGACCAGATCGAGCGCCAGTTGCACCTTACTCAGAAAGCCCTGCGCTTCAGGCCATAACCGAGTGCCGCGAGGCAAACGCTCGAACAGGTCGACGCCCAGTTTCTGCTCCATCAACCGCACCTGTTGCGCGACCGCACCGGTGGTGATGTGCAACTCATCTGCAGCCGCGCGAAAACTGCCGAGCCTAGCGGTGGCTTCAAACGCGACGAGTTGGCCAAGTACGGTTTGGCCTTTGCGCATCAGGCGGGTTTCTTCCATCGAATCATCACTCTCGCAAAGGAATGAACATCGCCTCAAGTATGTAGTTTTTCTACACCCTCGCACAAAAAACATCGCTAGTGCGCTGGCGGTGGGTCTTCTAACGTGAGCGCTTTCATTCAACAGAGGATTTGCACATGGCCGAACCTAAAGTTGCTCTTGTCATCGCAGGCGGCAGCGGGATGGGCGCCGCTGCCGCGCGGCGCCTGGCTGCCGATGGATTCAACGTGGGGATTCTGTCGTCATCTGGAAAAGGCGAAGCGCTGGCCCGTGAGTTGAACGGCATAGGGGTGACCGGCTCCAACCAGTCCGTCGAAGACATCCGGCGCCTGGTCTCGGCCGTGACTGATAAGTGGGGTCGCATCGACGTGCTGGTCAACAGCGCAGGCCACGGTCCACGTGCGCCCATTCTCGAAATCAGCGATGAAGACTGGCACCGTGGCATGGAGGTGTACCTGCTGAACGTGATTCGCGCCACTCGCCTGGTGACCCCCCTCATGCAGCAACACGGAGGCGGTTCGATCATCAACATTTCGTCTGCCTGGACGTTCGAGCCAACCGAGCTGTTTCCGACCTCGGCGGTGTTTCGGGCAGGTCTCGCGTCGTTCACCAAGATCTTCACGCAGACCTACGCGGCGGACAACATCCGTATGAACAACGTCTTGCCCGGTTGGATCGACAGCCTGCCCGGCACCGACGAGCGCCGTGACAGCGTACCGCTCAAGCGTTACGGGACCAGCGAGGAAGTCGCTGCCACCATCGCGTTCCTGGCCTCCGAAGGCGCTGCATACATTACCGGACAGAACCTGCGAGTGGACGGAGGGGTCACCCGATCGGTCTGAGGCACCCGAATGGCTGGCTTTGAGTCGGCCTGAACATACGACCGGGCTGCAGGCCTCCCCTGCAAACGCAGTCCGTTTAAACGCGCAGATCGCGCACTCCACCCCTCCTCCCCGCGCCGGCTGTGCAATTCATTTCTATTGAGTGCCGTTTTGCCGTAGCCTTCGTACCTGTCATCGTTCATTGGTTCGCAAAGGCAAACGTCCACCTCTCCATGCGCAAAGTTCTCGTCACGCTCACCGCTGTCGTGGTGGTGATTCTGCTCGTCAGCTACGGCCTCTGGACGAGCAAGCGCCGCGTTGGCCACTACCTCACCGACCTGCGCATTCAAGTGGTGGTCAATGACGGCCAGCCTGGCGACCGCGGCAACCTGCTGGGCATCCAGCCCGAACTCTTTCCATCCGACTACTCGAGCGTCAAGCGCTTGCATCGCAAGCTGGCGGCCTACCTTCAGCAAGCACGGGAGCATGGCCTGATTACCGATAAGACCATCGTCGTGCTGCCCGAACACATCGGTACCTGGCTGTTCGCGGTGGACGAGAAGTCCCAGTTCTATCAAGCCGCGACGATTGACGAGGCGATGAATTGGCTGGCCTTCAGCAACCCGCTGCTGTTCACCGATGCGGTTCTGCACGCCCGCGGCAAGAGCCGTATCGACGATGCTCGTTTGCGCATGAAAGCCCGAAGCATGGCCGAAAATTACCAGAGCCTGTTCGGCGGCCTGGCGCGAGAATTCGGCGTCACGCTCGTGGCGGGCTCCATCGTCCTGCCCAGTCCGAAGGTCCAGGCCGACAAGCTGATCATCGGCACCGGTGCGCTGTACAACAGCAGCCTGGTGTTCGGTCCCAACGGCCTTCCTTTGGGCCAGCCGCAACGTCAGCTATTCCCCAGTTGGTACCAGCAGGGCTACATCCGGCCCGGCAAGGACGCGCCGCTGTATGTCATCGACACCCCGGCCGGGCGCCTGGCGACACTCATCGGCAGCGACAGCTGGTACCCCGACAATTACCTGCGCTTGAACGCCGAAGGTGCAGAATTGATCGCCGTCCCGGCCTTTGTCGCTGGAAGAGGCAGTTGGACGCAGCCCTGGCGCAGGGACAAGCACCAAGGCCTGGATCTGGGCCCGAAGCCATTGACCCAAGGCGAGGCATGGCGCCGTTTGACACTGGCCCCGATCAGCACTGCCAAGGCCGGTATCAGCGTTTTCATGCGCGGACAATTCTGGGATCAGGGCAGCACCGGGCATAGCTTCGCGACACGGGGTGGTCAAAGCGTCGCCGAACAGTCCATCAGCGCAGCGCCCAAGGGCGCCAAGCCCGGCCATGGGGCGCGCCTGATCAACCTGTGGTTGTGATCGATGAGCCTGCCTCGCGTTCGTCTGGGCGACCTGTCCGTCGGCTTCGTGCACAGCCTTGCCGATGCCGTGCGCGGGCTTGGCCAGGACCCTCTGCCACTGCTCGAACAATACGGTCTCGACGCCGCCCGCCTGGGCGAAGCCGGGGCGCGTCTTTCCATCCCGCGCTACATGCGTCTGGGCCACGCGGCCATCGAGCTGACGGGCACCGCGTCGCTGGGTTTGCACATGGGCCAGTCGAGCCACATGAGCCAGGCCGGACTTGCCGGCATCACGGCTGCTCAAGCGCCAACGGTGCGAGAAGCGGCGCGCACGCTGATTCGCTTCGAAGCGTTGTACGGTGCCAATTACCGGGGTCAGTCAACGTTTCAGGAAGATCAACGAGGCGCCTGGCTGCGCTTTTACTCGATCAGCCCCTATAACGATTACAACCGCTTCGTCGTCGATTCGATTCTCAGCGGATGGCTGCATCAGTTATCGACTTTGGCGCACGCGCCGGTCATCGCCGAAGAAGTGGATATCGAATTCGCTGCCCCGAGCTACGCCGAAGCATATGCCGGATTGAGTTCGCAGCCGGTGAGGTTCGGTGCAGCGAACAATCAGTTGCGCCTGAGCCTGCACAGCCTGGCACTGCGCAATCCTGACCACGTCCCCAGCACCTGGCGGCATCTGGTGCAACTGTGCGAACGGGAACTGGAACACATGACCCGCACACGCACGCTGCGCGAGCGCATCACTCAGCTCCTCGGGCCTTTGCTGAGCGGAGGGCGAGAGCCGGACCTGCAGGAAGTCGCGGTGCGGTTGAGGCTGCCGACCTGGACGTTACGGCGACGACTGGCCGACGAAGGGACGCGCTTTGGTGCGATCCTCAATGACACGCGCCGGGATTTGGCCGTGACGTACATCCGCGACACGGAACTGGCATTCGGTGAAATAGCCTACTTGTTGGGCTTCGCCTCGGCCGAGGCGTTTCAGCGGGCCTTCAAACGCTGGAACGGTCAGACTCCCGGAGAGTTTCGCCGTAGCCAACGTCATTCGGACTGATCAAATCGATCGCTGTTGCCTACAGCTCTGTCGCATCATCGGCAGGTTCGAGCGGGTCGAGTTCGTACGCCTGATACTCCAGCAGTTCTTCCTGATAATCGTCCATTGCTCATGCCCTCGTGGCAGTTCTATGCGTTTCGGTGCTTGGCGGTCGTGTTCAGCGACTGGTTTCACTGACCACAGGCATCAGCCTAAAGTGCCCCGATGAACGAAACATGAAAGCTTCTTGAACAATCGTCGGAGGCAAGCGGGCACGATGTCGCCAAATGGCGCTTGACGGCTGCGTCTCGCTCACCCTAGTCTTCGCTCCATGAACGCATTCCTGCACGCCGTCAGCCGAATTATTACCGCCATTCCAGTCATGGCGGGTTAGCCGACGCTTGCACCGAACCCGCCCTTGAGGCGGGTTTTTTCTTTCTGTCTCCCGGGCCCAAGACCTCGAACCAAGGAGTCAGACATGATCAGCATCCGCCCTTCGCTCACCGCTTTCTCGAATCAGCTTTTCGCCGCGCATACGACGGGAACCACACGATGAATCCGTTGCTCGTCCACCGTCCGGTCAGCAGCGATTTGCTGAATCATTACGCCCGCAAAATCCTCACCTCCCGCGTCTACGATGTCGCCGTGGAAACCCCC
>NZ_JAOCEA010000023.1:0-83293 GCF_029841165.1 Pseudomonas sp. GD03842 | reverse complement strand
TTGCTGCGGATGGATCACCACATTCGGCGCTGTGACCGGTTCGTTGGACACATCCAGCTGATCCAGATTGAGCAACGGCACGTCACCCACCGGTACGCGATTCAACGCCGCATCGTGGGAGATCAGCAGCTTCACGCCACCGTCTTCGAGCATGTAGCGCAGGCGTTCGGTCGGGTAATCCGGGTCCAGCGGAATGTACGCACCACCGGCTTTCAACACCGCCATGAACGAAAGCCACAGATCGATACCGCGCTCCATGGCGATCGCCACCCGCACCTCGGTGCCGATGCCACGGGCGCGCAACGCATGAGCGAGTTGGTTGGCGCGCCGGTCGAACTCGGCGAAGGTCAGGCGCTGTTCGCCATGCACCAGGGCAATCGCCTCCGGACGCAAGCGGGCGTGATCGGCGATCAGTTCGTGAATCGGGCGATCCACGTACGGCGAGAACGGTGGGCGGTTCCAGGTGTGAATCTCGCAAAGGTCCTGCTCAGTCAGCATCGACAGCTCGCCGATGCGCGCCTCGGGGAAGCGGCAGAGGCCGTCCAGCAGCGCCTGGAAGTGGCCGCACAGGCGTTCGATCTGCCCGGCGCTGAACACGTTGCTGTGGTAGTTGACGTGGATATGGGCGTTTTCACCCGCGACCACGGCCAGGCTCAACGGATAGTGCGTCTTGTCGCTCAGTTCGACCGAGCCCAGGTTGACACCTCCAACGTGTCTTTCGCGGAGCACGTCGTCTACCGGGTAGTTTTCGAACACCACGAGGCTGTCGAACAGGTCACGCCCGGCGTGCCCGGCGTAGCGCTGGGCCTCGAACAGCGGCGTGTGTTCGTGTTCGCGCAGCTCCAGGTTGTGGGCTTGCAGGTCGTTGAGCCAGTCGCCGACCTTCTGCTGGGCGTCCGGCGCCTGCACCAGCGGCAAGGTGTTGATGAACAGGCCGAGCATGCGCTCGATGCCCGGCACCTGCGCCGAACGGCCAGATACCGTCGCACCGAAGGCCACGCGTTTCTGCCCGGTGTAGCGCTGCAACAGCAGCACCCACACCGCCTGAATCAAGGTGTTCACGGTCACGCGCTGACGGCGTGCCGCGCTGTTGAGCAGTGCGCTGTCCAGGTCCATCGACTTGACCAGCACTTGCCTCGGCAGCGGCTCGCCAGTGGCTGATAGGGGCGCCGTCAACGCGGTGGCCATCAAAGTCGGCTGCTCGAAACCGGCCAAATGGCGTTGCCAGAAGTTCGCGCTTTGTTCGGCATCGCGGCTCAGCAGCCATTCGACGTAATCGCCGTAATGCCCGGCAGGCATCGGCGCGACGTCCGACATCGCTGCCTGAATCACTTCACCCAGCACCGCCGCACTGCTCCAGCCATCGAGCAGGATGTGGTGGAAGGTCCAGACCAGTTTCCACAAGGTCTCGCTCTGGCGCACCAGCAACACCCGCATCAGCGGCGCGTCGTGCAGGCTGAACGGCGTTTCCCGCTCAGCGGCCAGCACATCGGCCAGGGCTTGATCGCTGTGGCGCAGGTCCAGTTCGCGCACCTGCAACGCCGCATCGCGACGAATCAATTGCACCGGTTGCTGAGTGCCGCTCAGGCGCAGGAACGAGGCGCGCAGGATCGGATGACGCTGCACGGCGGCGGTCCATGCGGCCTTGAAGCGGGCCAGCGGCAGGTGGTCGATGTCCAGCGCAACCTGATTGATGTACAGGTCGCGGGCATCGTCGGCACCTTGGCTGTCCGCCAGCTCGCTGTGGAACAGCAGGCCCTGTTGCATCGGCGTCAGCGGGTAAAGCTGCTCAATGTCGCGGGCGGCAACCGGCAATGCGTCCAGCTGCGCCTGGGTCACGCTCAGCGACGGGAAGTCCGACGGGGTGACCGCCGACCGGGTACGGCAATGAGCGATGACGGCGTCCAGCGCATCGGCGTAGGCGTCCAGCAGGCGTTGAATGGACGCCGCTTCGTGACGTTCGCCGCTGTAGCTGCAGGTCAGGCTGAACTGGCCGTCACGCACTTGGGCATCGATGGACAACTCGCAGGCCAGGGGTGCATCGGCGGCACGCTGATCGCCGCTGCTTTCGGTCGCCAGGTGAAACAGACCACTGCTGTTCTGCACGCGGCCCATGTAGTTGAACAGCACACAGCCTTCCAGCACAGGGAGCGCTTCGCCGCGCAGATGGCGCAGCAGGCCGTAGCCCAGCCCGCCATGAGGTACAGCGCGCAGGGTCTCCTTGGTGTGTTTGAGGGCGGTGTCGAGGTCGTCGTCGGCGTACAGGCTGACCGGGTACAGACTGGTGAACCAACCCACGGTGCGCGCCGCATCCAAGCCAGCGAACAGGTCCTCGCGGCCATGGCCTTCCAGTGCGATCAATGCACGGGGTTCGCCGCTCCACTGCTTCAGCGCGCGGGCCAATGCGGTCAGCAGCAGGTCGTTGATCTGGGTGCGGTACGCCGTCGGGGCCTCGTTGAGCAACGCTTGCGTACGTTCGGCATCCACGTGCAACCCCAATTGCTGCACCCCGCCTTGCTGCGATGTGCCTTGAGGGTTGACGCAAGGCAATGGCGGCGCGACAGGCAGGCTGCGCCAGTAATCGGCTTGCGCCAACACCGCGTCGCTGTAGGCGAAGTCCAGCAGACGGTTGGCCCAACGCTGGAACGAGAGGCCCTTCTCGCCCAGGTCGACAGTCAAACCTGCCTGCGCCTGAACGTAGGCGTTGTGCAGGTCTTCCAGCAGCACGCGCCACGACACCCCGTCCACCACCAAGTGATGCACCACCAGCAGCAGCCGCTCACTGCCGCCTGCCAGCTTGAAGTGCACCGCGCGCAGCAGCGGGCCGTCTTTGAGATCGAGGCTGGCTTGCGCCTCGTTGCAGGCGTGAGTGAGCTGGGCCGCGTCGATCTCACGCTGCCACAGCAGGCGATCGGCGCTTTCGTCGGCGCGATAGCGCTGCTGCCAATGGCCGTTGTCCTGCCGCACGAAAGCCATGCGCAGCGTATCATGATGCGTGACCAGCGCTTGCAAGGCCTGCGCCAGTGCGGCGGCTTCCAACGCCTCGCTCGGGGTCAACAGCAACGACTGGTTCCAATGGCTGCGACGACGCATCGGTTGTTCGAAAAACCAGTGCTGGATCGGCGTCAGCGGAATGTCGCGGTTGAGTTCGATACGCGCCAGCGCAGCGGCTTCATCACGATTGACCACCTGAGCGACCTGCGCCAGCTCAGCAATGGTCTGGCGCTCGAACATCTGCCGAGGCGACAGTTGAATCCCGCGTTTCTTCGCACGGGAAATGATTTGCAGGCTGAGGATGGAATCGCCGCCCAGCGCAAAGAAGTTGTCTTGCCGACCGATCTGCTCAACGCCGAGCAAGTCTTGCCACAGGGCGGCCAGTTCGCTTTCGACCCCGTCCAGCGGCGCTTCGAAGTCCCGCTGCTGCACCTGGGGCTCGGGCAAGGCCTTGCGGTCCAGTTTGCCGTTGGCCGACAACGGGAATTTGTCCAGCATCACCAGATGCGCCGGTACCATGTAGTCCGGCAGGCGTTGTTTGAGTTGGGTGCGCAGTTGCTCTTCGTCAAACGCCTCGGCAACCAGATAGCCGACCAATTGCATGCCGGTGGCGAGTTGGCGGGCCACGACCACGGCCTCGTTGACCGCAGGGTGATCCAGCAACGCCGATTCGATCTCGCCGATTTCCACCCGCAAGCCGCGCAGTTTGATCTGATGGTCGAGACGGCCCAGGTATTCCACGGCGCCGTCTGCCCGCCAGCGGGCCAGATCGCCCGTGCGGTACAGGCGCTCGCCGTGGCCGAACGGGCTGGCCACGAAGCGCTCGGCGGTCAGGCCGGGGCGTTGATGGTAGCCGCGAGCCAGCCCGGCGCCGCCGATGTACAGCTCGCCCGGCACGCCAATCGGCTGCGGGTTCAAGCGGCTGTCGAGGATGTGGATTTGCAGGTTGGCAATCGGACGACCAATCGGCACCGACGCACCTGGCTCATTGACGCACGTCCAGTGGGTGACGTCGATGGCGGCTTCAGTCGGGCCATAGAGGTTGAACAGCCCGGCGTTCGGCAGGCGCTGCAAGGTGTCCCGTGCAAGGTCCGCAGGCAGGGCTTCGCCAGAGCAGACGATGCGTTTCAGCGAGGCGCAGCCAGAGAGGTCGTCCTGGGCCATGAACGCGGCGAGCATCGACGGTACGAAGTGCAGCGTGGTGATCTTGTGTCGTTCGATCAACGCGGTCAGCAGCGCAGGGTCGCGATGATCCCCCGGCTGGGCCATGACCAGACGCGCCCCGACCATCAACGGCCAGAAGAACTCCCACACTGAGACGTCAAAGCTGAACGGAGTTTTTTGCAGCACGGCGTCGGTGGCATCGAGTTGATAGGCGTCCTGCATCCAAGCGAGCCGATTGAGCAACGCGGCGTGGGTGTTGCCTGCGCCCTTCGGCTTCCCGGTCGAACCGGAGGTGTAGATCATGTAGGCCAGTTGTTCAGGATGAATCTCGACAACCGGCGCGGTGACGGGCTGATCGTCCAGTGCCAGACGATCCAGGTTCAGCACCTGCAAGCCGTCGACAACAGGCAGGTCATCGATTACTGGATCGTGACTCAACAGCAAACCAATCCCGGCGTCTTCGAGCATGTAGCGCAAGCGGTCCACCGGGTATTCCGGGTCCAGCGGCACGTACGCAGCGCCCGCCTTCACTACCGCGTACAAGGCCACGACCATTTCCACGGAGCGCAGCGTTGCCACACCGACCAGCGATTCACGGCCCACACCTTGAGCACGAAGGTAATGCGCGAGTTGGTTGGCACGTTGGTCCAGTTGCTGATAACTCAACACCTGATCGCCACAGCGCAAGGCTTCACGCGCAGGATGCAGCGCGGCGAAGCGCTCAAAATGGCGATGCACGACCGGCGTTTCAGCCGACCATTCACGACTCGTGTCGTTGACCAAGGCCAACTGCGCACGGTCCTTCACATCCAGCACGTCGAAGTCGCCAATCGCCGCGTCGGGCTGCTCCAGCAATTGCGCGAACAACTGCACGAAGTGCCCGTGCAGGCGCTCGATGCTGCTGGGGTCGAACAGGTCAGTGGCGTAGTTCCAGTTGCCTGCCAGCTCACCGGCGGCGTTTTCCCAGGTGTGCAGCGCCAGGTCGAACTGTGCGCTGCCGCTGTCCAGCGGAATGAGGGTCGCGCTCAGGCCGGGCATCAATTGCAGCGCTTCGTCCTGGCGCTGCTGATGGTTATAGAGCACCTGAAACAGCGGGTTATGGCTCAGGCTACGCTCAGGGGCCAGGGCGTCCACCAGTTGCTCGAACGGCAGGTCCTGATGAGCCTGCGCGCCTTGGGAGGTCAAGCGCACGGCGTCGATGATCTGGTTGAAGGTGGCGTCGGCCGTGACCTCGCCACGCAGAATCTGGGTGTTGACGAAGAAGCCAATCAGCCCTTCGGTTTCAGCGCGTTGACGCCCGGCAATCGGCACACCAATGCGCAGGTCGGTCTGGCCGCTGAGGCGCTGCAGCAACACTTGATAGGCAGCGAGCATCACGGTGAACAGGGTCACGCCACGCTGTTTCGCCACCTCGCGCAGGCGGGCAGACAGCGCGTCGTCGAAGCTGAACGGCAGGCGCGCGCCGCGATAGCTCTGTCGTGCAGGGCGCGGGCGGTCAGCGGGCAATTCCAGCACGGGCGGCTCGTCGCCCAGTTGCTGTTTCCAGTACTCCAATTGGCGGTCGCCCTCGCCGGCTTCCAGACACGCGCGTTGCCACAGGGCCACATCCGCATAGTTCAGCGGCAGCGCCGGGAGCGGCGAATCATCGCCCTGCAGCGCGGCCCGGTAGGCCTGGACGAAGTCCAGCAACAGCACCTGAATCGACCAACCGTCGGCGATGATGTGGTGCAGGCAGACCAGCAACACATGTTCGTCTTCGCTTCGTTTGACCAGCGCCACCCGCCACAGCGGGCCTTGGGCGAGGTCGAACGGGCGACGGGCGAACTCATCGGCCAGGCGTTGCTGCTCAGCGTCATCGGCGGCGCTCAATTGTTCGAACGGCATCGCCTGGGACGCCAGAACCACCTGCTGCGGCGTGCCGTCTTCGGCGCTGTCGAACACCGTGCGCAGGCTGGCATGACGCTCGGCGACACGGGCAAATGCCCGTTGCACGGCGGCCACGTCCAGCGTGCCCTTCAGGCGCAGCGCGCCCGGCAGGTGATAGGTGCTGTTGCCCGGTTCCAGCTGCTCAAGGAACCACAGACGCTGCTGAGAAAAAGAGGTCGGACTGCGCTCGTCTGCCACGCCGGAGGGGATCGGCAACGCCGACGCGTCCAGCCCCTGCTCACGCAACTTGCCCAGAAACACCCGGCGCTGCGCCGCGCTGAGGCTGAGGAAGCGGGTGGCCAGTGCCAGCAGCTTGCTGTGCGAAGTCATGCTCGGTTGCGACATCAGTTGCTTTCCTCCAGCTCATTCATTAACTCGTCCAGCGCATCGAGGCGGTCGAGCGTCAGGGTCTGACCCTGCAAGGTGTCGATCAGGGCGGCCTGTGCGGCGACGGTGGTGGCCTCGAAGGCTTGCGCCAACGGAATGCTCACGCCCAGGCGCTCGCGAATGCGCGACAACAGCCGTGTCGCCAGCAGCGAGTGCCCGCCCAGTTCAAAGAAGTTGTCGTCGCGACCGACCCGCTCGACGCTCAGCAGGCTCTGCCAGAGTTCGGCGAGGATTTCCTCGCGCTCACCCTGTGGCGCTTCGAAATGGCGCGCCTGTACGGTTGGCGCAGGCAAGGCCTTGCGGTCCAGCTTGCCGTTGGCGTTGCGCGGCAAGCGCTCCAGCAGCATGACGTGGGCCGGGACCATGAACGCAGGCAGTTCTTGACCCAGCGC
Organism: Pseudomonas sp. GD03842; assembly: GCF_029841165.1. Classification (NCBI taxonomy): domain Bacteria; kingdom Pseudomonadati; phylum Pseudomonadota; class Gammaproteobacteria; order Pseudomonadales; family Pseudomonadaceae; genus Pseudomonas; species Pseudomonas sp. GD03842. The sequence continues at coordinate 76,430 of NZ_JAOCEA010000023.1, read as the reverse complement.
GGTCTTGAGCACATCGGTGGACAGCGCGTGCTGAGCCTCGGCAACCACATAGGCCACCAATTGCGGGCCGTGGGGGGTGGGTTGCGCGCTGACCACGGCGTCGCGCACCGACGGTTGCGCCAGCAGCACGTTTTCGATTTCGCCCAGCTCGATGCGCTGGCCGCGGATCTTCACCTGGAAGTCGGCACGACCGACGTACTCCAGCGCACCCTCGGCGTTCCAGCGGGCCAGGTCGCCGCTGCGGTACAGGCGTGCGCCCGGCTCGCCAAACGGATCCGGCAGGAAGCGTTCCGCGGTCAGGCCCGGACGCGCTGCGTAGCCCCGCCCTACCCCGACCCCACCGATGTACAGCTCGCCCACCACCCCCGGTGCTGCCAGTTGCAGGCTGGAATCCAGCACGTAGAGGCGGTTGTTGTCGGTCGGGCGACCAATCGGCATGTTGGCTTTGGCAGCCGGCGCGGCGGTCAGGGTGTGCAGCGCCACGTCGTCGGCACATTCCGCCGGGCCGTAGGCGTTGACCAACGGCACATTGGGGTAGCGGTTGAACCAGCGGGCGGCCAGGTCCACCGTCAGCGCCTCCCCGGTCGGCAGCAGCCAGCGCAGCGCGTCGAGCCTGTGCGGCGCCACGGCGAGCATGCCGTCGATCACCGCCGGCACGCACTCCAACACACTGACCTGATTGGCCACCACTTCTTCCAAGAGGCGTTGCGGGTCGTGCACCACCACGTCCGGCAGGATTTCCACACGGCCTCCAAACAGCGGCGCCGTGAGGAATTGCCACACCGAAATGTCGAATCCGGTGGCGGCGGTCTGAGCGATCACGTCGCCCTCACCCAGGCGCAAGTACGGCAGCTTCGACATCTGGTTGTTGAGCATGCCGCGCTGGTTGACCATCACCCCTTTCGGCTCGCCCGTGGAGCCGGAGGTGTAGATGACGTAAGCCAATTGTTCGGCGCTGGCGTAGCGGCCCGGATTGTCATCACGGCCGGTCGCCAACAGCTCTTCCAGAATCAGCAGTCGCGGTTTGTTGGTCTCGACCCCTTGAAGAATTGCTTCGACCTGAGCGAGGCAGTCCCGTGGTGTCAGCAACACGGGCGCCGCGCTGCTCACCAACATCCGCGCGCTGCGCCCGGCCGGGTGGCGATCATCCAGCGCAAGGTAGGCAGCACCGGCTTTGAACGCGCCGATGATCATGCTCAGCAGCGGCAAGCCACGCGGCGCGAACAGCGCCACCACGTCATCGCCCTGCACACCCGCTGCCATCAGGCCGTGGCCGATGCGGTTGGCGTGGCGATTCAACTGGTCGTAACTCAGGGTCTGGCCCTGGCAACGCGCGACCTCCCGCGACGGATGCGCCTGCACGCGGGACTCGAAACGCTCCAGGTAACTGATCTCATACCAGTGCCTCTGCACTGGCCCTTCACCGTAGCCCAGCAATTGCGCGCGCTCGGCCTGCTCCAGGACTTGCAGTTGGTCGAGGGTCTGCTGCGGGTTGTCGATCAGTTGCGACAGCAGGCGGCGGAAATGCCCCACCAGCGTCGTCATGTCGGCGTCGTTGAAGTGACGGGTGTCGTAGGTCAGCTGCAATTGCAGCGATTCGCCTGGCAGCAGCACCACGGTCAACGGGTAGTTGGTGTGGGTGCGGTTGGCCAGCGGGTTGATCCGGTATTCGTTCACGGCCTGCTGAACCTCGGCGCCCAACGGAACGTTTTCAAAGACGAACAGGCTGTCGAACAGCGGCTGGCCACGGGGGGTGTCGGCCAACAACTGGATGTCCGCCAGCGACATGTGTTCGTGCTGACGCATCTCGGCGTTCTGTGCCTGCAATGCGTTGAGCAACTCCAGCGCCGAGGTGCCCATGCTCGGACGCTGAACCCGCAGCGGCAGCGTGTTGATGAACAGGCCCAGCGCGCCTTCGATGCCCTCCAGTTCGGTCGGACGACCAGCGACCGTGACGCCGAACAGCACTTCTTCGCGGTCGGCATGGCGCATCAACAGCAAAGCCCAGGCCGCCTGCACGAAGGTGTTGGCGGTCAGGCGATGTTGCCGGGCCTGATCGGCCAGTTTCGCGGTTTGCGCATTGCCAAGCGCCAGGGTCACGTCGCGCATTTGCGGCTCACCGTGAGGGCTGTGGCGATACGGCAACGGCGTGACCTCGGTGAACCCGGCCAGCGCCTGGCGCCAGTAATCCCGGCTGACCGCTTCGTCCTGCTCGGCGAGCCAGGCGAGGAAGTCGCGATAGGGACGTGCGACAGGCAGACTGACGTGGCGGCCGTCGAGGAACGCCCGGTAGTGGGCGAAGAACTCGGTGAGCATCAGGCCCCGGCACCAGGCGTCGATCAGGGCGTGGTGGTGGCTCTGCACGATGCGGTAATCCGCCTCGCCGAACTTCACCAACCGCAGGCGCAGTAGCGGTGCGCGGGCAAAATCGAAGCCTTGCTCGCGCTCGGCGGCCAACACCTCGTCCAGTTCGGCCTCAGCGGCTTCGCGGGACAGGTGGCTGAGGTCGATCAGTTGTGCCGGGGACGGCACGCGGCGCATGACCACCTGGCGCTGCACACCGCTTTCCAGACCATGGAATGCGCTGCGCAAGGCCGGATGACGCTGCACCACCTGCTGCCAGGCGAACTTGAATGCCTCGAAATCCACCGTGCTGCCAACCTCATACTGGTCTTGCATCAGGTAGATGCCGTTGCCGCGCTCCAGCAGGCTGTGCAGCAGAATGCCCTGCTGCATCGGGGCCAGCGGCAGGATGTCTTCGATCTCCCGCGCCGGGATCGCCAGCGCGTCCAGTTGTGCCTGATTCAGACCGGCCAGCGGGAAGTCCGAAGGCGTCAGACCGGCGTTCCGTTCATCGCAGCAATGGGCAATCAGGTGCACCAGTTGCTCGCGGTACAGCGCTACCAGTTGTTCGATGCTTTCGCGGCCAAAGCGCGCGCTGCTGAAGGTCCAATCCAAGTGCAACTGGCCGTCGCGCACCTGGCCATCGATCGCCAGCGCGTTGGCCAGGGGACCTTGCGGGTCGCGCAGATTGTTCGGTGTCTGGCTGGACAGCGAGAACAGCGCACCCTCGGCCTCATCGAAACGGCCCAAGTAGTTGAACGTCACCCCCTGCCCCACCAGTTCGGGCAGGTCGGCTTTGGACAGGTATTTGAGAACACCGTAGCCCAGGCCTTTTTCCGGCACGGCGCGTACGGCCTCTTTGACCGCTTTCAGCGTGGTGATGGCGTCGTCGCTGGCTTCCAGTGCCAGTGGGTACAGGCTGGTGAACCACCCGACACTGCGGCTCAGATCCAGCGGGCTTGCACCATCGCCAAAGACCTCCTCGCGGCCGTGGCCTTCCAGGCTGATGACATGTCGACGGCGCCCGGTCCACTGCGACAGCGCCTGGGACAGCGCGGCCAGCAGCAGATCGTCAATGCGGGTGCGGTAAGCCGCGGGCGCTTCACTGAGCAGACGACGCGTGTCGTGCGTATCGAGGGTCAGGCTGACGCTTTCGCCCGCGCCGATCAGGCTTTGAACGGAACTGTCCCCTGGCAGGCAGGCATCGTCCGCGGTGTAGCGTTGCCAGTGCGGCAATTGAGCGGCCAGGGCCGGGCTGCGTGCCAGGTCTTGGAGGGCCTGCGACCAGTTCTGGAAGCTCGCGGTTTTCTCGGCCAGCGCCACGTTTTGCCCGGCGACAAGACGGCTGTAAGCGTGGTGCAGATCCTCCAGCAACACGCGCCACGACACGCCATCGACAACCAGGTGGTGAATCGCCAGCAACAAACGGCCTTCGCCCGACGGCAGGCGCGCATGCACCACCCGCAGCAACGGCCCGGTCTCGATGTTGAGGCTGCGTTGGGCTTCATCGCTCAGCGACGCGAGGTCTTCTTCGCGGGTCAACTCGCAGGTCCACAGCAGCCGCTCGACGTTCTCGGTCTCGCGATAACGTTGCAACCATTGGCCATCGTCACCCTGGTGGAAGCTCAAGCGCAGGCTGTCGTGTTGCGCGAGCAATGCGTCGAGGGCCTGCCGCAACCGCGCGTTGTCCAGTGCGTTCGGCAGGTTGAGCAACAGCGACTGGTTCCAGTGGGAGCGCTGGGCCACCGGCAACGCAAAGAACCGCGCCTGAATTGGCGTCAAGGCGAAATCGCGGGGCGCGACCGGTGCGACAACCGGCGCAGCAGCGGGCTTGGTTTCTGCGACCACAGCGACCTGCGCCAGCTCGGCGATGGTCTGTTTCTCGAACAATTGCTTGGGCGTCAGGCGGATGCCCTGACGACGGGCACGCGCGATGATCTGCAAGCTGAGGATCGAGTCGCCCCCCAACGAGAAGAAGTTGTCATGCCGCCCGACGGCCTCGACGTTCAGCGCCTTTTCCCACAACGCGGCAAGGGTAGCTTCAACGCCCTCATGGGGCGCTTCGAACTGTGGCGACACTGCCTGGGGGGCGGGAAGCGCGGCGTGGTCAAGCTTGCCGTTGGCCGTGACCGGAAACGCCTCCAGCGTCAGGACGTGGCTCGGCACCATGTAGTCCGGCAGGCTGTCAGCCAGTTGCGCACGCAAGGCTTCTCCATCGACCGTCGAACCCTGGGCGATCAGTGCGTACGCGATCAATTGACCACGGTCATCCACCCGCACATGAGCATCGCGCAGGCCACCGAGCTGACGCAGGCGCTGAGCGATCTCTCCCAGCGCCACACGATAGCCGCGCACTTTGACCTGATCGTCAGCGCGGCCGAGGAACTGAATCTGCCCGTCGGCCAGAAGGCGAGCCCGGTCGCCGCTGCGGTACAGGCGAGCGCCGTCGCCGTTCGGGTCGGGGATGAACGCCGCTGCCGTCAAAGCCGGTCGGTCGTGATAACCGCGGGCAAGGCCAGGGCCGCCGATGTACAACTCCCCGATGTCGCCCTGCACCACCGGTTCCAGCCACTCATTGAGAATCCACGCCGAGGCGTTGGGCAGCGGCCGGCCAATGGGGGCGTTTTCACGGGTCGGCAGCGCCGTGGACATCTCGTTGCTGAGCACGCCGACGGTGGTCTCGGTGGGGCCATAGTGGTTGATGACGCGGCACACGGGCTTGAGGCGCTTGATCTGCGCCACCAGCTCCCATGGCAACGCGTCACCGCCCAGGATCAGCGCATGCTCAGGCAGCACATCAGCGGCACGCGTCGCTTGCAGCAGGCCACCGAGGTGCGTCGGTACGATCTTCAGCACGCCCACCTTGTGCTCAGCCATGTAGGCCGCGAATCGGTCGGCGTCCTGGGCGCGCTCCGGGCTGATGAGGTGCAGCGTGCGCGCCGAACACAGCGCACCAAACAGCACGGTGTGGCCCAAATCGGCGCCCACGGTGGAGACCATCGCCATACTCGCATCGGCTGCAAACGCCAAGCGTGCGAGCACACCCTGGACGTAATCGGCCAATGCGCCATGGCTGATCACCACCCCTTTCGGCGTGCCGCTGGTGCCCGAGGTGTAAACCAGGTAAGCCGCCTGCTCAGGGTGCGGACGCAGGTTCAGTGCGATTGCCGGTTGCGAGCGCCATTGCGCAGTCGCGTCGACCGCAATGACTTCACCCTTGAAGTCCGCGGGTGTTGCGGCGTCGCTGATCAACCAGCGCGCCCCGCTGTCCGCCAGCACGAAGGCCTGACGTTCTGCGGGCCACTTCGGGTCCAATGGCACGTAAGCCGCGCCCGCTTTGAGGACGGCGAGCACGCCGACGACGAACTCGACCGAGCGTTCCAGCAACAGGCCGACGCGGCTTTCAACGCCCACACCCGCCTGACGCAGATGCTGTGCCAGACGATTGGCATCGGCGTCCGCCTTAGCGAAATCGATGTGCTGTTCTTCACAGCGCAGAGCCTGACGTGCCGGCTGCGCAAGCACGCTGGCGTCCCACAGGCTCAACACGTCGCTGGCCGGGAACGGCACCGCTTCGGCGTCCAGTCGCGACGGCACGGCAGCGACCCGCAAGTCCGCCAGCGGTGCGGTCGGCTGAGCCACCACCTGCGCACAGATGCGCAGCAAATCCGCGGCGAAACCGGCAATACGTGGCTCGTCGAACAGGTCACAGGCATAGGTGAACACCGCTTGAATGCCTTCGGCGGTGTCGGTGATGTCCAGCCCCAGGTCGAAGTGCGCGGAGAAATCATCCAACTGGTTGACGTCCATGCGCAGACCGCCCATGTCGACGTTCTGCGGCAGCGGGAACTGTTGGGTGAATTTCACTTGGCACAGCGGGTTGTGGCTGAGGTTGCGGGAAACGCCCAGCGCCTCCACCACCTGTTCGAACGGCAAATCCTGGTGGTTCTGCGCGCCCAGGGCCACGTGTTTGACCGCTTCGATCAAGGCGCTGAAGGCGTGCAGGGGCGAGATTTCGGTGCGTAGCACCAGGGTGTTGACGAACAAGCCGATCAAGCCCTCGGCTTCGGCGCACGTTCGCCCTGCCACCGGCACGCCCACCCGCAGGTCGGTCTGGCTGGTGTAGCGGTGCAGCAGCGCCTTGAAGGCCGCGAGCATGACCATGAACAGGGTCGCGCCGTGCTGGCTGGCGAGGTCGCGCAGGCCCTGACTCAGCTCAGCGTCGAACGCAATGGCATAGCGGGCGCCGCGATGGCTTTGTTGCGCCGGGCGCGGACGATCGGCAGGCAGGGTCAGCACGGGGTGGGTAGCGCCCAGACGGGCACGCCAGTAGCTGAGTTGACGCTCGCCCTCGCCATCGGCCAGACGGTTGCGCTGCCAGGCGGCGAAATCGGCGTACTGGATCGGCAACGGCGCCAGTTCCGGACTGCGGCCCTGAACATGAGCGTTGTACAACGCCGCCAGCTCTTTGAGGATGACCTGCACCGACCAACCGTCCGAGATGATGTGGTGCAGGACCAGCACCAGTTGCCGCTGGTGCTCACCCAGACGCACGCTCAACACACGCCACAGCGGCCCGGTTTGCAGGTCCATGGGTTGCTCGACGGCGGTCTTGGCCAATTCGCCCAAGGCCCGCAACGGCTGAGCATGCAGGCTCAGGTCATGCTGTTCGATGAACACCGGCTGAGGGGCATGAATACGCTGCACCAGCACTTCATTGGCATCGATGGCGAAGGTGGTGCGCAGGCTTTCGTGACGGGCGGCGAGATCGTCGAAGCTGCGTTGCAGGGCGACGTCATCCACGGCGCCACTCAGGCTCACTTGCCCGCACAGGTGATAGGCGCTGCTGTCGGGTTCCAGTTGCGCCAGGAACCACAGGCGTTGCTGAGCGAAGGATTGCTCGGGTGCGCTGTCGCGAGCAATCCGCGCCACGGCAGTCGGACGGTCAGCGCCTGGCCCCAGGCTGGCAACATGGGCATTGAAGGCACCGAGGGTCGGATGTTCGAACAGGTGAGCCGGCTCGAGCTTCAGGCCCAGCTCGCGGTTGAGACGGGACAGCACTTGCACCACGCTGACCGAATCGCCGCCACGGGCGAAGAAATGATCACTGGCTTGCAAGCCGTCCTTACCTAGCACTTCGCGCCAGGCTGCCACGACTTCCGGCATCAGCGGTGCAGCGTCGACGGTGCTGCCGGCCCCTCCGGCATCCAGCAAGTGACCGTCCTGCCAAATCGCAAAACTGTCGAGGCTGCCGTTCTGCCAGCCAACGCGACACGCCGAGCGTTGCAGCTTACCGCTGGTGGTACGCGGCAGCGCGCCAGGCTCCAGCAGCACCATGACTTTCGGCGCCACCAGAAACAGCTCGGTGACCGCATCGCGCACGGCTTCGCAGATCATCTGGGGCTTCATCAAGCGACGTACGTTGCGGCTGATTTCCAGCGCCAGGCCCACCCCTTCGGCGCCCTGCTCGTCGGTCACTGGGAAGGCGGCGATGCGCCCGCGACGCAGCAGCTCGACGCGCTTTTCCAGCGACTGCTCGATGTCTTGCGGGTAAAGGTTCTGACCGTTGAGGATGATCAAGTCCTTCAGGCGGCCGGTGATGAACAGCTCGCCGTCGCTGGCGATGCCCAGGTCGCCGCTGCGCAGCCAGCGCTTGCCGTCTTCTTCAACGAACGTCTGGGCCGTGGCTTCGGCGTTCTGCCAATAGCCCTGAGCGACGCTTGGACCGGCGATCCAGATCTCACCGACCTGGCCAGGTTGCAGCACTTGCTGGCTCGCCGGATCGACGATGCGCAGGTCGTGATCCGGGCGGCACCAGCCACAACCCGGCAGGCGACTTGTGGAGTTTTGATTGGCGAACAATGCCTCGTCGGCGTCGCCTGCGGCGAGCTGGCTGCCGTCGAAGCGTTTGATGCCGAACGGCGCGTCGCGGTGGGCGGCGCTGACGTACAACGTCGCTTCAGCCAGCCCATAACTGGGGGTCAAGGCGCGACGGTCGAAACCTGCCGCAGCGAAATGCTCGCTGAAAGCGTCCAGCGTGGCGATACGAATCGGCTCGGAGCCAGAGAACGCCAGGCTCCAGTTGTCCAGCCTTAGCTGCTTTACCGCACTCGGTTTGATGCGCTCGACGCACAGGCGGTACGCGAAATCCGGGCCGCCGGAGAAGGTGCCGTTGTACTGGCTCATCGCTTCCAGCCAGCGCGCGGGACGCCCGAGGAAGTAATTCGGCGACATCAACGTCAAGGTGCCGCCGTAATACAGCGGCAGCAGCAGGCCGCACATCAGGCCCATGTCGTGGTACAGCGGCAGCCAACTGACCCAGCTTTCCGACGCCGCATCGCTGACGAAATGGCGGGCCATGGCGATCTCGTTGGCCATCAGGTTGTCGTGGGACACCATCACGCCTTTCGGGGCACTGGTCGAACCCGAGGTGTACTGCAGAAAAGCCAACGACGCAGTGTCGATCAGCGCGGGCTGGAACCGCCCTTCCCAGCCGCCGACCTCTTCGACGGCCACAAAACGCCCATGGGCGGGCATGAAGGGTTGCAGCAGGTGCTGGAATTTATCCAAGTCTTCGCGACGGCCGAGCACCACGCCAGGCGCGGCATCCTGGAGAATGCCGGTCAGGCGGTCCAGGTGGGTCTGGCGGTTGTACTCGGGGGCGAAGGCGGGCACGGCAACGACATTCGCGTAGAGGCAGCCGAGAAACGCCGCCGCGTAATCAGCGCTCGTCGGCAGGATCAGCACACAACGCTCGCCGCCCTGGGCCCCCAAGTGATGCTGCAACATGCCTGCAACGGCGCGCGCCCGCTCATCCAGTTGCGCATAGCTCGTCAGTAGCGGGGGCTGGTCTTCGTGGACGATGTGTCGAAGGGCAATCCGGTCCGGCTGGTGCTGCGCGTAAAAGCCCACCAGTTCGGGATAATGCGCGGCCTGATCGCGTATGGATTTCATGCGTTCACCTATTTGTTTCGGCAAGCATCAACCCACGGAAGGCCGAACAGGCCTCCCGCAAGGTCGTGAAAAGGGATTGGGTGGCCGTCCTCGGCCACCGTCGTGACGGTCTAGCGCGCCAGCTTCAGCGCCACGCGCTCATGGGGCTGCGTCGGTCGGTTGGAACAGGGTTGCTCGTACTCGGCAAAGATCGACTCCACCACTTCCTGGGAGCGCACGGCCAACACCGACAGCAGTGTGTCGCTCAACCCATGGCTGTCCTCGCAGCAACCCTGAAGGAAGATGCCCGCTTCGCTGCCCGCCCGCAGCGCCAGGCGGTAATCGCGGTCGACGGTCACGCCCTGGATGTGTTCCCCGAGACCGGCCAGGAGCTCGAGGTGATAGTCGCGGCGGTAACCGGTGGCCAGCACCACGATGTCGAAGGACGCGCTGTGAGTCTGGTCAAGAGCCGAGTCCTGCAGGAACAGCTCGATACCCGCGGCGCCGACTTCGGCATGCACCACTTCGCGGTTGGTGAGCAAATGATGACGCTCCTCGCCCCGAACCTTCTGCTGGTACATGCGCTGGAAAATGGTTTCGATCAGGTCCGTGTCGACGACGGAGTAGTTGGTGTTGCGGAATTCGGTGAACAACGCGTCTCGCCGCGCTTCGCTGTGGTTGAAGATGGTATCGGTGAAGGAGGGGTTGAAGATCTGGTTGACGAATGGGCTGTCGTCGGACGGCTTCAGCGCACTGCCACGGATCACCAGACTGGCCTCCACGTTGTCGAAACGGCAGGCCAGGTCCTCGAAGATTTCCGCCGCGCTCTGCCCGCCGCCGACGACCGCCACGCGCACCGGGCCCGGACGATTGACCAGCAATTTTTCAATGCCGCCGCGGTAGCCCGCCGAGTGCAGGACACGGGGGTCGTGCACGCCGTCGAAGGCCGCCGGGGTCTGCGGGACGCCGCCGATACCGAACACCAGATTGCGCCCGCGACGACGGGAAATACCGCCACCCGGGCCTCGGGAAATCACATCCACCGCGATGAAACGCCCGTCCTGAACATGTGGCTCGACCGCGATCACTTCCTCACCGTAGTGCGCCTGCTCGTTGAAATGCGAGGCCGCCCAGCTCAGGTAATCGGTGTACTCCTCACGGGTCGGGAAGAACGTCTTGAGGTTGATGAAATCCTGCAACCGCCCCCGCTCCTTGAGGTAATTGACGAAGGTGAAACGGCTTGCCGGGTTGCGCAACGTGACCAGGTCCTTGAGGAAAGATATCTGCATGGTGGAGCCGTCGATCAGCATGCCTTCGTGCCAGTTGAACGCGGGCTTCTTTTCGAGGAAACACACCTGGGGCGCCAGCCCGTTACGCAATGCGTGCTCTTGGGTGGCAATCGCCAAGGCCAGGTTCGACGGGCCGAAACCAATGCCGATGTAGTCGTAGACGAGTTCCATGCTTCCCTCTCGTTAGGAGCGATGCGTGATGAGGTCCAGCGCGGGAGTGAGCCATCTCACATACGCCAGGGGCAGGTCACACGCATCGAAATGAGTAAGACTGATTATCATTACAAAGACGCCTGAGCCCATCGGCTGTTTAGTCTTTGCGGCTGAAAAACTTACAAAGCCTTTACGACTTCCCGTGCGTACGCGCCGCCGATCTCCTCCACGGCATCCCGACTGGCGTGCTCGCGGCGGTCCCCCTGCAATTCGCTGAGTTGGCCCGACTCCATCTTCACCAGACGGTCCGCCACATCGAAGTACTGATCGTCGTGGCTGATGGCGAACACGGTGACCCCAGCCTGCTTGAACATCGGCAGCAGCTCGCGGTAGAAAAACCGGCGAAACAACGGGTCCTGGTCGGCGGCCCATTCGTCGAGCAGCAGGATGTCGCGGCTTTCCAGCAGCGCCAGCAGCAATGCCAGGCGTTTACGCTGGCCTTGGGAAAAACGCGTATCGAGGAGGTGCCCTTGGCCGATCTGCACTTTGTGCTTCATGTGCAATCGATCTAGCCAGTGCTCCACCTGCACGGTGTCGGCGTCCTGCCCCTCAGCCCCCAGCAGTTGCGAAAACAGGTGGAAGTCCGTGAACACACTGGCGAACAGGCGACGGTAAGCCAGCCAGTCGTCCGCGCCGATCACGCGGCCGTCGATCAGAATGGCGCCTGCCGACGGGCGATAGAGACCGCTGAGCAGACGCGCCAGGCTGGATTTTCCGCTGCCGTTGCCCCCCATCAGAAACACCGTCTCTCCCCGGCGCAGCGTCAGGCTGACGGGCCCGACATCGAAGCCAGGCTCGTCCCCCTGACCCGGGTAGTGATACTCGACATCGCGCAGCTCAAGGGTCTGCCAGTGACCGACGATATGGCTCGGCGCGATGTCGAAGCTTTCGTGATGCTCGGCCAGTGCCAGCGACTCGACCTTGTCCAGCGCCACCCGGCCGGACACCTGCGCGGGAATCGCCGCCACCGCCAAGACCAAGGGGGTACGCATGAACAGCACCGTCAGCGCATAGGTGGCCGCGACTTCGGTCGGGGCCCACCCCAGACCGTTAGCCAGATAAAACGCCAGGCCGATGGTGCCCAACACCATGATGTTGGCCCAGTTGCTTGCCAGCCCGTGGTAACGATCAGCCAGGGTGAAATGCTCGCGATAGCGCAACGCGGCACGGTCGAACGTTTCCTCATAGAGGCGACGGGCGCGGTCGCGGTTGAGGGTCAACTCCTTGCGACCGTCGATCACTGACTGGTAGCTCTGATAGAGCTTGTCCTCCGACTCCCGCAGCGCGCGGATGTGGGCATTGAGTTTGCCCACCAGCAGCCAGCCAACGCCCAGGGTGAACGCCATCCAGCCCAAGGTGGTGATGAACAGTGACGGTGACAGCCAGGCCAGGTAACTGAAGGCGGCCAGGCTGAGCACTGAGCCGTAGATCAAATCCGGCAGTTGCACGAAGGCCATGGTCACGGCCCTGATGTCGCTGGACAGGCTGGCGTAGATTTTCGCGCCGCCAATGGACTCAATCCGCTCGATGTGGGTGTCCAGCAAACGCTTGACCATCACCCGGCGCAGGCCGTACACGAAACGATGCCCCAAGGCGGTCAGCGACAGCGACGCCCCCGAGGCGAGCGCCAGCAACACCACCAGCATCAGGCCAAACTGCCACAGTGCTGTGCCCAGCCCTTCGTGGACGCTGATCATGCGCTGGTTGACGAAGGCGATCACGCCCACGCTCAACAGGCCGCTGCTGATGCTCAGCAGCAAAACCATCGCAAGCGGCCAGCGGTATTGCTGGAAGACCAGACGAACTAATTTCATGAAAAACTCCGGCAGAAAGCGAAAAACGAAAAGGAGTACAACCGCACCTAGATGTCGCCCAGCCGCGCACGGCAGTGGGACAGCGTGTCGCGCAGCAGAAAGTTGACCATGGTGGGGGAAGTGCCAATGACCTTGGCCACATCGCGCTGGGTGTAGCCCTGGATCTGGCTGAGGTTGAAAACGATGCGCATGCGCTTGGGCAGTTCGTTGAGCGCGCCCACCAGTTGGGTCACCGATTCACGCCCCGCGAGGACGCGCTCCGGGGAGACCTCGAACCGAGGCTGCTCGTCGAGCTCGGTTTCGGCGCCATGGCTGCGCTCGAGGCGCTGACGGCGCAGGCGGTCGATGGACAGGTTGCGCACCACCCGAAACATGTAGCGGGCAGGCTCGACGGAGGCGAGATCGCTCTCGAGCATCTTCACGAACGCGTCCTGCACCACGTCTTCGGCGCGTGCGCGACAGCCAAGAAATTTCGCCGCCAGACGCAGCAGCCCTTCTCGATGGGTGTGGTAGGTGCCCATCAAGGCATCGAGACGCGGGTCCATGGACGCACAAGACCCGCCAACGCACGTGGAGCGAACCCGGGTGGACTGGCTCATTGCAGGTTGAAAATCCATCTTGCTCGACATCCCTGGTTACAAAGGAACGCGAAGAATAACGCAAACGATTCTCATTGCAATGTAAGAAATTTTACCGTTACGCGAAACTTTCGTTATAAGTCGGTGGTCGTTCCCCGAGCTGGGGCATGGCGGCAACATGCTAGCAATAGCGCTGTAACCCGCTGATTTGAAGGCGCTTGCCCTGCCCTGCTACGCCCAGTTGCCATTGCACGAGGGCCAGGTGCAGGGCAATTCCCGCTGGCAGAAACAGATGGCTTCACGACGAAGATCGGTGCGACCTGAGACACAAGTCGCACATCTGACCTGCCCTACTGCAGTAAGAGCAGAGTTGCATGGCGCGTCGGAGGTTTCTGCATCCAGCGCGGCCAGCATTTCAGGGTGAGTCAGGGTTTCAATCGCAGTTCCAGATATTGCAACAACATGATGGTCTTGCCATCGGCGATCTCTCCGGACTCCACCATGGCAAGCGCTTGTTCGAAGCTCAGCTCCAGCACTTCGATGTCTTCTCCTTCCTCTTCCAGGCCACCACCGGTGCTGACCCGATCATCCGGCCGATACTCACCGATGAAGAAATGAATTCGCTCGGTGACCGAACCCGGGCTCATGAAGGCTTCGAAGATCTTGCGCACCGACCTGACCCGGTAGCCGGTTTCTTCTTCAGCTTCCAGGCGAATGCGCTCTTCGGGGCTCGCGTTGTCCAACAGCCCGGCGGCCGCTTCGATCAGGTAGCCATCATGGTCGTTGACGAAGGCGGGGAGGCGGAACTGTCGCGTCAGGACGACCGTACGGCGCTCCAGGTTGTAGAGCAGGATGGTTGCGCCATTGCCTCGGTCGTAGACCTCGCGCGTCTGGGGCTGCCAAGTGCCGTCACGCCGCTTCAAGTCGAAGCTGTATTTCTTCAGCACGTACCAGTTGTCAGAAAGGGTTTCTTCGGCGGTGATGCGGATAGGGGGACGAGACATGGATGGCCTGGTGACGGTGGGTGCCCGATGGAAGATGGCACCACCCTAGCAGGACTTCCCGAACCGAGCGAACGCTGAACGAGCGCTCAACACTGGCTCTCATCCGGGGCTAGCACAGCCCACTGCTCGAGATCAAAGGGGGAAACTATCGATTGTGTCGATATCCAACATGCTACGCAGCGCCGTTCATTTCGTGCGCCAGGCACGGGATCATCACGTCATCGACCCACTGAACAAGGATTTTCCGATGTCCATCAACATGACCATCCTGCTAATGCTGATCGTGTCCTTTTCAATCGCCTTGGCAGGGGTTGCACACAGTTGACCGCGCACGGTCAACCCGCGAATTGACGCTACCGGGCCGACCGTCGCCTTTCACGGGTCACTCGTGGAAGTCCGCCACGGTGTCCTGGCTTCCTACGAAGAAACTGTCTGCGACGATCCGCAGCGGCTGCAGGTCCAGATCGCTGCGTTTGGCCGCGATCAGTTGCGCAAAATGGCGGTACATCGCTGAGTACTCCCCCTCTTCCGACAAGGTCTGAATCGCACCGTCCAACGTTGCCACCGCCCCGCCGCCGTCCAGGCGCATGACACCGGCGTCCGTGTGCAGCTCGATGCGCCACAGCTCATTGTCGGAATGGTCGAAATCGAACTCGGCCAAGACCTGCACGCCTTCCCCATCGCGCAGATTCAGCGTGGCGGCAATGGGCGATTGGCAATTGCCCGGCACCTTCAGGTTTGCCGACGACACGAACAGCGGATTCGGCAGCAGGTCGGTGACGATGGACAGGGCATTGATGCCAGGATCGAATACCCCCAGCCCTCCCGCCTCCCAGATCCACGACTGACCGGGGTGCCATTTACGCACTTGCTCCTTCCAATGCACGACCACCTGGCGCAAACGCTGGCCCTCAAGCCAGGCTCTGGCATGGCCCACTCCCGGCGCAAAGCGCGAGTGCCAGGCGAACAAACCCGTCACGCCGGCGCGGCCCACTTCATCGATCAGCGCATAGGCCTCGCCCAATGTCGAGCAGGGAGGCTTCTCCACCAACACATGCTTGCCCGCCCGCACGGCTTGCTCGACGAGCCCGTAGCGGCCTTGCGGCGGGGTGCAGAACGCAATCGCATCCACCTGCGGCGCCTTGGCCAACAGTTCGGTCAGCGAACCGAAATTTTCCACCTCGGGACAGGGTCGCCCCATCGTGGCCACGGCCACCAAGTCGAACTGCGGGTTGGCCCGGATCGTCGGGACATGTTGATCCTGCGCGATCTTGCCGTACCCCACCAATCCAAGACGAATCGGACGCATCGATGACTCCTGTGATCTTGTCGTTATTGTCTACAGACGCAGCGCCAGCGTGAAGAAAGCCAATGTCACGAACAGGTGACAAAACGCGGCGAAATGGATGAAAAACCCTCCGATTTGAACAGACAGGCCACCCCGTCGCAAGCCTCGTTCTCATCGGTGTGCCGGTCACGGTGGCGCAAGCCAAGCTGCTGAGGTAACAAGTATGCTCAACGCCCTTCCAGCAGCTCCCCCGCCTTGTCCAGCAGGCCCAGTGGGTCGTGGGTCTTGTGGATGTCCACCGACAGCAACTGACGAAACTTTCGTGCGCCGGGAAAGCCGGTGCCCAGCCCGAGCACATGGCGGGTGATATGGTGCATCGACCCGCCTTCCCGGAGATGCGCCTCGACGTAGGGACGCAATTTGGCCAGGGCCTCGGCCCGGGTAATGGGCGGCTCCGTGCCCCCAAACAGCAAGCGGTCCACTTCCGCCAGCAGGTAAGGGTTATGGTACGCCTCACGCCCGAGCATCACCCCGTCGAAGGTCTTCAGGTGCTCCTGGCACTGCTCGAGCGTCTTGATCCCGCCATTGAGAATGAATTCCAGGTCCGGAAAATCACGCTTGAGTTGCGCAGCCACCTCATACCGCAAAGGCGGAATCTCACGGTTTTCCTTGGGTGACAAGCCTTCGAGGATGGCAATGCGAGCATGCACCGTGAAACTGGTGCACCCGGCCTCACGCACCGTGCCGACGAATTCGCACAGTTGTTCATAGCTGTCCCGGCCATTGATCCCGATCCGGTGCTTGACGGTCACTGGGATCGACACCGCGTCACGCATGGCCTTGACGCAGTCGGCGACCACCTGCGGATGCCCCATCAACACCGCCCCGATCATGTTGTTCTGCACCCGGTCGCTGGGGCAGCCGACGTTCAGGTTGACTTCATCGTACCCCGCCGCCTGAGCCAGGCGGGCGCTGGCGGCCAGGTCTGCCGGGTGGCTGCCGCCCAGTTGCAGGGCCAACGGATGCTCAGTCGAGTCATGCCGCAGGAAGCGTTGGCTGTCGCCGTGCAACAACGCACCGGTGGTGACCATTTCGGTGTACAGCAGCGCATTTTTTGACAGCAGCCGCAGGAAGAACCGGCAATGGCGGTCAGTCCAATCCATCATCGGCGCGACAGAAAACCTCCTGCATACCGGATTAGCTGGGTGTTCGAGGTTTTCCGCCGCGTTCGTCTGCATTTGCATAATTCTCGTTTACTACCGTTTACCGCTGTTTTCGCTTGTTTCCGAATACCAGTTGCTACAATGTAGCAAGCCCGGTCATTCGTGTAGCAAAATCCATGGGAACCATCACCCTTCGCAAGCGCAAGGACGGGTCGTCGGCGTACACCGCTCAGATCCGCATCACTCAGAAAGGCGCGACAGTTTATCAGGAAAGCCAGACGTTCGAACGCAAGGCCGCGGCCCAGTCGTGGCTGAAGAAACGCGAGTCAGAACTGGCAGCGCCAGGCGCCATCGAGAAAGCCAACCGCAACGGTCATACCGTCAAGACCATGATTGACCGATACCTGGATGAATACGAAAAGCTCCGCCCGCTGGGCAAGACCAAGCGCGCGACGCTGAAAGCCATTGGCGAAACCTGGCTCGGCAAACTGGAAGACAAGGAGGTAACCAGTCAGAAGCTTGTCGAGTATGCCCTCGACAGGATGGAAACCAGCGGCATTCAGCCGCAAACGGTCGGCAATGATCTGGCCCATCTTGGAGCCGTCATGGCCGTAGCACGACCGGCGTGGGGGTATGACATCGACCCCATGGCGATGCACGACGCAAGGAAGGTACTCAAGAAGATGGGCGCCGTCACGCGCAGCAAGGAACGCGACCGCCGACCGACCAGGGAAGAGTTGGAAGCTATCCTCACTTACTTCGAGGAAATGCGAGACAGGCGGCAGCAGGAAATCGACATGGTACGGGTCGTGCTGTTCGCCCTCTTCTCCACGCGCCGCCAGGAGGAAATCACGCGCATCCACTGGGACGCAATCGACGAGGCGCGCCAAAGCGTGCTGATCACCGACATGAAGAACCCCGGGCAAAAACACGGCAACGACGTCTGGTGCCACCTGCCCGACGAGGCCTGGAAGATCATGCAGTCCATGCCGAAGGGATCGACACGGCCGTTTCCGTACAACGCCAAGTCGGTGTCCGCGTCATTCACGCGCGCCTGCAACTTCTTGGAGATTAAAGACCTCCACTTTCATGACCTGCGCCACGACGGCGTGAGCCGGCTGTTTGAAATGGGGTGGGATATCCCGAAGGTGGCCTCTGTTTCCGGCCACCGGGATTGGAACTCGATGAGGCGCTACACGCACCTGCGTGGGAATGGCGATCCATACAAGGAATGGCCATGGGTGGAAAGAGTGATCAACGGGCCGAAGATCGCTCCGAAAAAGCTGACTTGATGAACCTGGGCTGATGCTCGTCAGCCCTTCTCCGGCGTTCTGCCGACCTATCCCTTCCCTCTGAAAACCTGCATCCCATCTTTTGCCCCGCCACCGCCGAACAGGCCGATCGCATCAGCCTCTTCCAACTCGATCAGCGCCCAGTCTCGCCCGGCGTCGACGAGCTCGAGCATTTCGTTCAACTCTTCGGGGCCGACCTGGCGCGCGGCACATGCCTGAACCGCAAAGGCCGACAGCTTGCGCCTGAATCCGTCAGGGTCAGTGATGAACTCGCACGACTGACGGATACCCGCCCGCCACTCGGCCAGCGGATTATTCAACACGACACCACCACGACTGGAAGTAGTACGCGCCTCCCACCTCCTCTATACCTGAGATGTTCATGCCGTTCTGCGCCATGTTGGTGACGCTGGCATCGATCAGGCAGGGTAAGGCGTCAGGACCGGTTGGGGCGGTGTTGAATATCCTGGCCGTTATCGTGACCCGGCCCAGCAATTCGTCGCGGTCTTCACGGATGTGCACGTCGCCCCTGACAGGTGAAGCCTTACGGACTTCTTCTTTTGTCAGGGCGACACCAAGCCGCCTGCGTGGGGTGATGAGGAAAAACATGATGGATTGCCGTAACTGTATACGCATACAGTTAACTGGCAATTGGTGTGGCGGGTCAATACTGGATGGGATGGCGGGCGACAGGTGACTACTTGTCGGGCTTGGTCACGCTTCCTGGCGTCACAGCGAAGTCAGTGATCACCGCTGACTGCTTCTGAGATTCCTTGGTCATGCCGAACCAGAAGCCCATTACCTCCTTGGTCATCATGAACCAGGCGCCCATGACGTTACCCACGGTCAGCGCCGCAGTGGTATTGGTAACCACGTCAAGCGCCCAGCCGGTCATGATGGAGACGATTATGAACAGCGACCCGGCCAGCATGAGAACCGTCAGAGCCGGACGGACAAAGTCGCGGGGTTGACTGGCGGCGAGCTTGCGGGCGCTGTCGCGATCCGCAGCCTCAGCGGCATACTGAGTAGCCTCAGCCTGCAGACGGTTGTTCTCGGCCGTGACAGCTAACTGCTGAAGCTGAACCTTCGCATTCAACTGCAACTCCTGCACCTTGGCGAAGGCATCGGGATTGCTGGCCAGTACCGCGCTGACCGACTCTGGATCGTTCGGCACATTCAGCGCGCTGGCAACCAGGGCGCCAACGGCCGCACCGGCCGGGCCTCCCAGCAGCGTGCCAACCACCGGGGCGGCCTTCCCCACCATGTTTCCGATATCTGACCAGTTCATGCCAGTACTCCGCCTGCCCCTTGGTAGCGCTTCAACAGATCTTCGAGCTTGTGCTCCCGCTGTCCGTAACCGGCGCCGGGAAGGCTGGCCCAGATATTCGAAACCTTGTCGATTGCCGTTGCGATATTTCCAGCCGCAATGTCAGGGAGCGCGCCACGCTCGCGGATTTGCTGGATGGCAACCATGTCTTGGCTAACCGGCGAGAAATCTGGGAGAGACAGAAGCTTTCGGTAAGGCCCCCACCAGCGCTTGAGAAGCTGGTACCGACCCGCAGCGGTAGACTTGAGGCCTTTGGTGTTTACCGTCACCAGAATCCCGGGATGATCGGCATAACCGATGAAGGTGTTTGGGCTGTCCAGACCACCAACGATCACGTCGTAACCGTCGTCTCGGGTGTAGCGACTGGTGACCGTCCCCTCGCTAAACGCAAGCATGTCGAGGAACGCCAACACATTGCGGCCACCGGCGGCCTTTTGGGAAATTCGAGCCATTCACTTTTCTCCAGGCAAAAAAATACCCGCTCAATGGCGGGCCGGGTCGCTTCATCGCGATCAGACGGTGTCAGGTGCAACAGAGGCTTTAAGGGCATTCACCTCGGCGCGCAGTTCCTTGATTGCGCCCATGAGGTCAGTGATCAGGGCGATAGGGTCGAGCTGCTGAATGATCGGGTTCCCATCCTCATCCACACCGTCCTTCTCGCCGCTCACCGCAAGCGGATTGACTGCTTGCGCCTCATGAGCAATCAAGCCCTGGTATATCGTGCCGTCACCCTTGAACACCTCTCCAAATACCTTTTTCTGGAACGTGACGATTCGGTACGCATCGATGCGATCAAGGAAGGAAGGTACTGAGAAATCCTTGATGAGTTTCTTGATCCGGTAGTCAGACGTAAAAAGAGAGATCGACCCGACGTAACTGGCGTCGACGTACAGGTCCATGGCAGAGCCAGTCCAGTTCATATTAAACCGACCGTTACCCCGCGCACCGTTGACACCTGTACGGCAGTAGAACGATCTTGCGGCGAAGTCTCCGGTGATGCCCAGAAGCACCGCGGACTCACAGAGCATGCGAACTGAGTAGTCAGCTGTACTATTGTTGAAGTGAAAGTCGACATAGGGTGCGGCGGCTGAGAGCTCAAGACCTGCAAACTGCGGTGCCTGTGCAGCACCAAGACCGAGCGCTGTGGCCGCATCTGCAGCCGTCTTGGCGCCGGTACCGCCTTGGGCTACTGACAAGGCAGTGGTAAGGCCCGAAATCTCCTTCGTGACGACTTTGGTCGGAGCGGTCAGGATACCGTCGTAGCTGTACGTCAGGACTGGGCCGGAGGCAGTGTTATCGGCATTCACGGACCAGAGCGAGAATCCCCCTACGCCTGAACCTCGGTTGCAGATGAGGTTTGCCCCGCCGTCCCCGTTACCGTTCCATCCGGCATACAAGCCCTGAACGTTGTAGCCGACCGGTGCGCCACGGAACCCTATGCTTTTGATCAGTAGGTCGTTCGATCCACCTTTCAAGCCGAGATTTGTCTGCGCGTCAGCTACAGTGGCGCCTCCCGTACCGCCCTTCGCCACCGGCAAGATTTCGTAGTTGCCAGTGGTGCCCAAGGCAGCAAGTTTGTCGCCAAACTGCAAACGAAGATTGTTGAAGGCGTCTCGCAGTAGCTTGTCGTAGCCTTGCACTGGCATGACAGCATAAGCTGCACCGCTTACAGTTGGGCCCTTATAAGCCGGCAGTATCGAAATAACAGTAGGACTCGCAACGTTTGCGATTTCGTAGTTGACGCCATCAGGTCCAATGAACGCATCGCCCACACGAGCGTTAGCGTCAAATCCTGTATTCACACCAGTAACGGCCGTCGATCCGTTTGTTACGGACACGGTCCCGCCTCTAAGCCAGGGCATAGTAGATTCCTTTTAATTGCGGCCGATCAGACCGTCATTTTTGCGAATAAGGCAGGGAGGTAAAACGCGTTTGGGTTAGATGTTGCTACGGTCATTGCGTAGAGAATGGAGTTAGGAAAATCCCATATAGTCCATAACTGCCGACCAGGCTGGTTGCCTGAAACCATATTCATGCTGAAGTTATTGATCAGCATGTATTCGTTAGGCGCCGAACTAAACGGCACGGAATAGAAGTTCCTGATGTTGGCGGCCAATGAATCAGAGCCAACATAGGACCAATTTTGATAGGCCCTTGTGAAAACTGCTGCCGGAGTTCCTGAGTCGAAAATCAGGTTCGAGCCACCATCCCACAAACGCAGACCAAAACTAGCGGTAGGCTTGGCCATGAAAGCGGCAGCGAACCAACTGCCGTTTGGCGGCGCGTAACCGTTACCCACCGTCCGCACATAGAAGCCGGTCCATGCCCCAGGCTGACCGTAGATCTTGCACAGCCCCAGCCCTGCCTGAGCGTTGACGGTATCAGGCCGCACGAAGACAAGTGGCGGTTCCTGGCTTGTGATGGTGAACGGGAATGACGTAATCGACGCGACTCCGGATTCTGAGTTCGGCAAATACCGACCGCTGCACAACACGCTCAGCCTTGCGAATTCAGAGTCCAGAGTTACGACATTACTAGTGTTAATGAACTGTAGGCCGAAACTCATCAGGAGAACCTTATCACTATCAGCCTCATGGTTCCGGCGCTTGAGGTCCAAGTACCTGCGGAGAATCCACGATTCCAGTTATAGACGCGAACGACACCGTTAAGAACTTCGGTTTCGAACTGGGTGATGGTGCTGCCATAGTCCGCCACAGGAACGACAAATGCCGTTCCGTTGGATGGGGTTAGTCCTGGGACAGAAAAGTCCTGCGAAGACTTAGGCGAACTTGGGTTTGAGTTGAAACTGACGAGAGCTGAAAATACAACTCGCATCGTGAACGAGTTTTCGTCCAACTGGAGCGCCCCGTCGGCGCCCCATATCCGCATGCCAAAGCTCATGCCAGATTCCCCAGTTTGACCCGCAGGACGTTGTTCGCGTCATAGACAGCCACGTATTGATTGTTTACGACCAACCTTCCCTGACCGGCCACGGCGCCATTTATTTCAAGCGTCCCGTCCTTGTTTAAGATCCATCCTGTCTGGCCTGCCACATAGTTCGTCGAACTGATGTAGCTGCCGATCTTCGCGTTGGTGATGGTGCCGTCTTGGATGTAGGCCTGATTCAGGAACACCTGGCCGCCCTGCACTGCGAACGGTACAGAAACAGCACCGCCTGCAACGGTATTGACGATGGCAAACCGATCAGCCGAGACAAGGAACTGGCTTTGCAGCCCGGCGCCGGTGTTCTCGATGCCCAAGCCAATGCCCGCAGCCACATACTGGCCGTTGGCGTTGAGTTGCATCTTCACTGACCACATCGTCGACAGCTTGCCGGACGTGTCCGCATAGGCAGACGAGGTTTGCTGAATCGCGGCCGAGTTGTTGTCGATGGATGCCTGAAGCTGCTGGTTGACGGTCGCCTGCGACGACGCGTTGGTCGAAACCGTCGTCTCCACCGTCGTGATGCGGGCCTCGCTTGAGCCAACCCTCGAATCCAGCGTTGTTATGCGCTGCGCCTGGGCGAAATCTTGCTCAGACCTGACTTTCACCTCCTGCGCGTAGCTGGCGGTGCTGTCCCATCCCTTCAGGGCGTCGGCGAGTTCGCCTTCACCACTGTCCTCGCGGGTAGACGCCTGGAGTGCTTGAAGCTGCGATGCGGTAGAGGTGGTTTTGCCGTCGACAGTCGCGATATCTGCAGTATTTTTGCTGACCTGAGCGGCAAGCCCGTTCGCTGTACGGATCGATTGCCCGCTGTTGACCCAGTACAGGGGATTTGGCGGACCATTCGACCCATCAGCCGCAGCGGGAACATCCACAATCGCTGTCCACAGGTTGTCGCCCACTCGCACGGTGTTGTCCCGAACGTATGCGTCTGTTGGAACATACGCCAGCGCGTCAACGATATTGCCGATTTCATCCTGCAACTCGCCGATGCGCTCGTTAACGGAGCCAGGCCCGTCTCCATCGATCAGGTCAATCCGGCCAAGCAAATGCTGGCTAAGCTCGGATTCGGTGATTTGCCCAGCCATCGCCGCCAGGTAAGCGGACACGTCATTAGATGTTGATGCCGGGACGTAAAGGAACGCGCTCTTTCCGTAGGCGTTGGTCGACCGGATGAAGTAGTAATAGTTGGTGTAGAACGCCAAACCCGTGTGGGTGAACGACAGGCCGCGCCCCAGGTATTCCGCTTCTGCGGAGGTGTCCGACGGCGAGGTCGTGAAGAAATACTCGTAGGTTCCACCGTTGAGGTCGAAATTCGGGTTCTGCGGGATCAGCACGATGCTGTCGATAGAGGATTGAACCACGCATGACTCTGGAATTGGCGGCCCGTCAATGCTGACATTGATTGACGCCTCTCCAGACCGCGCCATCGGACCTATGGCCGCAACGCTCATCGTGTAGTTGCCGGATGGCAGGCCGTTGATCTTGCACTGGCTCGACTCGGCCGGAATCGAATACGACTGAACTGCCGTAGTCCCCTGGCGCACGATGACGGAGAACGAGTTCACGATGCCTGGCGGTGGGGTCCACAAAAGCACGCCCTGCACAACTTCCGCTGTGTCGTCGACAGTCCATGTCAGGTTAGTGGGCGAACCAAGCCCTCCGGTGGGCAGGTTGATGAAACCAATGGGGTTGTATGGCTGGCCCACGGCATCGTCGAACTGCGCGGCCTCGTATTGGGCAACAGAAACGTTGCAACCCTGAGCGCTGGCCATCGACCAGTTCGTGACGATGAACTCGCCCAAGATGTTGAGCGATGGCAGATTTACGCGAACCGCGCGCCCTGGGCGGCAGTTGTAGCCCTGAAAGTTCATCGGCAGGCTGAGCGTGCCGGCCGCTCGACGGCGCCGCAGTTCGATGTTAGCCAAGCGCTGAGCCTGATAGGGATCAGTGACGTAGGAAAAGGTCAGCGTTTCAGCGGCCTCCCCGCCGTCTTCGTTAACCCACTGGGCGACGCTCACCTCTGGGTAATCGGTCTCCGTCCATGACTGCGATGGATCTATGAATGTCCCGCGCACCGTGTTGATGGCCGCATCATTGGTCGGCTCGGTGTTGCCGGTGATCGTGCCGATGATCATGTCTTCGGTGATTTCGAAGTCATAGGGCCCGTAATAGGCCCCGGCCTGCAGCATCCACCGGCCACCGACGCGAATCAACCGGCCACCGCACGCTGCCTCGAGCTTCTGCATCACATTCGTGCGCTGCTCATCAGCGCCAATAACGCAGGCGGAGCGGTAGCGCTGGCTGACGCTGCCGTCGGCATTTGTGACCGCTTCGTCACAGACGTTCGCAGCGCTCGCGAAGGTCTCAAAGACTATCTCGTCGTCAGGAACGCCGCAGCGGTTGCGCAGGTACCAGAGGATGTGAAGCGCGGTATTTGCCGAATAGCCATTGCTCCCGCTGCGGGGATCATAGATGTCGTTCCGGCCGCGGACAATGAACCGGGCGTCTGGGATGCCCGACGGAAATTTCTCAGCGCTGTAGCGCAGGGAAAGCCGGACATAGGAGAGTCCGCGACCGATCTGCTCGTCCTTCCAGTCTGGGCAGTTTGCCTTCAGGAACGCATTGACCTGAGTGGGATTGACCACCAGTTCATAGCTGGCATAGGCGCCGAACGTAGAGATATCCTCCTCGCCCAGGTAGATAGCTTCAAGCGCATCTACTGCGCCTTCGCAAAGGACGTAGACGAGGTGGAGCCATTCGCCCTCAGACTGTGCGCCTGCCTGTTCCTGAGCCCAAACCAGTACGCCGCCCGTACTGATGCGACCAAGGATGAACCGTGCTGGGGCTTTTGAGGATCGAACGGTTTGGGCAGATGGCTCGCTATCCCTGAGCGGTGATTTGGTGTTGAGTTTCTCCTGCTGCTCCGCGGCATAGAAAGCAAGTCCGGCGCCGATGGCGGCACCCACCGGACCGCCCTGAACGAAACCGATTACCGCGCCGACCGCGACCTGAGCAATCTTCCGGACGCCTTTACTCATTGCTCAACTCTCCACACGGCGATCGGCTTGCAGTCGACTCGCGCCACCCCGTTGTCCGTGGTGGACCAATATTCGTTCGCCCAGAAAACCGCTATCCCGCGGCCATTGGGTGATTCGTAAAGCGCGATGTCGCCTCGCTGGATAAAGGCAGGCTGCACGCGGGAAAAACAGGCGTCCCATGCCGCCTCAAGGCTTCCGTGGTTCTTCTTGATGAGGCGCTTCGCCCCTGCTTCAGTCTTGTACTTGCCACGGTAGGCAGAAGCAGGGTCAACCCCGCACACAGCGACCGCGCAGTCCGCTGCAAACAGGCAGCAGTCAAAATCGCCCCATGAAAAAGGCCGCTCTAAGGCGGCCTTGATCACTTCATTCAGTCGTGTCGTCCAGTCTCGGTGGCGCATCGCTATTTCTCGTAGGTGAACTTCGGCGCGTCCTTCATTGAGCCCCAGTAGATGGGCCACTCGGACATTTGGGCGACAGCGTAGAAAAACCTGTCATCTTGGTGGCGGGCGCGATGGTTTTCGTCGGTGAAGCGTTCCGTACCGGTCCGGCTCCATTCAGCCATTCGGTCCACAATGGGAACGGTGATGCTGTTCCCATCCGGACCATTCCCCCCGAACGAGAAGCTGGCGGCGTCCATGCGTCCAGAGAACAGGATGTCGGCTGCATAGTTGCCATCCTCATCGAACACAACAAACATCAGCTTTCCAGAACGCCCGCGGCATCCGCGGATGTTCGTCTCGGTGATGATGTAGCTGTCCAGGCCGCTCAGTGTCAGATCTACCGACATGGGCGACCCCGAGTTGTCGCTCTCCTGGGACTGACCTACCTCCCCGAAGTGACCCACGCCGTCATAGGTGATCCCATCAATGACCAGGTCGCCGGTACCGGTGTGCGCAAAGACCATCCCGTCTTCGAAGTCGAGTTGGCACGCGTAAACAGACAGGAAGCGCCCGGTCGCGATGATATCCACCACGCTTTGGCTGAAAGGGAATGAGGACGGCATCAGAAGGCCTCCCTGAACTGATAGCTGCCATTGGCAACCACTGGCTTTACCGTCATGGCCCATGTGTCCTGGGTCATGCGCATTTCCGAGTACGGGTTCTGATACTCGATCGCCGCACCCACGGTCAGGGTCCGGCGAATGCGCTTGTTGACCAGAACCGTAGCGAGCCCTTGGGCATTGGCCGACACAGCCTGGACCACCTCGAACATCTCACCCGCGACCGTCAGGTAGTCCCCGACCGAAAACAACATGGCGTTCGGTGTTCCGCCTGAAACCGCAATGCTGCGGGATTGGGCGTTTCCGGTTGCCACTTTCAGCGCGCCGACGTTGTCCGTACGCCTGCGCGTGAATGCGGGCAAGTTGAACGTGCCGAACATACCGTCCAGCCTTCCGAGGAAGCCGGACAGTTCACGCTCTTGCACCCGCGTGAGCAGGTCAAATGTGAGCGTGCACTGCCAGTAAGCCCCTGGCTGACCAACGATTTCCTGCGCGTTGGACAGCGTCGACGTGAACGCCCTGCTGTTATTCACCAAGCCCCAGGTCATTTCCGAGGGGCGGATCAATGCCGGCCATGTGAGCGCCATGCGGACTCCTTGAACTATCGATTTCTGGCGATCAACTGGCGCGCCGGGCCGTTTCGTTTCAGGTCGCGCAGGACCAGGTTGTATCCGTCTTGCGCACCTTGCTGAGCGGCCTGCTGAATGCGGGCCAGCGTCGCATCGTCAGCAGTGCCCTGAACCACGATGGATTGCTGGATTGGCGGCATGCTGTTGTTGCTGCTGGACCTTGCAACCGCATTTGTTGCGGCAACGGCGCCAGCCGGGTTCACGTACCCGCCATCGGCATACCCTTTCCCACTTGAGTTCATGCGCTCGAGGTACTCGCGCATGCCGGGTTGCTGCACAACCGACTTCTGCACGACAAACTCACCACCATGGACAACCCCTTTCGGCTCGAACTTGCCGCCGTCGCCGGTGTAGCCACCCGATGAAAAGCCGAAACCAAAGCCCGCACCCGTAAAGCTTCCGAACAAGCCTACCGCTGCCTGGCGCACCTGAATTCGGATCAAGTCAGAAATGATGCCGTCGGCCAAGTCAGAGAATGAAAGCTTCCCGGTCTTGACGAAATTGACGATGCCATCTTCCATGTTGCTGAAGGCGTTGGTGAACAGCGTATTTGTCTGTCCTGCGACATCTCGCGCCTTGTCCGCATAGGTCTGAAATGCTGACGAAGCGCCCAGAGCCCAGTTCGACTGCGCCTGATCAAGCTGATTGTAATAATCCTGCTGATCAACCAAACGCTTTGCCAGTTCTTCGCGCAGCACCTCTGTCTGCTTGGTGTATTCGTCTTGGGTAATATCGCCGCTTGTTCGCTGAGCAGTCAGCGCCTTGAGGTCAGTTTCATACTGCTGACGAAGCTGTAACTGCTCACGCAGCCGCTCGCGCGTTTTGTCGCTGGAGCCCAAGCCAGCCAGGTCAAGGTCATAGCCGTTCTTCAGAGCAGCAGTTTGGCTCTGCTGGGCAGTCATATAGGCGGTGAACTTTGCGTTCTCTTCGTTGGCAGCCTTGATTTGCTTCAAGGCATCCAGTTCATCTGCCTTGGTTGCAAGATAGGCTTTTTGCTGATCGGTGAGGTTTTTCAGCTTTCCGCTTTCTGTCTCGAAGGCAAGCTTCGTGGCCTCGGACGCCTCGTTTTTCTTGCTGGTGGTGAGGTTGATCAGATCAATTTCGCGCTGATAGCCTTCGCTCGCCGTATCGAATGCACGCTGAGTAGCGTTCCGCGCCTGCTCTGTCTGTTCTGCGTTTTTCTTGCTGGCCGCTTCCGCTGCGGCCTTCTGATCCTTTTCCTTGGCGTATTGGATCAAGAGTTGTTGCTGAGCGGGCAGCAATTTGCCCAGCTCTCCGCTCTCGATCGCATAACGGACCTTGGCCAGCTCTGTGTTCTGCCCCTGGAGCGCGGCCTGCTGCTTGAGATTCGCCAAAAGCTTTTCGTAGGCTGGGTTAACCACGGTAGAAGGGTCGTCGCCTTTTGGCTTTTGTGCGCCGATGTCGGCTGCCCCTTTCTGAAGCTTGGCGCGCATGCCGTTGATCGCGTCCGCGCGCTTCTGTAGGTCTGCTATCTCCTTGTCCAAGTCGTCAACGTCATAAAACTTGAAATCGTAAAGCTTGGTGTCACCGGCCTTTCCCTTGATGAGCTGAGCGCGCACGTCGTTCAGGTCGCGAATCCTCGACGTGGTTTCGCTCAGCTCGCTATTCAGCCCGGAAATTGTCTGCTTGTTCTCACGGAAGAAGTCGAGAAAATCACCATTATTGACCCGGTCGATACCTTGCGAGATGGAAAGCAGCCCTTTGGCGAAGCTGCTGCTGGCAGTGGTGGCCTCATCGAGTTTGCCGATGGCGACAGTCAGGGAGTTTGTGAAGGCCGTGAACGCTTGGCTGCTCGTCACCTGCAGACTGTTGGACAGCTCGTCCACCTTGTTCTTTTGATTCTGTAGGGCCTCGACGATCTTGGCCGAAGTAAGTTGCCCTTCTGCACCCATCGAGCGGAGCGCACCAACGCTTACGCCTAGCCCTCTGGCGATCGCCTGGGCCAGCGCCGGGGTCTGCTCCAGGATCGAGTTCAGCTCGTCACCTCGAAGGGTTCCGGATGCCAACGCCTGACCGAACTGCACCAACGCCGCTTCTGCTGCCTGCGCACTAGCACCACTGAGCGCTACCGATTTGGCTACGGTCTCGGTTATTTCTGCAACCTGATCAAAGCTCAGCCCAAGCTGGCTGGCGTTCTGCGCAATGCGCTGGTAGACCTGAGCCGTAGACTCGAGGGACTGACGCGAATTTTGGGCAGCCTTGAAAACACTGTCTTGAGCCAACGCCAGTTGCAAAGAGCCATCGGTCACCAAGCGCAGCCGGTTAGTGATGTTCGTGTACTCCCCAGCTGCCTTGGAGATCTCCACAACGCTAAATGCGGCCGCCAAAGGGCCAGCCAGGCCCGCTGCTGCTGATGCAAGGCTGCGAATCTGACGCTCCATTGCCATCGTCTTTGGCGCGGCTATCTGGGATTTGCTGCCCACATCCTGGATTGTTCCGCTGACCATTTTGAGGTTGGGAGGCACTCGTAGACCTGCATCCTCAAGTTCTTTAAGCGCCTTCCTGGTATCGGCTGCTTTCTGTTCTGCGTTACGGCTATCAATCTCCAGCACTAGCCTGGATGTCTGAGACATACATTTCTCCGCGCATAAAAAAACCCGCCTAAGCGGGTCGTGGAAGACGTTCAACTACTCAACAATTGGCGGAAGATCGGCTTGGCAATGTTTGCACCTGATCGCCTCTTTCTGGACCAGCTCGGCACAAAATGGGCACTTCCGATAACGAGCGGACACTCCGAATTTGCGTGCTATTTCTTGACTTTTCTTATCGTCAATACCCAAGGGCGGAAGAAACCACAGGGCGATGAGCGCAAACACTGAAAGAAAAAAACCTAGCACCACCCAACCTACAACGCTCCTGCCTTTTTGAATAGCGTAGTAGCCGCTCAGTGCTGCAACAGCGATCCAGACGATGAGATATTCCATGACCCCTCCCATAAGATGACAGCAATCTACCACCATCGGAGGAGCTGAAAAAGAAAAGGCACCAGAAGGTGCCTATCGTTCGTCAGCTAAGCCGATTTCTTCCATCGGTAACCGCCAGAGCATCCATTAGCAGAATACTCGCTGTATATCTCGTCTCCCCTCTTATCCAGTTCGGCAAACGAGCCAGTCCCATCTCGCAGGAGGTCGAAAAAACTCATCAATGGCGCCGACGACAATGCCCGAGCAGCCGAAAGCATTGAATCACGATGCTTCTGCATTGCGGCAAACTTTGACATCAGGTGGTAGAGGTGGTGTGTTTCAAAGCGGCTGAGGTGGATTCCCTCTTTCTGCTTGACGTGCTGAATGTACTCACCCTCCAGCACCACGTAAGCAGCAATGAAGTTCCTCGCCGAATCAAGCTGATCGGCAGGAATATCCTCTGCCGAGCGCACACCAAAGGCCGCATGGGTCTGTGACCAAATCTTTGAAGTGGCCCGACGCTGGCAAGATTTTGGCAGGCCGGCGACCTTGCCCTTCACTACCGCGCCAAGCATATGGAATCCATCGGTGCCGATGGTTTGACCTATCAAGGTGCTCATGCGGCCCTCGGCATCATCATAACGACCATGCTTGCGAATCGCTGGCAGAACCTCTGATGTCACCCACTTCTTGAAGCGCTTAGCCTCTGCTTTGCGGCTTCGCAGAATTGCCGAGTACAAACCCGACTCGTTGATCACTAGCATTTCTTGCTCGCCACCGAGGGTCTGCAAAATCGACAGACCCTTTTCATCCTCATCTAGATGCCGGGTCATCGCCGAAGCTTCGCTGTACTGGAGCGCAGCAGAAACGTCGTTGGCGACGAACCAAGGCTGATCTTCGATCACAACCGTGCGAACCTGCTGCTCTCCGAAATTGAAAGGGATTACGTTTGTGCTATTATTCGTCATGACGTTTTTCCTGATAGTTAGACGTTCTGCTTCATGAGCCTCAACCGTTGGCGCGGTTGGGGCTTTTTCATGTCTGCTCATTTCTTAGCTTCCCTTTAGCCTGCTGGAGAATTTCGATCAGTTGGGCATTCATCGAGCGGTTTTGATCACGCGCTTGCTGCTTCAGCCAATCCATCAACTCTCCAGGGAAGCGAACCTGTGTTCTTGCTTGCTCGATCATAACGCCTCCTTAGTGACACGCTGTCACTATACGGCGGATCGCGATGAGTGACAAGATAGTGACATGGAAGAAATATACAGATCCCAATTCCGGCTACCCCAAGGGCTCTATGAGCTACTCAAGGCGGCTGCCGATGAAAATCACCGTTCGGTTAACGCCGAGCTGGTTTCTCGCCTCGAGATGTCGTTCTCGAAGCGTGAACGCACGAACCTGTCGCTAGGCCTGCCAATTGGCGAAGAAGATCCTGGCCAAGATGCCGCGCAGCGTCCTGCTGATCATTTGGTTGAAGTTGAGGATCGACTCATGACCAGTCTGATCAAACTCATCAACGAATACCGGCCTAATGAACGACTGATTATCGCTCCTGACAATGCGAAGCCTCAGCCGAACACAGGACCCAAACCACGTAAGCGATTCCCGAAGAAGTGAACTACTGACTCTCGGCCAGGCACGTCTCGTCCAACGCAAACATCACCGCATCTACCTCATCGCGTGGTAAAGGTGAAGGGTGATCATTGAGCCAATCAGAGATTTCCCGGCCCGACAGCGGGAGCGGGAAGGCCCCAGCCATGCCCGTCAGGAAGCGGCGGCCGCGGCAGATATTGCGGAAGGTGTTGATCAGGTAGGCGGTTATAGGGTCGTTTGAAGGCTCATCGGGGACTGCCATTCTCAAGCGCTGGTAGACCGCGCGCCTCTTTTCGCTTTCCCCGCCCCACTCTCTTTCCCACTCGAAGCGGGCGATGGCTTTCCCACGGTTTCATCAAGTTCGGCCTTGGCCTGGGCGGAAATCTTGCCCGCTTCGCGCAGGACGAACACGAAGAATTCGATATTGGCGTCCAGCAGGTCTGCCGCGGCGTTGGGGGTATATTTCAGTGGGTTGCCGTCGGCATCTTGAACCCCCTCCCATCCCTTGACGATGAAGTGCCCGAGCAGCAGGCAGTGGTTCTGGTGCTCAGTACGTTCGCCGTCGATCACCCCGACTTCGCCCTCATCGAATTGGGCGTCATTACGTTGCAGGCGGCGCCGCATGCGCTCCAGCGCCACCTGATACGCGTCATTGACGATCCCGGACAGCAGGATCTTGGTTTCGTCGTCGAACGGCACCCACTTCTCGCCGGAGACCGGTTCTTTCTTGGTCATTTTCAGAGCCATGGTTCAACCTCTACGCCTCGCCATAAAAAGGGCCACCCCGACCGGCGTTGAGCCGGGGCAGCCAAAATGAATCAAGGGGTGGGATCTGCTGCTTCGCGCGTGATGGTTGGGCTCTGCTTGGCCACGGTGTAGTTGAGGGTCACTTCGATGAGGTCGCGCTTGCCGCCGTTAGGGAGTTCGCCATCCACTTCGACGGCCGGGAAGCTGAAGGTGTACTTGTTGCCCAGGCTGTCAGTGATCGGGAATTCAATCGCGATCGGTAGTCGTGTGAAGGTGTTCTTCCAGATCTGGTAGGCGCGAGCCGACCAGGCCAGCGTGATGCTGCCGGTGATTGCCGCCTCGGTGGCAATGTGGGCGCCTGGCCCGAGGCTGTCCGAACCAAGGCAGCGCTGGGTTTGCAGGCTGTTGTCCAAGTTGATCGTCATGGCCGACACACAAGCCACGCCCTCGAGGGATTGGCCGTCAACTTCAATCGTGCCGACGTTGATGTTGGACAGGAACGGGGTTGTGGTTGGCGCGTTCGGCGAGGTGACGATGGGCGCAGTGCCGTCGGTGTAGTCCAGGCACGCCATGTTGAAGGTGGCGGTGATCTTCCCGTCTGACGGAATGTCGAGTGCAAAGGTCGATACGTGCGCCCCCTTGAACAGGCCGTAGACCCCAACATCCGTGTAACCCTTGGCGATCGAGAACGTGTGGCGGGTGTCGCCGACACGCAGCACGTCGTTGGTCCACACCCCGTAGAAAGCCGCCTCGAGCAGCTTGTCGAAGGTGCCGAACGAGAATTCTCCAGTCAGGTCGCCACCGATATCAATGCTGGTGGCCACCGAGCCTTGGCTCAAGCGGGTATCGGTGATTTCGTCGCTGACCTGCGTGTTGACTGTTGGGGTAAGCGCGTTGCCGGTCAGGCGCAGCGTGTCCCAGGTTCCCGTAGGCGTTACGCCGGGAGTAACCTCGGCGATGATGTGTGAAACGACTTTGGCGCCACTGCTCATTTTTTCACCTTACTGTTGGTGTTGACTGTTAGGCCCGAAGGCACGGCTCTGTTAAAATTTCGTGGCGGATAGGGCATGCAACCCGAAAAGCTGGCTCATCACCGGCCTGCCGCACCACACCAGTGATGACGACTCTTTGATGGAGGGTGAAATGAACGAAATCTGGAAAGATGTTGTTGGCTTTGAAGGCTCGTACGAGGTTTCAAGCCATGGTCGTGTCAGGTCGCTGGACAGAATCTGCATAGGCCCTAGTGGCCGCACAAGGAGCCGGAAGGGTGCGCTCATGACGCAGACACTCGATAAAGGTTATTTCCTGGTCAGCCTGTTCGGGCCGGATGCCAAAGTGATGCGGAGAGTCCATCGATTGGTTGCCGAGGCCTTCCATGGTGCACCCAGCGATGGCGCTGTTGTTAACCACATTGACGGCAACAAGGTGAACAATCTGTACACCAACCTTGAGTGGACAACAGTCCAAGGGAATACAGTTCACTCATACGCCACTGGCCTTCAGCTTGGCCGCAAGGGTACCGCCCACCACAACATTCGCATCACCGAGGATGACGTCAGAAACATTGTCAGGCGCCTGTCCAATGGGGAGCGACAGGACTCGATTGCTTCTGAGTTCGGCATCAGCAAATCTCAGGTCTCTCTCATAAACCTTGGCAAGCGCTGGGAGCATTTAGACCTCAGCATGTACGGATACCCGCCGTACAACAAATGCCGCGCACATGCCTAATCAACCGGCACGAAACCGGATATTGACGTTGATCTGGTAGAAGCCTTCAAACTCGCCAGCCACAACCTGTGTGGCTTCAGCACACTCCAGCAGGCCCGATTGCCAATAGGCGAAATGGGCCTCAAGCGCATCTGCCAGTTCGGTTATCGCCTTCGTACCGGTGCGTTCACGGGCGAAGCATTGGATGCTGATCTGCCCAGGCTTGCGGGTGTATGGCTGGTCCGCCATGCCTGCCATGAAGGCGGTGGCGTATTGGATGGTGAATCTGGCCCACAGGCCCGTATCTGGCGGGGTGAACACCGCTGGCTGATTGGGATAGTCGATCCGGCTTTGTTCTAAGCCAGTGAAAGCGGCCATGCGTGCCGTGAGCAGAGCCCTTATCGATTCGAAGGTCATTTGTACGCCTCGGACACGCCGATGAAGGCCAAGCCATAGATTCCAGAGGGCGCCTGCTTGGAGTGACCATTCTCAAGCCGCTCCGCGTAAGGCAGGTTGTTCTGTATGTACACGACCGTGAACGGTTCCAGGCCTGAAAGCTCAGATACGCCATCGCTGATGGTGGCGGCTCCCGTCGGGTCGACTTTCCCAGTCTGCGCATAAACCGGCGCGCCGATGCTCACGATGTTATTACCCCGAAACCGCCCAGTATCTACTGGCGATCGAAGGACCACCTCGTTGAGCATCGCCATCGCTATGACCCGCACGCGCGTCGCCAGGTCGGCTTCGATCTGATCAGCGAACAGAGTTGGCGATGTTGTCCACCCCTTAGCCATCAGGTCTTCCTCAACTGGATCTCGTAGTGGGCGCCGGCCGGGTCAGTCTGGACGTTGATCACGTCAAACCCATTGATCTTGTGGCCGATATCCGGAATGCCGCCGACGGTTTCATTAACCAGCGCGATGAGCAATTGGTCGGTGGCGCGGATGTTTACACCGTCGACCTGCGCAATCTTGAAGCTGTCGAATACGCCTCGCCCGGTGTACGCGATGACTACCGGGTCGGATGCGGCTTCAGTGACGGGATCCCATGCGCCAGGCAGCGTGATACCGCCGCTGAAAGCCTGCACTGCGTCTGCAAGGTCAGTGTCGAAGGCCTCGGCCGTATCCGCTTGGATTTCTTCACGAAGCCCCATAGTTCACCTGTAGACGTTGAAGCCGTATCCACTCACCCGCCATGGCGCAAGCAGGCCCAGGGCGAACTGGACGCCATCAGGCAATGCGGTGGACTTGGTGGTGTCGATCGATGCGAAGGTCTTGCTGGTTGAGACAGAACCAGCCTTCACCGTCTTTGCAGCCAGCGAGCCTTCGGTCTGCTGTTGATACAGCTTGCCCTGCGAGGCAACTACCGCCAGCTCGGCGCCGGCCTGCTTGATTTCGTCAGGGATGGCGTCCATGTCGACGCCGGTGAGGCTAAGGGAGGTCAGATAGGTGTTGGCCTGTAATACCGCGCGGGCCTTCTTTTCATCCAGCGCCCACTCGGCACCCAAGATCGTGTCGACGTCCGCCACGGTTATGTAGGTTGCCATCTGGCCTCCGCTTTAATGAGTGGGGCCGAAGCCCCGGTATTACTTGGCTTTTGCCTTGGCTGCTTCGGTCTTTTCACCGCCGCCGTTGTTGCGCGCTGCCGACTCATCGGAATCGGTTCGCACGGAGTCGACACCGCCCGTTTCGCCCACGGTCTGAGGACCTACGGTGATTTTGTCTTCACTGCCACCGAAGCCCCAGCGCGCTTTGACGTTGGGGTCGATATGCTTGTCTTTTTCAACTGCCATGATGGCGTTCTCCTAAGTTCCAAGAACGAGCATGCGAAATGCAACGCCCGCTGCTGCGCTTTCGAATGGGCCAGTGGTCAACAGCAGCGTCCCGCGCGACTGCATGACCGTAACGTTGCACCCAGTGGTGGTGATCTCTGACGCCGAGCCGATGACCATTTGCTGGCCATTCCAGATGGGGGAAGGTTGAACAACAGGCGGAGTGGCGTAGGTCTTGGCAAACTTGACCGCGACCTTCACCCCGGCCGTGACGACGGTGCCGGTGATTACTTCGGGTTGGGCGCCAGCAGCGCCGGGATCACCCTTTGCGCCAGTTTGCCCAGTCGCACCCGTTGCTCCAGTGTCACCTTTTGGACCTTGAGGGCCTTGTACCCCCTGAATCCCTTGGTCACCTTTCGCTCCGGCCGGCCCCTGCGCCCCCTGAAGGCCTGTATCGCCCTTGGCGCCCGGTGAACCTGGCGGACCGGCTGGCCCCGTGGCACCTGTTGCTCCGGTTGCGCCCTTTTCACCCGCGGCGCCTTGCGGTCCAGGCTGTCCGGTTGTGCCAGCCTCACCTTTTTGGCCGGTTTCGCCCTTCGGCCCAGCATCGCCTGCAGGACCCTGCGGACCTGCCGGTCCAATAGGACCGCGTTCGCCTGGCATACCCGGCGAACCGGTGATGCCCTGAGGGCCTGGCATACCCTGCGGCCCAGCAGGACCAATGCTGCCCATGGGCCCAGGGTTGCCTTGATCTCCCTTCGCGCCTTTGGGGCCCTCGGGTCCAACTTGACCTTGAGGCCCTGCCTCGCCCGTATCCCCCTTCGGCCCTTGTGGACCTTGGGGGCCAGCAGCGCCCAGCCCTGGCAACTCCGTCAAATCAAGAATTTCCTTCCATTTGGTCTCGTCCGACCACCGCCACATCAAGTTGCTGTCTTCGTTAACCTGGAATTGCAGTGTCCGGGCGCCCTCCTTCTGGATCATCGTCAGCAAGTCCTTGTAGAGCTTGCCTAGGCTGTACCGGTAGGGAAGTCTGCCGCCTGTCATCAATTGCTTGTCGTCGTCAGCCATAAGGCCTCCTTCGCTCAGGCAAATCAGCCCCGGTTAGGAGCTGACTTTAGATGTGACAAACGCCAGGGGCACCTGCTTGCGGCTGAACTTGCGCTGCCAATTGGTCGCCAGTGCCAGATCGGACCAGTTTGCCGAAATCGGACGAGTAGTGGTCGGAGTGCCGGTGACTGTGTTCGACAGGAATGAGTAGCCAAGTGGATGCACAACGAAGTTGCGGCGCGTCCACAGGGTTTCTGCCCCGCCGCCGTTACCGCGAGCGGGCTCACGATCGTATTCGATGTCGTCCTCGCCCTGCTCCTCGGCGTAACCAATGGCTCCTGGCCCGAAGATGATTGAGAGATACTTGGCATCTTCACCGGTTCCGATGACTGGCAGGCCATCATCCAGAACCACCAGCATGTTTTGATATCGGCCAAACTCAGGCACCTGGTCCGCTACCGGACTGAAGTCGATCAGATTGAGGATCGACAATTCAGTGTGCACCGCCGAGTGCATCGCGATAACGCTCAGCGCCTTGGTGCCGTTCGGCGTGATGATCTGAGGGCTATAGTCGCCCATGGTGGCGCGCGCGCGGATGATGGCGGCGGCATTGATTGGGCCACCAGCATCGACAACCATGTCACCGCCGTTATCGGCCACGTTGTCGTTGTAGATGCCGACTACGGTTGCGATGGTGCGGCGCTGGGCCACTCGCTGCCAGTAATTGGTCAGACGGCTTGCAACAAACTCCAGAGGGTCTTGATTGGTGATGTTCTTCACCAAGCTCATTGCGCTCCAGCCTTCGTTGAGGTACGCCGCGCGCGCCTGCATCGAAGCGCTGGTAACCGACAGTGGAACCGCGATGTCGGTGTACACGTCGTTCGAGTAGTTCGACTCGATGGACGCATCCAGATCGACCCACCATGGAATGGTGAACGTGTTGGATGGGCTGGCCAGCAGAGTCGACATGTCACTGTTGGTGGTCAGGATGCCCGACTGGAAGAAAGCAGTCTTCTCAGCGGTGTTGACCTGCATGTAGTCGCGCAGCTCATCGCGAAACACAACATCGGAAAGAATGGTTGGCATTGCGGGGTTTCCTTATTTCTTGGCCGCTTCATGCGCTGCTTTCAAGCGCTGATGTTCGGCAAAATTGGTACGGCGAAGCTCTACGCGCTCCGTTCCGGTCATTTGTTCCCACGTTTTTGTGGCCCCGCCACCTTTCGCTCCGGCAGCCCCGCCACCGTTCGCTTGAGAGCCGCGCACCAAGGATGCGTAACGCGGCTCTTTCTGAAACTCTTTGCCCAGGTCATCCAGCGTGGAGACCGTCAGGTTCCCGCTGGCATCGGTGACACGCACCTGTCCATCGACAATGCGGAGTCGACGCTCAAGAAACTCAGCCAGGATCTCGGCGTTCGACCCGTCGGCAATCGTCGCCGCTACCTTGGCGGCCGCGCCGGTCAGATCGCGCTTCTCGATCCCAGCCTGCAGGTCTGCAAGCTTCTGGCGCTCAGCGGCTAAGGCCTGTTCGCTGCTGGTGTACAGAGACTCGTAGTCTCCGCGCGCCTTCGCTGCATCCAGTTCTTTCTGGGTCAACTGTTCTTGAGCCTCGCGCGCCTTGCGCTTGGCTTCCTTCGCCTCGTCCAGAAGAGTCTGGTTTTGGCGCTTCAGCCCTTCCACGTCCTCGTTTTGAGGCAACCCCTCCACGGCGAGCACGTAGTTCTCTCCCTGAGCCTTGTAAAAGGCCTGCATGGAAGGCTCCAAAGCATCGAATGCCGCTTTGTCGATCAGGTATTTCATGTCATCCCCCGGATGATTTGCCGTTGGCTCAGCCGCAGGCGTAAAAAAACCGGCTTAAGGCCGGCTGCTCAGAGACCCGCTCGCTCGAAGGCCAACGGCTCAAGGTCTTTCAACTGCTGAAGAGTGATGGTCTTGCCGTTGTCGTCGACGAACTTGTCGAGAGTCAGTTCGCCCTTGGTGAACAGGGCGTAACGGTTCGGCCCGAGCACATCTCGCTGGAACGCTGCAGGCTGTCGTGAAAGCCACTCTTGATAGGTGGTCTTGCTCGAAACCGGCGATGCCCCGTCAGGCCCAACTGATGGCCTTGTCGATCCGGGAATTTCCCGCGCGAACTCGTCTTTCAGGACCGGGATCTCGGAAGTGCGGCAATTCCAGTGGAAAGGCGGCGACGGCGCGCTCAGTGGCACGACCTGATTGTCGATCGAGCGGCAGAACGGCGAGGTGCGCCCGTCCAAGGTTGCAATACGACGCTTCCCCTTGAGGATGTCGTGATTGGCCTTGAGCGTTTCCATGCGCGCCGTACTGGCGACATGGTTGGTCATCGTGCGGACAAGGGCGGTGGCCTGGTCCTGATGAAGCTGATGGACATTGGTCAGTCGCCGGCCGATCTGCTGGCTGGTCTCTCCCAGGCTGGAGCCTATTTGAATCTCGCCGATGATCTCGGCTGCCTTCTTGGTCCCGAACTGGTCTAGTGCACCGCCGATGCTGAT
The DNA here is from genome assembly GCF_029841165.1 of Pseudomonas sp. GD03842. NCBI lineage: Bacteria > Pseudomonadati > Pseudomonadota > Gammaproteobacteria > Pseudomonadales > Pseudomonadaceae > Pseudomonas > Pseudomonas sp. GD03842. The sequence goes on along the minus strand of NZ_JAOCEA010000023.1, from coordinate 37,277 downwards.
GCGCTGCACTCCCTTGCGCGCCTCGAGGCTCAACGGATCAGCCAGGGCTGCTGCGACGACCATCTCTGCTGATGGAACATTGAGTTGGACCACCGCCCTGACAACCTTCCCCAGCATCGTTGCGTTGAACTCAGCCTCATAGGTGGCGAATTCACCCAGATCAAGCTGGGCACGCCCTTTTAGATCGTCATAGATGCCCCGCAAATCGCCTTGGAGCGTTTCTATCTGCGAGTTGTAGCGCCTGGTGCCGTAGGCGCTCAATCCAGCCGCTACGCGAGCCTTGGCCGTGTTTATGGACTTGCTGATGAAGCTCGCCACCCTTTTCAAGTTACCGCCCGCGTAGCGCTGGACGTAAATCTGGTGCCGGGTTGTTGCGTCAGTCAGATAGCCTTCACTGCTCATCGTCTACGCTGCCCTGCTGATCGTTCGAACCCGGCTCGCTGGCCAGTACAGGCGCATCGGCTTCCCGGTCCGCGTCGATATCATCGTCAGTGCGATCCGACTCGATGACACCCGCTTGGCGGAGATTCGTACGCAAGTCTGCCTTGGCGATGATGCCCTGCTGCCAGAGCTGCACCTGAGCCAGAATCGCCTGGGCGTCCATGACCTGGTCGAAGAACTCCTGATTGAGCCAAAACACGGTGCCTTCCTCGTCCACCTCGCCATTCATGAAGCGCTGGGCGTCGAACAGAGCCAGTCGCACCGCTTCGGAGACGTTGCCCGCGATGGTGCCAAGAACCGAGTTGTCGGAGCTGTAGCGGATGCGAACCGCCTCAGCGGTCTCAGCGCCGTTGCTCTGCTGGACGATGCGGGCGCCGATCATGAGCATCTGTTGCTCTTTGTCTTTCATAAGCTCGCGCGCCAACTGGGTTTCAGTGGCTTGGAGCATGATCGCGCTGCCGGACTTGCCGAGGTTGTGGCCGCGGCGGGAACCGATATGCATGCCGTTCGGGTTCAGCTTCACGAACTCATCGGGCTGAATGTCGGTGGTGATAAACAGCGTCGGTTGGGAGCTGATGAAGCCTGACTCCTCAACCGTTGCGCTATTGCCGTAGTGCAGAATGTTGACTTCGGCGAGATCTTCCAGGGGCGCCTTGTCGATGCTGGCATCGTTGTTCTGTGAGCCGAAGAAGTGAAACGGGATGTGGTCAAATTCGGCGCCAGACTTGTCCTTGGGAATGCTCTCTTCGCCTTCCTGACTGTCCTCGCTATAAACACGTTGGACATATTGCCCATCCAGCAGCATCAGCGCGCGATACTGATCCTTTTCTACAAACTCAAAACCATCCTCGCTTGGCTCGTTCAGCTTTTCATGAAGAACGACCAACGTCAGCCTCTTCACGCCATCGATCACATCTTCACGCCAGTTGACGATGCTTTCTGCTGGGTAAAAGTGGATGTAGGCACGGGAATTAGCCGTCTGCGCCGCGGTGAGCGACGTTTGGCCTTCGGGGATATCAATCTTCGGATAGTCGACCAAAAATCCCCCACGGCCGGTATCGAGGCACTCTCCCGTCGCCTCCTTGCAGAGCTGCTCAAGACTTGCGCCATCGCCGCTGACATTTTCCAGCAGGTAATCGATGCCGGGTGGCAGTTCTACCTCTGCCGTCTTGCGGAATACCGCCCCCATCAAGCCGGTGCGCGTGCGGCCGGTGACGTTGAGGAACATGGCACGCTTTTTCAGTTGCTCATAACGGGCCAGGTTCTCTTCTGACCTGTTCAAAGGGTCAGGCATGGGCAGATATTCGTTGTACTTGCGGACCTCGCGTGGACCAGCTACGCAGCGTTTTACAAGCTGCCAGCCGGGCAAGGCCTCCGTGTACTCTGCCCGGACGGCGCTGTAATTCGGCATATCGGCCTCAAAATGTGAAGGTGACAGGGATGGACGTCATCGTTACGCGCTTGGTCTTCGCGACCGCGAAATACCTGAATGCGTCTGACGGGTGAGATGACCAGTCGTGAAGTGGCTTGTCTTTCCAGCATCCACGTTTGTCATCCCACTCCTTTCGATAGCTCTCCAGGGCCGTTATGCCTTCCTCGCACTTGGCCTCATCGAAAGCGCACCGGGGAAGAATTTCCCGAACCTGCTCGATGCCTTCATCGATGCCAAGCTTGGGCACAACCTGAAACGTCATCGTGTAGCGCTGGCCGTCGATCTCGTAACCCTCGCGGGCCAGTTCACGGCGGGTTTTGCCGTCACTGCCGAACTCGCGGTTGTCGATGTCGTGTGGCCCCCAGTGTTCGGCGTAGGTGTAGCCGCGGTCCTTGAGCACTTTCATGTAGTGCCTCAGGCCCTCGCCGCTGTTCTGGTAGAAGTCGATGACGTGGTATTCCTCGCCAACGATGCGGACGAACCAGATCGCCGTAGAGTCGCCGACACCGATGTCCCAGAAGGTGTGCACCGGCAAGTGGCTGTTGTCTGGCAGCGTACCGATGCGCTGTGAGGAGTAGAGCTTGGTGAACTGCCTGGCGTAATACGCGCCCTCGATAGACTGCTGAAACGCCTCAGCCGGAATCGACGGGTATTCCCGCTTCATGTCGTCGCCGAGGGTCTTCTCCTTGGCGGCGTACCACGCTCGCTGACCTGGGTTTGTGACAATGCCGTGCTTGGCTGCCAGGTCATTGAAGTAGGCCGTCAGCCGGTCCGGGATGATTGCCGAGACTGGGTCGAGCCAATATCCCTTGTTCTTCCACCAACTGAAGAAGAAGAACTTCCAGTCCAACAGGCCCAACGGAACACCGGCGAGCTGCTGCTTCTCAGCGCTCTGCGAGTAATCGAAGAAGTATCCCGCCCGCCCCTCCGCCGTCGACTCGATCGTGACGAAGCAGTCGGTGGCAACAGCCTCGAATGCCCCGGTGACGATCTCTCTGGCCTTGTGGGGATACTTGGCACAGATCTTCCCGAACTCGGATACGTGCAGATACCGTAGAGTCCCGCCCCGGAAGGATGTGGACACGTAGAGCGATCCGCCCTTGCTGAACACAAGCTCACCAGCAGCATCGTTAGAAGCAGGATTGGCGGCGCGTAGCTCCTTGGGAAGGTTGTCATACGCATACTTGATCTTCTCGCGGAACAGGCGCTTAGCATCGTTCAAGGTGTGGGCAATGAGCGCGCACTTCGCCGACTCGAACAACGCCGCGTCAAGCTGGATGATGCACTGCTCGGTCGTGAAGCCAAGCTGCCTGGCCTTGAGGATGATGTTGCGGGTGTGCAGCCCTTCGTAATACTCGACCTGTTCATCCGTCATCTGGAAGCGGACTTTCTTGCCCTGCTTGTCAGTGATGAAATACAGGTGGTTCAGTCGCCAACGCTTGTCCCTGAGCAACTTCATATGCTCGGGCTTCATGTCAGGCGTCCTTCGATAGTTCGTCCATCAGGCTGGATAGCTCATCGGCATCGCTGGACTTCTCTTTCTCATCAAGCCCGAACGCGGTTCGCTCCAACACTTGCAGGTTCTTCATAGCCGACGAGAGTTGGAACAGTGTCTTGGCGTTGCTGGGAAGGCTGACAGCGGAGAGCATGGTTGCCCGGCGCATACCGTTTGTATCGTCAGCGGTCTCAGCCTCAATCGAATCCTCGATTTCTTCGCGCTTGCTGATCGTGGTCAGCAGATCATCCATGAGCAGGTTCGCAAGGTTCGTGGCTTTGCGAATGTCCCGGCGGTGGCTGCGAACAACCCGCGCGCCCTCTTCTGCCGCCTCTTCGATGATCTCGGCGTCGTGCTCGGGGTTCGCACATTGATCTTCGCGAACCTCGCCGCGAACTAACTTATTGCGAACCTCTTTGCGCACTTGCTCGGAGAGATCGCGAGCCCATCCTGAGGCTTTGGCCTTTTTGCGAATGGCTGTGTCACTGATGCCATTGCGTTCTGCAATGGTTCTGATGGAGAGCGCACCCGCCCGGTAGGCGCGTTCGATGGCCTCCCAGTCGGGTTGCTTGGTTGTCATGTCGTTACCTTTTCCAACCACTATTCGATGATCCTGCACACCACTGGCTCGGTCAGAATGCTGGATGATTTCTCGCCACTGACTACTGATCGAAGCAGCGCAACAGGAATGACGTGAGCACCATCCGACGCAGCAACACAGACGTGCGGCCGGTGGTCGTCAATGTTGTGGACCTCGGCCATGATTTACTCCACGCCACAAAAAGGACGCATCTTAATTTGTGGCGCGCTACGGCATCAGCTCTTTGATCCGACGCGGAAGCATCCTGGCAACGTTGCCACGGGCGTACACCACGAAGAACAGGACGCACAGCATCACCAATGTGAGCGGTGGCTGAACGATCGTGGTGAACGATGAGAAGTTGTAGGCAATCCGATAGGCTTCAGCGGCATTGGCGCCAGCGAATATGCCCGCCACGATCCCCACGGCCTTCCTGTGGTTGGTGGTAGGAGCTTGATAGCCCACCACGAACAGGAAGATCAGAAGGTGACACACACCTCGGGTGCCCAGCAGGAAGTCGGGCATTACGCTGCCCAGCCACGCCAACATCTGGTAGGCGCAGATCAGGATGCCTGTAAAAAAGGTCTCCACCGATGGGCGCTGAAGGAAGTCATTCATCTCGCTTGCCTCGTTTCAGGAACGCGGGAAGGAAGATGCCAGCTATGCCACCCGCCCATTCCAGCCATTCCGGCTTAGGCCCACCGTCCGACCACCGTTTGAGCGAGCCAACAAGCCAGGAGGCCAGCGCAGACACTATGCATGCGGCGATCGATGCGAGCCCAATGTTCGACCACAAGCCGAAGATTAGGATCCCGGACAGATAGCCAACGATGAAGGAGCCGATTGCGTAGAAGAACCTGGAACTCCAGGGCAAAGACGCCGAGGCCGCAAGGAACATGCAGCACCCGCCGATGGACCCCATGGCCAGGCTTTGGTCATACGTCAGAAGAAGGCCGGCAAGGGCAACACCGGTCCCATTCGCCGCACCGGTCACAATGGCACTGCCTAATACGCTTTCTGCAGCCATGGCAACCTCGTCCGCCGATAATTCATGTTCTCTACCATGAGGCTGGGCGGCTCCATTCAAGGCCGAAGAGCCAGGCGCAGATGGCGAACCCAAAGATTGTGGTTCCGACGATGGCGCACAGGGCCATTGCCGATTGATTCAGCCTCTCCTCGTCCGCTGGCTTGAGTCCTTGGATGATCAGGAACGTGCCAATGAAGATGTTCGCGCTGATGTCGCGGTGGGTCATGTAGCTGAAGATCGCGAGCGAAACGGCGAACAAGCTCCAGCATGTGGACCGGGTCATCGTTTCACCAGAATAAAAATGGCCGGGTTAAGGGCCGAAGCGCTGGAGGAGCAGCAGGGAAACTTGAGGGCCTGAATAGGCCCATCAGAAACGAAAAAGCCCGACACGATGGCCGGGCTTTCTTGGAAGTTGCCAGAGGCAAAATCCTAACTATGGCGAAATGATGCTGTAGCGCCGACAAAAAATCAAGCGGCTTCTTTCATCACCGCAATTGCTTGTGAAACCGGGGCTAAAGCCTGCTTGTCGAGCTGGTTGCAAGCATCGAAACACCGCTCTACGAAATCGCCCCAGTCCCGCGCCCACTGATCCCCAACGAGTGCAACGCCGAACCGCTCCATGATCCATTCACGCATCTTCTCCACACTCGGTAGAGGGTCCTGGCCTTCGCTCTGCCCGCCTTGATGCATGCGGCGGTACCGGTGGAGCACTGCCTGGGCAACGTAACGCGCTTTCTCGAACTTGCGAGCTGTCATCTTGGCACCGGCAGCGTAGGCGATGTGAAGCACGCGCTCATCTGCCTCCTCCTTGTCGTCCACAGTGGCCAGAGGGCTGTACATGAAGTTGCCGAAGGCTTTGAGGTGACCGGGCAGCGTGTCAATCGCCTGCTGAATGCGCGCCGATATCGACTGGTGCATAGCGTGACGGCTGTTGACTGCTTTCTCTGTCTTCTGCACCGAGCAGCCCAAAAGGCCTATCTGTTCGACGTGGGCGCCCTGGCTGTCCCACGGGGTGTAAAAGGCGTCATGCCAGGCAAGGCGTGCCGAATTCAAGTTGATCATGCTGCTCTCCCCGACTTCAATTCTCTGGTCAGCTTTCTGTAGTGCGCGGTCAGCGCCTTCAGCTCTTCGATCGTGTATTTCTTGGGCTCATGCGGGCCTTCCAGCCACTCAACCGCCGCAAGGCCGATCTTCTCGATCAGGCGCGGCCGGTAGCCGAGCAGGTTCCCGGACTTGCCCATGTTGCAGTTGCGGTTGCATTGCAGGTGTACGTTCAACGGCTCGAAGCGCAGCTCAGGCGCGGCGGCGGTCGTCCGATAGTGGCCGGCGCAATACTGGACATCCGCCGTGGTGCCGCAACTGATGCATGGCTGGCCCGCGTCGCGCTCGCGAATCCAGGCATTGAACGCCGTCTGCGTGTCCTTGAGGTGATCCGCCCTGCTCTTCAGCTTCTCCTTGCGTGCCTTGATCTCCCGGCGCTCACGCTGGGCGAAAGATTTGCGCTGTTTGTCCTGGCGCTGGCGGAGGATCACCACAGCGCAGTCAGGTGAGCACCAAGTCTGAAATGACTGTGCTGGGACGAATGAGGCCCTGCATGTGCTCACCCGGCATTTCTTCGGGCGTTTTGGCTTGGTGGATTGAGCGATCACAGCCCACCCCCTACCTGAACCGAATAGGGGTTGGAGTGGTAGCCGTGCTCAAGGATGGTTGCGCAGGCGCTAATGAGGGCCTTAATGGTTTTCATGCTGCGATCCCCCAATGGTCGGCAGTGGTAAACCGTACTTGGTGTTCTGAGCCGAAAGCCTCCATCACCAGGAACATGTCGTTGAACCACTTCTTGGACTGTTTGCGGGTGGAGATCCCGAGCACGACGAAGCCGCCATCGAGCCCCGGGACCGCGCGCTGCTTCTCGACCGAAGCGCTGAAGATGTGCTTCCAGTCTTCATCACTGAGCTTTTGGCCGTACCACTCAACCTGACGGCTGATGTCGCGCAACATGGCCCACATGCGGCGGTTCTGGGCGTCGCTGCGTACCTGTTCGCGTAGTGTCCATGTCACGCCCAGTGACAGGTCTACCTTCTGGATAACCTGAATCGCCCGGACTCGGTCTTGTTCGGTACGCAGAGGAAATGAAGGGAGGTTCATTGGTCGCCTCCATTGCTCATGGCGGCATAAATCACCTCTTCGATGGTGTCGCAGTATCCGTAGATGTCCTGAACGTCATCGCGCCCGTTGACACAATCACGCACGGTTTCACGGATGTTGCAGTCAACCTGAGCCATGACTTCAGTCAGCGCATTTCGCAGCGCCTCAACCTCCCCATCCCGCGCACTCCAGCCAATGAAAATGTTCCCCGTCACTGGACTGACGAAATGGCCAGATACCTCTGACCTCTCCAGATGCAAGGTGGGCATGTTCTTCTCTGCCCAAGCTATGAATTTGTCTTGGGAGGTCATGGCAGGGTGCTCCTTGCGCGAGTCGACAAGAGCGTCAGCAGCACACTCACATGCACCAAGGTCGCTAGACTCTTCTCGGATGGTTGTCAGAGCTTTACGCAAAATGGCGTTCTCGGCCTTGACCTGGTCGCGCTGAGCAGAAGTCTCGATGACGGCTTGATCAGCCAAGTATTTCTTGGCGATTAAGTCCTTCACATCAGCACGCAGGGACATCACCGCTCGTATGTTGGCGTTTTCCTGCAGCCGCTCGATCTCAGAGATCAGCTCCAGCACTGCGGCAGGGTTGGCAGCGGCAGCAAACTGCGCATTTTGCATACCTTTCCCATCTGGCGTGTGCCAAGCGTTCAGGATTTTCCAGCTACCGTCGCCAATGATTTGATGCACGCCGTTGTAATCCGTCTCGACGCGCGTTTGTCCCGAGCACTTCGTCGCAGCCTCGGCAAGCATTTTCAATTTCTGGATGTCGACGTTCATTTGAAAAGAATCCCCGAATATTTAGGCGCAGTGCGCTGAACCTGGTGCTGGCAGCCGTAGGCGGCTAACACGGCGATGATGGTGATGGTGAGCCAGATGCGGTTGGTCATGCTGCCTCCTTGCTGCGTACAACTTCGAAGAACTTGATGAGCGCCCATTCCGGTGGACTTGTTTGTCTGTGGCGTTGGGCTTTCTCGGCGTTTAGTGGCTTGGCTACTGAGGCCATGTACTGCTCTTGCTCGCTGCGGTGCATCAGGTTCTTCAAATACTCGTCAACCAACTCGGTGGCGCTCATTGAGCCGGGGTGAGAATGCTTGATGCCAGCACGCAAGTAGCGCTTGTATGTTTCATCCCCAAGCCCTGCCAAGATGATTTTGTGAAACTCAAACGTGCTATAGCGGACCGCACCGTGCTTGCAGCAAATGAACAGTTCGGCACCCCCAACTCCTGGGTAGCAAAAGTCCATATCGCCGCACGCAATCACAACCGGCTTGCCTGTTGACGCGCCGGCATCTGTGGCTTTTTCTATCTCAACCTGAGTAGGTCGCGGACCTTTCACCTCGACAAATATTCCTGCGCCAGGCAGGTAAAAGTCGGGTAAGTAGTAGCCATGACGAGTGCTAACCAAAGTTGGCTCGTAATGCCAGTCAATGCGTAGGGCATCCATCATTCCCGCCCAACGAGTTTCGGAGTTCGAGCGCATCAGATAGCCGTCTTTCTCGAATATGGTCTGCTTCATGCTCGGCCACCCTTGAATGAGCTCATCATTGAGCGTGCTGATGGCCGTACGGGCTGGGCCGGCTGAGTATCGGGCCGGTCATAGGCAGACACATCTGCATTGACGAATCGCGCGAATTCCCCCTGAAACTGGAGAGCGCATTCGCCTGGTTGGGCGTGCCGCACCTTCACAACGTCCACGTCCGTGATGCCCCTGCCTCCCCGGTCTGGATCGCTGTCGCGGTGTGCCATGATGATGACGTCCGCGTCCTGCTCGATCTCGCCGGAGTCGCGCAAGTCGCTCATCTTCGGCTTCGGGTCCGCACGGTTCTCGATGCTGCGATTGAGCTGGGCAAGGACAACGACAGGTATTCCAAGCTCTTTGGCCAGGGCCTTGAAGCCGCGGGTATAGGAGCCCAATTCAAGGTTCCGGTTCTGGATCTTGCTGTTCGGATCTGTGGCAATGAGACTCAGGTAATCGACGACGATGAGGCTCAGTTTTTTGGCTCGGTGTTGAAATCTGGCAATGCTGCAGATGCGCGAGAAGGTGAGCGCGCCTTTGTCACAGATCCGCACGTCAGCCTGGGAAAGTTTGGCTACAGCGACAGTCAGCCGCGCACTGGCTTCTCCGTCCTCCAAAGCCTTACCAGTTTCGATCAGCTCTTGGCTAACGGCTGATTGGGAAGACAGAGAACGCTTCGCCAGTTCTTTCGTTGGCATTTCCAGCGAAAACACCAAGGAAGCGCCGCCCTTTATCGCAACCCGGTCGGCGATGCTGGTGCCTAGAACCGTTTTACCGGTGCCGGGACGGCCGGCAATGATGACGAGGTTCCCGGGTCGTAGAGTTCGAACGATCTTGTCAAGATCGACCAAGCCGAAGTCCTCACCCATGACCTGAGTTCCCGACAGGCGCTCTTCCATGTCGTCAAATACTGGGCCTAGCGCCTGCTTCATCGTGACGACGTCCGGTGTTTCCTCCTCGGCGCTGAGATCCATTATCATCGCCTGAGCGGCTGAAAGCTGCTGAGGGACACTCCCGGCGCTCATTGCCATGTTCATGATGTCATTGGCGACTTGGTACATCTGGCGAGCTTTGGAGCGCTCTCGAATGATCTTTGCAAAGTGCTTAGCGTTTGAGGTCCCGCAGACGTTGCGCATGATCTCGACGGCGTATACGAAAGTGCTGTCTCCGCTTGGCAGCTCCGCCCGCAGTTCAGACAATGCGAATGGGTCCGGAGAGACCTGCTTCGAGTGGCAGCCAAGGATCAACGAGTACAGAGCACCGTTGCACTCGTTGCCGAAGTCCTCGGCGCCTAGAAATGCGCCAATGTCCTCACACAGGCTGGACTCATGCATCAAAGCGCCCAGTACGCCGTGCTCTGCTTCGAGAGCGATCAGGGGGCGTTCCATGGTCATCATGCCCCCTCCAAAACGCGCAGCACGTTCTCTTCGCGGGTCAAGAACTCAAGGTGTGCACGCCAGCCGCGGTCGTTTTCACCAGTCCAGTGTTTGTTGGTCAGGCAGTCGTTGAAATAGCCTTCCCAGAACTCACTCTTGCGGAATGGCTTATCGCCGTTGATGTCCAGATTCCAGCACTTGCGGATGTTGGCCTTGCGCTTGTCGTTGAGCTTGAGGCACTGAGGCAGCTTGTCACCGCAGATGCGGTTGTACAGGTCCTGAATGCGGTTGAAGGGAATGCGTTCGGCTTTGCTGGCCTCGGGTTGATCAGGACTGGTGCTGTCCTGATCTTTCGCTTCAGTCTCGACTTCGGTGGCTGTCGGCGCGACAGCGGCGACAACTGCGTTAGCAGTAAGATTTGTATTTCTTTCTTTTATGTGTGTAATTTCCAACACGGTGGCATGTGTCTTTTTTACACTCTGTGTAGATTTCAACACGGTTCTTTTTGGGTCTAGTTTCCACTCGTTGCATGGCAGGAAACTTATTGGATCTCGGCTTCCTCCGTCGCGATACAGGACGCGCTGACGGATCAGGTCGTTGATGGTCCGGGAAACGTTTGCACGCTCCTTCTCGGCCGCCTCATCGCTGCCGTACATCATCTTGGCGATATACAAAGCTGCAACCTTCACAGCGCCCTGGTTGTACCCAGCAGTCAATCGGTGAATAGCCAAGGCTACACGCAGCTCTCGCCCTGACAGATCGGCCCCGATAAGGGCCTCGTACAAGTCATTGTCCATTCGGGTAAACCCCCTGGACTTGTCAATTGAGACGATGTTTGTCATGATTCCTCTCACTTCTGATGTAGCAATGAGCCGGGGCGCAATCCCGGCTTTTTTGTGTCTGCGATTTGGCAGAGGCCCTCTGGATTACCCTTAAGAGTCCCTGCCTGAGGCCCTCATTGGGGTCACCAGTTGAAGGACCTGGGCCTTCTTCCTTCCAACCTCGGAAAGTGCGCCACTCGCGATGGCGGTCTCCGTCATTTCGTTGATGGCCCGGCTGAAGGTCCAGCCATTGGTGCGCATCAACTCCTCCACCTTCTTCCGCGTCGTGGGCGGCAGCTTTTCAAGCTCAATGGTCATTCGGCCCTCCAAAGGGGCTTCAGCCCGCGATATCTTCTTGCTTGTCCTGCATCAGCTCTTCGATCACACCGTTCGCAACGGCCCACTCGATGATTTCGTACAGATAGGTCGCGTGCTGCATGCAGGTCTTGGTTGCGGCTTTACGCAGGATTCGGTCGAGCACTGGCTCGAAGCGAACCTTCACCGGGATGGCGCGTTTCTGATTGGGGTCCATGTACATGCGGTGTTTCCTTTGTGGCTGATGAAGTGGTTAGGCGGCAGAAAGGGAATCGACCGGATAAAGGTCCGGACGAAGCTCATGGCGGGAAACGCCAGTAGCTTTTTCGATAGGGAGTGCCTGGCGTGCGGGTACACCCCTGGCCTTCCAGTAGGAGACCGCCATAGGGGTCACGCCCAGCAGCTCAGCCAGCGCTTTGCCGGAGCCTGCCGCGAGGATTGCGCGTTCAAGGGGTGTAGGTTTCATAAACAAATCCGCCGTCGGCGAGTAAACACTAGTCAACGATACGTTTATTTAATAAACAACACAAGCCCGGTAAACTTTGTGTTTATGACTAATGAGCATTCAGGCGATCGCCTTAGAAAATTCCTTGAAACCAAAGGCCTCACGCCGAGCCAGTGCGCTGCGACGCTTGGGGTTTCAAATCAGGTATTGAACAATTGGTTTGTGCGAGGTGTGCCTGCCGGGAAAATGTTCACCATAGGCCCCCTGCTAGGCGTCAAGCCTGACTGGCTTATGACCGGTGAAGGCGATCCGGACTATGAGTTCTCAACAGCAGCCAAGGTCTTTGCGGAAGATCAAGATCGGTTGTCAAACGCCACTCTGGACGGCCCAATAGATGTCTGGGATGACGACACCCCTCTGGCAAATGACGAGGTATACGTGCCTTTCCTCAAGGAGGTGGAATTGTCGGCAGGAAGCGGGAGGACGGTTGTTGAGCAGTCAAGCAGTCGCAAGCTGCGCTTCGGCAAGCTCACACTGAAGCGCCAGAACGTACAGGCCAGCGAAGCTGTTTGCGTCACTGTCTCTGGAGACAGCATGGAGCCTGTATTGCCTGACAAGAGCACAGTCGGTGTCGACCAGGGTTCAACCACGATTGTTGATGGAAAAATGTACGCCCTGGACCATGGCGGACAGCTGCGGGTGAAGATTTTGCAGCGGCTACCTGGGGGCGGGATACGGCTACGGAGCTATAACCGTGATGATTATCCAGACGAGGATTACACCGCCGAGCAGGTCGCAGAGAACCAGATCGTCATATTGGGACGGGTGTTCTGGTCAGCTGCGCTGTGGTAGGCGCCAAATGGCCGAGGTCGGTGCTGGCTTGATGGCCTGGATGCAAAAGCTAACAGGCAGCAATCTCTGAAGGGTGAGGAGCAGTTCCAGGATGGTTTCGAAGAATCTCATACCCTACGCGGAGGCTATGAAGGGCATCAATACCCAGAAGCAATGGTTCGGCGGCGACCGCATTGAGTGGGTCATGACCAGTGTTCACAAGTGGCCTGCAACGCACAAATATCGCGCGACGCTGATGATTGGGGATAGGACCCTGGAAGGGCTGTTCGTCCAGCTCGAATACAAAGCGGGGAAGATTGAAGGCGTTCCCGAGCATCTTTACTTCGGCCTTTTTGTGATGAACAGTCGATCTTTTGCGGTTGACGAAGGCGGATTCACTCGACATCGGAACAAGGTTGGAATGGGCCTTCCCTACTATCAGCAGACGATAGGCCATCCTCATATGCACATACCGGTGATAGAGTCCTCTTATGGTTACGCTGAGCCAATTCCCAGAGAGTCCGCCGAACAGCTCTGGCAGCTATTCCTGAAGCGTGCCAATATCGACGGCGCACCTAGACTGAATTTACCTGATGAAATAGGCCATGATGGCCAATTGAGGTTGCTATGAATTGCGCAGACCTTGGAAGCGCACTCGCCCTGAAATGCATCCCTGTTAGCGATAGCGTTATCTACATGGAAAGTCACGTTTCTGTCCCATACGACGGCAACCTTATAGGTGCATACGTAGAGGACATAGGCCGTGGTCGAGTTCGCATTTCCGACAACGCTGACACGCTATTCAATGCCATGACAGTCGGAATCCAGCCAACTGCAGCGAGGGGTCGGAAGCTGGCCGTGATCGCAATGGAGAACCACGTCCAGCTTTCCGACGATGGAGAGCTGTTCGTTGCGTGCGACGAAGCTGAGGCTCCTTTCTACCTGACCCAGCTAATCGATGCGGCGACTGCGATCAGCCATCACTGCAGCCAGTGGGAGGCCGCAAGCGAATCCCGTTTTGATCGTTTGATATCCGCCGCTTTACGGAAGACATTTCCGGGCAAGGTCAAAAGGGATTACAGGATCACAGGAGCTAGCGGACATCAACTAAAATTCCCTTTCGCTATCGATGTCGATAAGGCAGAGATTCAGGTTGTGCAGACAATCAGCGCCGTAGGTGACGCGCCTTATTGGCCGTCCGTTTACCAAGCGCTTGGTAAGATGATTGATGTAAAGAATGCCATTCCTAGCATCCGTCGAACGGTAATTTTTGAGAAAGCAGCCGCAAACGAGCTGTCTAAGGCGTCAGCTGCGCTAGCTGAGTGCGCATCGGTACTGGTTTACAGTTCGCCTGCACAGCTTACCTCCGCTCTCAGCGCTGCCTAAAGTCCGCTTTCCTCACTAGCCCGGCCCAGCGCCGGGCTTTCTGTATCTGCCGCCTCTACTCGGCTTTCCACGTCGTCCACGACCGCCCTGCCCTGGCCGTTAATTGACCTCAGGCCGGGGTAAGCCTGCATCACCCCCATTCCCCTCGCGGGCATTGACCTGCGTCGCGCTCCTACAGCGCCCGCCTGGCTAAAACCCAATCTGCATAGGTCCTGAACCGCTGATGCCTCGATGGCCCTCCTGCTCGCTCCTACAGATAGCCCGCCGTTGCGCGGGCTTTTTATCGCCTGCGTAAACAAAATAAACAAAATGTGTTGACGTGTTTATAAACGTGTTGTTTACTAAACCCATCGCAGCGATTCACCGCAGCGAAGGGCCTCAAGAGACCCGCCGCTCTTTAACAACCAGCGCCATGAACGACTACCCGGCCAAACCGGTTAGGTCACTCCCGGCACCATCGGTGGGAGGTCAGTAAACCGAAGGAAACAAACCGCTGCGCTTGTGAGGCGACCGGCGCCAGATGAAAGTCATTGAGGGGCTGATTCTGGCGAGGTGATGACCGAACCGTGCGAATGACCCTGACGGGCGCATTGAGTGACAAGACCAGATTTCACTGGCAGCCCTTCTCGCGAGGGGCTGACGGGAAATCAAACGCCCTGGAGGGCAAGACGGATGGACGTATCCGACCAAGTTGCAATCGACATGACCACGTTCGACGGCGAAACCGTAGAAGTCACCATCCGCAAAGAGACCCGACGTCTTCCTTGCAAAAAATACGACCTCGGCAAAGGTCGCGAAATGGTCAGCATCTACGGCACTGCTGGCCGCTACGCCACTGGCACCAAGGATTGGCCCGCTACGCTTGAGCATCGCATTGACTCTTGCGACGGCAAGCAATGGATTAACGCCCGTTTCGGCTTCGACAGCCGCTCGGGCAAGCACAGTCAGCGCCCTACGGTCTTTTTCAAGTAACCAGCCCGCCACCCACGCGCCCCTTAACTGGGGGCTTTGTTGGCAAAACAAAATGCTCACTGGGGTGTGCTTTACACAAGGCATTCAAGAGAGTGCCCATCGGGAAGTGATCTGAACCGCCAGCAGACATTAAGGCGTTGGCAACTAGCCGAGACACGAGGGTTCGCAACCTCGGGAAGAAAGCGAGACCACGACCAGGCAGTGAGCAATCACCGGAGCGTGGCTTGAGGGGGCGCACTCTGAGGCGCAAAGCGGGGCTTGCCTTCCGCACAGATCACTTCACCGATGCAGATGAACCGCAGTAAGCGGGAAACGCCAATTCTTCCCCGGATACCTAATCGCGGCTACAGAGCTGAAAGCGCGACAAGGTGAATAACGCCAGGATCAGGAATGGTTCGCTAGTCCTGACATCTGCATCACCCCATTCGACAGGTAGCCACTGCCTTCCCAGTGAGCGAGCAATAGGAGATTGCGATGAGTGATTGGACTAGTGCTTACGAGGCACTGCCGCCAGCAAAGCCGGACGATCATGAGCACAGTAAAGATGTGCTTGCCTATGTGGTCGGGCTCGGTGGCTATTTTCGGATGCTGACTGTTTTCTACAGCCACGCAGAAGAGGAATGGTATCTAGACGATGGCGAATCCATGCAAGCAGGTGAAACAGTGAAGCACTGGATGCCTTTACCAAATCTGCCGTAACGCCCTTTCCCCACCCCACTTCCCCTCCCGAACACACACCGACTGCTCCATCCCCGCTGCCCATCGGCGTTAACGCGTTCTCGATGGAGTAGTCGTGTGTGTTTGGTTAATCAGCAAGGAGATTGAAATGAGCAAGCAGCCTTCAAAAATCCTTTACGCCCAAGACTTTCCACGAATCGCAGCTTGCGGGCCACATGTTGGCGGGGGTTTCAACTCCCGAGTGCAGGGCGTCGAGTTCTATAGCGCTACCCGCGGCTCGCATCAGTTTGAGCGAGGCGAAGGTTGGTACGCGGCTGATGAGATGATCGCCACGGGACAGATCTACTTTGTTCACCCATTCCCTCACAAGAATTGCAGGTCGTCTGGCTTCGTCTACGGCGGAACTTGGGCTTGCAACGAATGCAGGACTGACGGCTTCCAGAAGCCTTGGTGGAATGTCCGCGTCATGAAAGACGGAAGCGCGTGGTGCGTAGTTGGCGAGGGCTTCGAAGACCTGCAGATATCTGACAACTACGCATTCGGCGACACCCGCGAAAGCGCATTGGAGGCTTATGCCTCGATCATGAATGCGAAAACTGCATAACCCAATCCCAGACCGCATCGACAGGTGCCTGCGAGCTTTCACGGCTCAGGTTGGTCACCTGCGCGGGCACCTTTCAATGCGGTCTCACAGCGCCTAACGGAGGCGATCATGAATGCATTTGCGAAAGCACAGTTCGAGTTCGATAACCGCCTGCCGCCTCCGGTAAGCGAAGACGACCTTGCCGAAACGGAATGGCTTGACGCCAACGCCGAGCGGTTGATGGACGGCAACGCCGTTGAGTGGGGCTATCGCAAGTCGGACAAGGGTTCGGTTACTCCTGCCCAATTCGCCGACGCGGTCCAGCAGCACTTGGTGCAGCGACAGATCGACGGCGAGGACAAGCGCGACGCCTTCGCCCAGTTGGTTATCGCAAATCTGGTGTGGGGCTCGCGCTTCGACGGTCGGGCAAATGCCGAATACCTGATGGGCAGTCGTACCGCTCTCAAGCAAATCGCTGTCGAGCTACTCCTTCCTCACGCCGAGCGCGCGGTGGCTCTTGATCAACAATGGCAACGCGAATCAGAGGAGTGCGGATTTTGAGCCCTCACATCCTGATAGATAACGCCCTGGAGGGCATGAGCGAACCTGATTGCCCTCCTCTGACCGAAGTCAACGTGATGCGGATCATCACCACCCTGCACCGTGACAATGCAATCACCAACGAAGAGCTCGCCCATTACTGCGAACGCCTGTATCGGGCAGTAGAGCGCCGGGCAAGGAGAGCGGCATGAATATCGATTGGACCAAGGCGCCGAAGGGCGCGACGCATTTCGTGATTAGCGCAGAGCACCGAATCGCTTCTGGGTGGTATCAACAGGACGGCGTCAAGATGCGCGATCTTGCTCGGGAGGGTGAATACGCCTTCAGGATTGATGATTTGCACGAAGGTCGGATGCTTCGATTGGTTCCTCGAATTGAGCCATGGAACGGCGAAGGCCTGCCGCCAGTTGGGACGGTGTGCGAGTTACGTGCTCACAAGCTGACCGAGTGGAGCGCGGCAAAAATCGAATTCGCATACCGCAACGTAATTGTTTGGGATTGGATTGGAGAGCCAAGCATTAATGGGCTCTGCACCGCTTACTCTCACAATGTCGAATTACGCCCCATCCGCACCGCCGAGCAGATCGCGGCGGAAGAGCGTGAGGCTGCAATCTGCGCAATGATGGAAGTTTGCAGTGAATTGCCATGTCGCCAAAGCTGTGAAGACCTATACGAAGCCGGTTACCGCAAGCAGGTGCGGCCATGACCACTCGAATCGTTCCATCCCTGATCGACGACCAGCTAGAAGAGATCAGCGCTCACAACCTGCGCGAGGCATATCGGCTAGCAGAAATGCGCGGCTACTTCGGTCCCCCGGTTGAGCAATACGCAGAGCCCGGCTATCGCGGTCGCGTTCTACAGGTCCTTCGGTACCGCGTTCAGCAGCAACAATCCTCGCAGTAACCCTACCCCATTCAATCGCAGCGCCCCGGCAACGGCATGGCGCGGGAGACATTCGCATGAGCAACGCCGTTGCCGTGATTGCGCAAGACATCTACAGCACCAGAGATTCGTTCTCGTCGGTCCTGACCGATCGATCGCTTAACTTCGAGCGCGAGGCTGAGTTTGCAATCCAGACCATCACTGCCAACGATTATTCGATGAAGCTGGCCACGCAGAATCGTCAGTCTGTAATCAACGCGGTTACCAACATCGCGGCGATCGGCATCAGCTTAAACCCAGCAAAGAAGCAGGCATACCTGGTACCCCGAGACGGAAAGATATGCCTCGACATCAGCTACATCGGCCTAATGGATCTGGCCATGGCCACAGGCGCAATTCGCTGGGCCCAAGCCGAGCTGGTTTATGCGAGCGACAGCTTTTCGCTAAATGGATTCGACAAGCCACCTACCCATTCCTACAGCCCGTTCTCGAAAGACCGGGGCGAAGTAGTAGGCGTTTATGTGGTTGTGAAGACCGCCGATGGCGATTACCTCACAGAGACGATGAGCATCGACGAAGTAAATGCCATCCGTGACCGGTCGAGCGCCTGGCGCGCGTACGTGGACAAGAAAAAGTCCTGCCCATGGGTGACCGACCCGGGCGAGATGGCCAAGAAAACTTGCGTGAAGCGTGCTTACAAGTTTTGGCCCAAAACGGAACGCCTGGAGGAAGCAATTCATTACCTCAACACCGAGGGCAATGAGGGACTCCAGCCATTAAACAAACCGGTCAACGACCCTGATCTGGCACGCCAGTGGGTAGATCAGGCGGTTAATGCGCAAACCTTAGACGCGTTGCAGCAGGTATGGCAGGCAGGACTTGCCGCCATCAAGCAGGTCAAGGACATGGCCGCCTACAGCCAGCTCAAAACAGCTGTGGAGAAGCGCCGCTCCGAATTGGCTACGCCTGAGCCAGAACCCATAGAAGGTGAAACCGTATGAAGATCATCGAATGTGAACAGGGTAGCGTCGAGTGGCATCAGGCTCGGGCCGGCTGCATCACTGCCAGCATGTTCGAGACGGCGCGTGCCAAGCTCAAGACGGGAGCTAGCAAGGGGCAGCCCACAGCTGCCGCCTTGGACTATGCCTTCAAGCTGGCCGTCGAGCGCATCGGTGGCGAGCCGCTAGATGGCGGTTTCGAGACATGGCAAATGAAGCGCGGGCACGAATTAGAGCCCATGGCGCGGATGGAGCACGAAATTCAGACAGGCCTGATCGTCCAGCACGCAGGGTTCGTGACCACCGACGACGGCGCATTCGGGGCCAGTGCTGACGGCCTTATCGGCGAAGACGGAGGTTCGGAGTACAAGTGCTTCCTGGCGCCGGAAAAGCTGCGCGCCTTCCACATCGACAACGACGCCAGCGGGATCATAAATCAGGTGCAAGGCTGCATGTGGATCACGGGCCGCAAGTTCTGGCACGTCGGCATGTACTGCCCGGCCCTGGAGCCAGTCGGCCGCCAACTCTGGTGGCAAGAATTCAAGCGGGATGACGACTACATCGAGAAGCTCGAAGAAGACCTCTGGCAGTTCAAACTGCTGGTCGACGACTACGAGCGGAAGCTTAGGAGCAAGGCAGCATGAGAGGCGTAAACAAAGTAATTTTGGTCGGAACCTGTGGGCAAGACCCAGAGGTTCGCTATTTGTCTAACGGGAATGCAGTTACAAACCTGAGCCTGGCGACCAGCGAGCAATGGACCGACAAGCAAGCCGGCCAGAAGGTTGAACGCACCGAGTGGCACAGGGTGTCAATGTTCGGCAAGGTGGCCGAGATCGCGGGTGAGTACCTGCGCAAAGGCTCCCAGGTCTACATCGAGGGCAAGCTGCAAACCCGCGAATGGGAGAAGGACGGCATCAAGCGGTACACCACCGAGATTATCGTCGATATGCAGGGCACCATGCAGCTGCTCGGCGGCAAGCCTCAGGACGGCCAGCAGCGCCAGTCCCATCCGCAGACCAGCGCTGCAAGGCAACCGGCGCCTCGTCGGCAAGAAGCTGCACCGCAGAGTCAACAGGGAGCGCAGCCGGACTGGGACAGCTTCGATGACGACATTACATTTGCACCTTTGCCCTACCTGGCTGGTGCGTGATGCACGCCCGTGAATCAAATGACCCAATCAGCGTGATCAAGTACGCAACGATGATGGCCGGATGCAGCAGGCAGGCATGGGCTGTGTACGCCATGCCAGGACACCGCCTGATTGCTCGGCCATACACCGGTGCGCGCTACCAGCTGATTGAGGTTTGCCATCCATGAAGCGCATCAGCAGGCTTGTCGCCCAGCGGAGACGGCAGGAACACATTCATTTGCCAGCAAGCGGATTGATCGGAGGACGTCATGGCAGCGAAGACGCCAGCCCAGCGGCAGCAGGACAAGCGCGACCGGGACAAGATGTCGAAGGAGGAACGCGAGGCGCGCCTTCTGTCACGGCGCATCGTCACGGACCTTTATCACAACGATGACGCAGCGCTGAAGCGGGTCATGGCCAGAGCCGATATCGAGGAAGAGCAGGACATGATCTCCCGCCTGATCCGCGGTGCAGACCGCATGCCTGATGATCAGCTGAAAGATCACATTCGTATTACGTGACGCATCGCCGTGACGCTATCCGGCCCCATGCCGGTAACCACGTATAGCCCACCAACAACCTATTAGCCACCGAACGTTCGGAGAGGCCTTGCTATGTCCGATTCATTTCAACACCGTCAATTGGTCAAGGCGCGGAAGCCGCATCGGTGCGAAAGCTGTAGGCGCTGGGTTAGCCCTGGAGAACGCTACGTGGCCATGGCCGGGAAGTGGGATGGCGACTTTTACTCAGTGAAGCTTTGCCAAGGCTGCGAGTCGCTATGGGAACTCATCTGGTCTGTCGAAGGTGAGTGCGCCAATTGGCTTGATGATGGCGTGGCCTTCAACGAAATCATGGAAGTCGGCGAGGAGATGGGGCTGGTCTGCTCGGTGTCGATCACCCCGCCGCATCAGCCGCTACCTCAATCTCATTGATGGCCGCAGGCACGTAAGCTGAATCGTAATCCTTGTGCTGAAGCAACCCGTCGATGGATGCTTCCGTCAGTTCGTCAACGTTGAGGCCCTGCCTCCCTGCAGCGATCAGCACCGCCTTCAGCGCCAAAATCAAAGCTCTTTCCCTGTCTTCGCTCATGACCGTTCCCTCCCTGTGGAGCATTAAGCGTAGGCCATTTTCCAACTTTGAATCACGCCACTGGCGAGGGTCAGCCATGCTCGACACCGTCCAACAAGTCAAAGCAACGGTTCTGCTGGGCCATGACGGCCTGCACCGAATCAGCCTTCACCGGCTACCTCAGGTACATCTCACCCCTGCACAGGCCCAGACCATAGCCAGGGAAATCAACCAATACGCCATCGACGCCATGCGTGCTGATGGGGATAGGGAGGAAGGGAAATGAATCAACAGTGGAAATTGGTGCCGGTCGAGCCGACCAAGGAAATGATTGCGGCGTTAACAAATGCGCCACTTTATCAGGAGTGGTCAGCAATACTGGCGGCCGCCCCATCGCCACCTAAACGCAACGCGCCAGTAGCCATAGTCAATGATTCGGACGATGGCTTGTTCGTTGAGATTCTTTTCGGCGATAACGGGAGCAGCCTAAAGTTTGGCGATAAGCTCTATGCACATCCAGTTGATGTGGCTGCTACCGCCCCTGTGCCGCCTGCTGGCGATGAAATCGAAGTGCTGGCCTTTCTTACTGCCGGCGGGCGTGCTTTGTACTTCCCAAATCCACTTATCGAGTTGGCTGATGGCGACATCGAACTGGTAGACCGCGCCCACGTCACCCGCCTTCAGGCCAAGGTCGCAGCCCTGCAAGCCCGCCTCACGGTTGCCGATCAGCGGGTTGATGATCTGCAATCCGAGCGTGACGACCTCAATGATGACCTTGAGGCGGCCATTCTTGAAGCTCAAGACTGGCATCACAAACACCAAACTGCGCAATCCGATCTGACCAAGGCGCGGGAGTTGCTAAACGCAGTCAGCGCTTACAGTCAGGAATTTCCTGAGTCTCTTGAGGAAGATGTTGAAGCATTTCTCGCCCACCAATCCGCGCCAGCCGCGAAGGATGGTAGGTGATGGATATCGGAGACGTTGTGTTAATGGCCGGGTTCACTGCGCAAGGCCAGGGGTGTTCGGCTTCTTTCAAGCCGCCAAAGGGGCGATATGCCGTCTTTCTGTTGTTGGGGGACGCGGACAAGAAGGATCCAGAGACTTTCGATTGCGAGGCAGCCTTGCGCGCTATGGGTTGGGTTCGCGAAGACGAGGTGAAACCATGACCAACAAACCCGAACTGCTGCCGTGTCCGTTTTGCGGTGGAATCCCTGTAATCACGAAACACCACAAGGAAGAGATATACAGCTTCATGCACCGTTGTCCGGTGGTCGGCACTATTTCCAGAGACTTCCGCGAGCGGGCTCAAGATCATGCAGATATGTGGAACACCCGCGCCGCCCCTGCCGACGATATCAGCCCAGTGATTGATGAGCCGGTGGCATTTAAATACGTGAATCCGGATATCCCCTGGCCGTTGTTCTACGAAAAGAAACAAGACGACCGAGGGAAATGGGAAGAAATCCCACTCTACCGCCACCCGCAGCGCCCGGTCGTAACGCCTGATCGCATGGACCTCCGAAGCTGCGACGGTTCACAGACTTATGAGACAAAGGCCTGGAACGCCTGCCTCGACGAGTTCAAACGCCTCAACCCCTAACACCCCTCCCCACCCTATCCATTGCCTGCTGCGCCTATGCGCGGCGAGGACGAAGTCATGACTGAAGAAAAGCAGAAGATCATTCAATTGCCGGTGGAGCGCGACGAGTACGGCCAGTGGACTCACCCAGCGTGGCCGGATGACGGCGAAGAAAGTCAGCTTCCCTACAGTTGGTTTGCCGAGCACGGTCTTGAGTTCTGGATCGTCGAAATGGAGAACGACGGCCCGGAAGAATTAGTTGCGGCATGGTTTGGCACTGGGGAAACCGACTGTACGCCGTGGGAGCCGACCAAACCAGCCGGCGAAGGCTGGTTCATTTTCTCGATCCATGACACTGAAGACGGCCCGATCTGTGTCTGGGTGCGGCCGCTGGTGACGCCATGACCATCACCCGCATCATCAAAGGCCCATACCGGCAACATGGCTACTGGTGGGTTGACGTCGAGTGCGGCGGGAAGATTCAGCACCTGATGCGCCGAACAGAAGACCAGGCCAAGGCCATTACTGCTGGGCAGGAGGCGGTATGAGCGAATTCACAACTTTGGTCGTACGAGGACTCAGCGCCCACCCTCGAAAGGTGGTCATTGAAGGTGTCGAACATGAGGTTCTGTGCTCTTCGGATGGGCACATTCCGGCGCAGGTCGACGAATTGGATCATTTCGTTAACTGCGCCCGCGCAGGCGACCTTGATGGAATGAAGCGGAAAGAAATCCGCAGCCATGCTCAGGCCGTAAAAGAACTGTCGATCTCAATGCGCAGCAAGGGGTATGAATGATGCGTCTTCTCGTGGTCGGCTAACCGCCAAACTCAGTAACCCCCTCCCCATCATCCACATGCCTGCCCAAGCGGCGGGCGAGGTATCGCTATGTCTGTGAATAACCTGCAAGAGCTGAAGGCTCTGGCAATAGCAGCGAAAATTGACTGCGGTGATTACGTGGCGTTGAACGATTACGGCATGGCTATGCCTCCTGCCGTGACCATTGGCCTGATCGAAGAGATCGAGAAACTAAGGGCTGCTCTCGGAAAGAAGTCGGCTACTGCATGGCGAATAGTCGACAGGAAGGGTAAGCGCTTCACCGTTTATCACGAGGGCCTCGCTACTGCCATCGCCGAAATGGGCCTAGCTGTTACGCCCATGTGCGACCTCCCACCCGCTGGCTGGGAGTGTAGCCGTGAGCCTGGGCATCCAGGACCATGCGCAGCTTCAGAAGCGCATCCTCAACCACTCAACCCCGCATAGACCCGGAGGTAGCCAACATGAACACAGTGTTTTTGCTGATGGCCCAGTACAGCGGCATGGCGATCATTCCTCTGGAGAGGGTGTGCGCCGATTACTTCAGCCACCTGACGCCGGAGAAGATGAAGATGAAGGTGGCGGCCGGCGAAATTGACCTGCCACTGGTGAAGATGGAGAGCAGCCAGAAGTCAGCGCGCGGGGTTCACTTGAACGACCTGGCCGAGTACCTTGATGCTCAGCATTCGAAAGCCAAATCGGAGCACAGCAAGCTGATGGGAAGATCCCTGCGGCGCGTGTCCTGAAACCCCGATAAAGCCCTTTCCCCAGCGTCATTGCTTGAATTTTGCTACAGCAAGCAGCGATTGCACTCTAAGCATCTGATCTATTTGAGATTATTTTCTCGGTAGACCCGATCCATCATCGGCGCGACAGAAAATAATCTATTCATAAACCCTTGGTTTTCAATGAGTAAAGGCGAAACGATTGCATGAGGGACGCGTTTAATCGGTCGCCAATTCGTCGCCCATGGACGACAATGCCCGTCCATGCGCCACCAGCAGCACACGCAGTGCCTGTTTGAACGGTCAGGGATTCAAGGCCAGGGCGGTGCAGCGATAGCTGCCGTCTCGCGGCAGTGTAGTTGGAGCCGCCGTGCGAGTCGGCCAGTGGCCACTTCCCCGGTCCAACCGCCGGCCATTATATCGATGAACATCGAATCCGTATCGTACCGGCGCCGTTCGGCAACGCGCCGTTCGTTTCATTCACCAACGAGCCGGATTTTCAGCCTTGCATGGAATCCATCCGCCAGCGGGTGGTCACTTGCCCAGAGCACATGAAGGCAAAAACCTCCGACCCTTAAGGAAAACCCCATGACAAACACTGCATTAGTCGTAGGCGCCAGCGGCATCGTAGGCAGCGCCACCACTCAGCTCCTGCTGGATAACGGCTGGAGCGTAGCGGCCCTGTCACGGCACCCGGCCCGCGCTGACGGCATCATTCCGGTCGCTGCGGACCTGCAAGATCCGGAGTCCCTGCGCCAGGCGCTGGCAGACGTGAAGCCGACCCACGTCTTTCTCACGACCTGGTCGCGCCAGGCCACGGAAGCCGAGAACATTCGCGTCAATGCCGCCATGGTGCGCAACGTATTGGACGCGCTCCGTCCTGGCGGCAGCGTCCAGCATGTCGCGCTGGTCACCGGACTCAAGCATTACCTGGGCCCGTTCGAAGCTTATGGCAAAGGCAGCCTGCCTCAGACGCCTTTCCGTGAAGAGCAAGGCCGGCTCGACGTAGAGAATTTCTACTACGCCCAGGAAGACGAAGTGTTCGCTGCAGCCGAGAAAGACGGCTTCACCTGGAGCGTGCATCGTCCCCACACGATCACCGGCGTGGCGGTAGGCAACGCCATGAACATGGCAACCACGCTCGCCGTCTACGCCAGCATCTGCAAGCACACAGGTCGGCCTTTCGTATTCCCGGGCTCGCGCGTCCAGTGGGACAGCCTGACGGACATGACCGATGCAAGGCAGTTGGCCCAACAATTGTTGTGGGCAGCGACCACGTCGGCGGCGGCCAACCAGGCGTTCAACATCACCAACGGCGATGTGTTCCGCTGGAAATGGATGTGGGGGCAGATTGCCGATTATTTCGGCCTCGAAGCTGCCGACTATCCCACAACCCCCTCACCCCTGGCAGAGCAGATGGCCGATGACGCACCCCTCTGGCGTCAGATCGCCGCTGAAAGCGACCTGGAGGAAGCCGACATCGACCGGCTCATTTCGCCGTGGCACACGGATGCCGACCTCGGCCGGCCGATCGAAGTGGTTACCGACATGTCGAAGAGCCGCCTGATGGGCTTCACCGCGTTTCAAGCGAGCGACCGGGCGTTCTTCAACGTCTTCGACGAACTGCGCCGCAGACGCTTGATTCCCTGATGCCCCGCGACCAGGGGCGGACCGCCGCCTCTGGTCCAGCCAGCCCGTGGTCAGGGCGAGCACTCACTGCACCCCTTCACTCACTCCGGACACCAAGGATTCCGAGGGCCTAGCAGGGTACGCACCTCCTCCACCAGCACGTCCAGCGCGAAGGGTTTGGTCAGCGTCACGCAGGCGGAAGTACGCGGCCAATCTTCCAGCGCATCCGGTTCGGCGTATCCCGTCATGAACAGCACAGGCAGGGTCGGCCGGCATTCGAGCCCGGCCTTGGCCAACTGTCGACCGTCGACGCCTCCCGGCAGGCCGATGTCGGTCACCAGCAGATCGATGCGCATGTCGGACTGCAGCCGTTGCAGCCCTGCAAGACCGTCGACGGCCTCGATCACCGTGTAGCCCAGCGCACTGAGTGCCTCCCCGACGATCAAGCGAACCGACGGCTCGTCATCGACGATCAACACCGTCTCGTTTGCCATCAGAGGTGGAGTTTGCGAACAAAGCTGCTGATGCACAGGGGCCTCAAGGCCATCGCCGCCGGAGGGCAACTGCAGGTAGACGCGCGTCCCCCGGCCTTCCTCCGACTCGATCTTCAGCTGGCCGCCTGATTGCTGAGCGAAGCCGTAGACCATCGATAGGCCCAGGCCGGTTCCGGCACCCACCGGTTTGGTGGTAAAGAAGGGATCGACCGCCCGGGACAGCGTTTCGGGGTTCATTCCCACCCCGTTGTCCGCAATGCAAATCGTCAGGAACTGTCCGGGCTTGAGGTCTGAGTCCAGTCCATCTCCCTGTTCGAGGGTCTGGTTGAACGTCTTGATCGATATGACACCCGCGCCCTGCAGGGCGTCCCGCGCATTGATACACAGGTTGAGCAGCGAGTTCTCGACTTGCGCAGCATCCACGACACAGAGCGCGTGCTTCGCGGCGAGCTCGACCTTGAGTTCGATCGCGGGGCCGACCGTCCGGCGAATCAGCTCTTCCATGTCGGTGACCAAGGTGTGCACATCGGTGTGCGCCGGGTTCAACGTCTGCCTTCGGGAAAAAGCCAGTAATCGATGCGTCAGGGCCGCTGCCCTCTGCGCGGCGCCGTGCGCCACACTGATGTACCGCTCTACATCGCAGAGCCTGCCTTGATCAAGCCGCATTTGCATCAGGTCCAGGCTGCCGATGATTCCCGCCAACAGGTTGTTGAAGTCATGGGCGATCCCTCCGGTCAGTTGGCCGATCGCCTCCATCTTCTGGGCCTGACGCAACGCGGCCTCAGCAGCTTCCCGTTCCGCGATCGCCTGGGCGATCCGCGCCTCCAGCGTGCGATTGAGCTCCCGCAAGGCCGCCTCGGCCGTCTTTCGGGCGGTGACGTCAATGGACGAGCCGATCAGGCCGATGACATCGCCCGCGTCATTGAGCAGGGGCGCTTTCGCCGAAAGCCAGGTCACCTCCGAACCGTCCGGCATGTCCACTCGTTCTTCGATCTGCTCCGCCTTGGCGCTGGCCATGATGCGGCGATCGGTCTCCATCACCTGGCGCGCCTGGGATTTGTCTTCGAGGAACTCCAGGTCGGTCTTGCCCAGATAAAATTCGGGAGCTTTGCCGATCAGTCGCGTGGCGCCATCGTTGGCCACCAGCATCCGGCCTTCCAGGTCCTTGGCATACACCACCCCCGGGACTGCCGCAGTGAAGGTTCTCAACAGCGCCGAGACCCTGTCCCGCTCCGCCTCAGCCTGCTTGCGCGACTCGATGTTCATCAGCACGCCAGGAAAACGAATGGCCCTGCCTTCGTCATCGAGCTCCACCCGGCCGTTGGCCTCCACCCAGCGATAATTACCGTCGTCATGGCGCACCTGATACTCGCACCTGAACGGCCCGCCTACCGCGGTGGCCCGGCCAATCTCTCTGACCAGACGATCGACATCGTCCGGATGAACCGAGGCGAACGCTTCGGCGATCGGAATGCCTGCCAGGCACCGCTCCATGGGAATGTCAAAGGTATGGGCGAAGCGTTCGTCTGCGGTCACCCGGTCGTTCGGGATGTCCCAGACCCAGGTGCCGATAATGGCGCCTGCATCCAATGCCAGTTGCAGGCGCTCGGAAGCATCCGCTGGAAACGCTTCAGCCGATGCAGGACAGGCTATTCCCGAACGATCGAGCGGGTCTGAGCGTCTTTGATCCATTAAACCCTCGACCATCACAAGCCAAAAGACGCAAGCATACGCGTCAAAGTGCCTTCATG
The DNA here is from genome assembly GCF_029841165.1 of Pseudomonas sp. GD03842. Lineage (NCBI taxonomy): Bacteria > Pseudomonadati > Pseudomonadota > Gammaproteobacteria > Pseudomonadales > Pseudomonadaceae > Pseudomonas > Pseudomonas sp. GD03842. The sequence continues at coordinate 9,596 of NZ_JAOCEA010000023.1, read as the reverse complement.
AACATGCCATCGAGGGGCGCTGTCGAAAGCGCTCGAAAACCCATCGATCACCGAGAGGGAACGACCTCTGCCTAACGGGCTCAAACCAGTCTGGTTCGAGTGTCCGTCCTTGATCGGCGACCGATCGTCACGCGTCCAACCTGTCCGTGAACAGTCAGCGCATCGCGGTTGCACTGCCATCTCGCGGACGCGCTGTTTGCGCAAACGCGCGCGGCAGCGTCCGTGGATTCGATGCGGTCGCCGCCCTTGAGTGGCCGACGGCGCTCGGGTAATGTCTTCAAACCCACAGGACAGAGCACGCTCATGACTTCCAAGCTGGAACAACTCAAGCAATTCACCACCGTGGTCGCCGATACCGGTGATTTCGCGGCCATCGAAAAACTCAAGCCGGTCGACGCGACGACCAACCCTTCCCTGTTGCTCAAGGCCGCTTCGAGCGAGAGCAATGCCGACCGCCTCAAAGAGGCCTTCAGTGGTGCAAAGGGCGACATCGCCCTGGCCAGCGACCGCTTCGCCGTTGCCATTGGCCGGGAAATCCTGAAAGTGGTGCCAGGCCGCGTGTCCACCGAAGTGGACGCACGCATTTCCTTTGACACCCACGCCTGCATCGAACGCGCCGAGCGCCTGGTGGACCTGTACGACCAGTTCGGCATCGGCCGTGATCGCATCCTGATCAAGCTGGCATCCACCTGGGAAGGCATCCGTGCCGCCGAACAACTGGAAAAGAAAGGTATCCAGTGCAACCTGACGCTGCTCTTCTCCTTCGCCCAGGCACAGGCCTGTGCCGATGCCGGCGTCTTCCTGATTTCTCCGTTCGTGGGCCGCATCTACGATTGGTACAAGAAAGCCGAAGGCAAGGACTATGTGGGCGCTGAGGATCCAGGCGTGAAGTCCGTGACCCGTATCTACAACTATTACAAGGCCAACGACTACAAAACCGTGGTCATGGGCGCCAGCTTCCGCAACCTGAGCCAGATCGAAGAGCTCGCCGGCTGCGATCGCTTGACCATCAGCCCCGATCTGCTGCAAAAACTGTCGGAAGATACCGGCACGCTGGCGCAGAAGCTCAAGCCGGGCAACGCTGGCGAACCCCGCCAGACGTTGACCGAGAGCCAATTCCGCTGGGCTTCCAATGAAGACGCCATGGCCACTGAAAAACTGGCCGAAGGCATTCGTCAGTTCGCCCGTGACCAGGAGAAACTGGAAGCATTGTTGAGCGCCAAGGCTTAAGCCCGCGCAACGCAAAAAGGGTGGCATCCTCGCGGGTGCCACCCTTTTTCATGCGCGAAAGATCGGTCAGCCCTTCACGAACAACAAGCGACAGGTCTCACCGCTCTCAAGTGCCGACCTGCTGTGCTGCAAGGCGCAGCTGACCCTCACTGATGCTCGAGCGCATTCACCAGATCACGGAACGCCGCGCGGTTGGAGTCATTGAGCCCCATCAGGATCTTGTGCGCTTCCAGCACCTTGGCCTTGACCACATCTTCGCACTGGTCCTGCGACGGCAGGTCGCTGAGGGCCTCCGGGCGCGGAATGGGCTTGCCAACGATGTTGAACACCTGATCGAAGCCCATCGACTGCAGCAAGCGCGTGATGTCTTCATGGGTGGTCACGACGGTCGGCAACAGCCCAGCCTTCTGCCGCGAAAGAATGGATAACTTGGCAAGCAGGCCAAGTGTCGTGCTGTCAATGCTGCGCGTTTCGGTCAGATCGATCACCACCGTCGAAAAATTCATCGAGGTGAAGATCCGTTCGATCGTCGCATCCAACGCCGAGCAGAGAGTCAGACGCACTTCACCCACGAATTTGAGGACGAAGGTGCCATCTTGCTCGGCAAACTGGATTCTACCGGTACTCATTAAAGGTTCCTGCTCAACACTAACAAGGCGATATCATCCGGCATCTCCCCGAGTGTGGCCAATCCAAACTTCTGACGCAGGCCATCCAGGCTGCCGCCCGCCGATTTCACCCATTCAGGCAAATTGGCTTCTTTCTCTTTGAGTGTATCACCTGGCAACAGGTCCAGAATGCCATCAGATAACAGTGTCAGACTAAAGGATGCTGGCAGCTCCAGCACATGGTCCGAATACGTGGCTTCGTTGAACAACCCGACCGGCAGCCCGCGGCCCTCGAGATAACGGGTTTCGCTCGGCGTATACAGGACTGGCAGCGGCAGATGCCCACCCACGCTGTAGGTCAGTCGCCCGGTCTGTTCATCGATGATCCCACCGACCATGGTCACGTGCTTGCCCAGCTTGCAACTGATGAGACCGCGATTGATATGGCCCAGCACATCGGAAGGCTTGAACGCTGGCAAGGAGCCCCCGCGCTTGGACTCGAACAACAATCGGGTGGTCATGAATTTCAGGAGCACCGTGATAAAGGCCGACGACGCGCCATGCCCGGAAACATCGGCCAGATAGAAAGCCACCCGGTGCTCATCCACGCGGAAGTAATCGACGAAGTCCCCCGACAGGTACAACGACGGGATGATCTCGTGCTCGAACTCGAACGAATCGATGGCCCAAGGGCTGGTCGGCAGCATGTTCATCTGCACTTGGCGACCCGCATCCTGATCCTCCTGCAACAGGTGCAGGCTGGCCTCGAGTTCGCGGTTGGCGGTTTCGAGCTTCTGACGATAGAGCCTGTTTTCCTCAAGCAACCGCGCACGGTCCAGGGCCCGCTTGACCGAGTGCTCGAGGACTGCAAGGTCTTCCAGCGGTTTGATCAGGTAATCGGCCGCCCCCAGGCGCAGCGCTTCGACCGCGTCGCTCATGACCCCCGCCCCGGACACCACGATCACCGGCGTATCCGGCGACAGGCTGGTGACCTGACGGATCAGCTCGAGGCCGCCCACTTGCGGCATGCGCAAATCGCAGATCACAAGATCAGGCTTGTTTTGCTCGAAGGTCTGTAGACCCTGCAGGCCATTACCGGCTTGCAAGACGCTGAACCCACTGTCTTCCAAATAGGCCGCGAGACTCGCGCGCACTACTTCGTCGTCATCGATAATCAGCAGCGTGGCACTGGTTTTTTGCATGTGGGCAAACGGCGCCAGATCAGGTTGGCGTAAGTGGCCGGAGGGTATCGGACCGCCTACTGGATTCGCTTCTAGCCTCTCTGAGTCAGGAGGAGCGGACTTTTGGTCAAACGCTTCACTTCACAGAGCTGCCCTTCAAGGCGCAGACGGTACTCCCATCCGCGGGGCGTTTCAAGCGTGCGCCAGCGCTCGACGGGCGTCTTTACATCACAAATCACCGAGAGTTATAAGAACCTCTAAATCAGCGACAAAAACGAAGGATGCGCCATGGGCCAGCTTGATCGCGACTATGCAGAGAAACGAGATTACATCCGCATGCGGGTCGACGCGGACATCAGCCTGATCTACGCAGGCCAGATCATTCCCGCGGTGTGCGTGGATCTATCCAGCTCCGGCATGCAGATACAGGCACCGCGCCGCTTCGCGGTCGGCGACCGGATCAGTGTGAAAATCGAATCGGAGCACGCCGCGCTCAAGGGTCTGGAAGCCGACACCGAGGTGGTGTGGATTGCCGATATCGATGGCGGAGAACAGAAACTGGGGTTGACCATCCTCGCCATGAAGTAGTGACGCTGTAGAACTACGTCACAATTTCGGAAAAATCTGGAAAAACAAAGGCGACTCGAAAGTCGCCTTTTTTATGGCCTCACCGAACTCCAACGGGCCGGTCAGAAGTCGTCGACGACCTTGCCATCCTTGACCTTGAACTCGCGGTTCTGCAGGTAGGCGTTGCGAATGAAGATGTATTTGTCACCGTTGATGAGCTTCTCGGCCGACAACAGGCTGGCGCGGGTGTCGACCACGCTCACGCCAAACGCCGTGTTACGAGTCGGCACGTGGTCGATGTAGCGATAAGGCGTGGTGTAAGTGTCGGGGTACTTGGCGAACGCGTCGCGCACCGTGCTCGGACCGAAAAACGGCAGCATCACGAACGGACCGCTGCCCACGCCCCAGTGGCCGAGGGTCTGACCGAAGTCTTCGTCGTTGCGCTGTAACCCCATCTTGGTCCCGACGTCGAAGAAGCCGAGCAGGCCAAACGTGGTGTTGATGATCAGGCGCGCGGTATCGACACCGGCCGCCTCTGGCTTGGCCTGCAGCACATCGTTGGCGAAGTTGGTGACTTCCCCGATGTTCTTGAACATGTTGTGGATGCCGTCTTCCAGGAACTGCGGCGTGATGAACTCATAGCCCTGGGCGATGGGTTTGAGCGCATAGGTATCGAGGGTATCGTTGAAACGGAAAATGGCACGGTTGACGCCTTCCCACGGATCTTCCTCAGCGGCCTGAGCCGCCACAGGCAGCAGGGCCAGCCCAGCCCAGAAACACGTTCGAGCCAGACGATTGATAAAGCCAGCACCGGTCACGGGCATAGCAAGGACTCCCAGTCAAAGTGATGAAGCGGGCGCTACGCCCCAAACCAAAGGCGAGAGTATAAAGCGTTCTGTAACGATTTACGTCGCCGAAATCTGAAGGAATTCACTACATCGTTAAACATGGCCCGCGCTGTCACCTGTACGTCATCGCATTGTCACGCAAATCCCTTAGCGTCTTGGGCATTTGAGAGGGAAATCCATGCTTGCCGCCGCCGCTGTCCCCACCCCGCCGTTTACCGCCGTGCTCTTTGGCCTGAGCGGTTGCCTGGTCGACTTCGGCGCCCAGACCCGCACGTTGCGCAGCGCGGATGGCCAAACGTTCCTTTCTCAGGACGCCCGCGCATTCGCGTCACCGACCCCCGGCGCCATTGCCGCGCTGAAACGGCTCGAACAGCAGAATATTCCCCGCGCATGGCTCGATGAATACCCGGCCGACATTGCCGCGCAATTGGCTGCACCGCTTGAACACCTCATTCGCCCCACCCTCGGCCCAAGCAACCACTGGCCGGCGCCCGACGCATGCTGGCAAGCCTTGATGACACTCGGTGTGGGCCAGATAGAGGGGTGCGTGCTGGTCAGCGGTGACCCGCGCCTGTTGATGGCCGGGCTGAACGCGGGCTTGTGGACGGTCGGCCTGGCGTCCTGCGGCCCGCTGTGCGGGCTTTCCCCCACTCAATGGGAGACGCTCGGTAGCTTGCAACGCGAGCGTCTGCGGGGTCGGGCCACCCTTGAACTGTATGCGGCGGGTGCACATTCGGTCATCGATCACCTGGGTGAACTCGAATCGTGTCTTGCAGACATTGCCCTGCGTCGCCTGAAAGCCGAAAAGCCTTGAGCGATCAAGGCCATGCAGAGTGGCCGGGAGTGGATTAGTCTTAGGACCCATGGACCTTTGCCACGCGTACGCGGTCCATGCTGAGACTACTCATATAGGGAGCACCTTATGCCCGCCCGCGAACTGCAAGAACAGCTGGACACCCTGCGCGCGCAACTGGAACAGAACCCTCCGCTGACGGAAGAAGAACGTGTGCATCTGCATGAGCTGATGGCAAAGATTCAGGCCGAAATCGCCGTCGAAACCGCGACCCCGGACAACAATTTGGCCGATGGCGTCAACCTGGCCATCGAGCGGTTCGAAGTCGAGCACCCGACCATTGCCGGTACGCTGCGAAACATCGTGCAGACGTTGGGAAATATCGGGATCTGAGTTCCATCGCTTGCCCTTCAACGAGAGCCGCGAATCAGGCAGGCCGCGCAAGGCGTTGCATTGACGGGGAGCGATACAACGCCTTGGAACGCAAGGTGTGTATCACCCCATCTGGGCAGGCGTCATCCCGGATCCCGCAAAAGGAAGCCTGTCATTGCCGCGCCAGCCGTCCATTCTTAAAGGTCAGCCGTTCCGTGCTGCGATACGGATTGATGTCCAGTCCGCCGCGGCGCACATAGCGCGCATACACCGTCAACTTTTCCGGTTTCAGCAGGCGTTGCAGGTCCATGAAGATCCGCTCGACGCACTGCTCGTGAAAGTCTGAATGCTGACGGAAACTGACGATGTAGGCGAGGAAGCTCGCATGATCCAGCGCCGCCCCGCGATATTCCACCGCGACGCTGCCCCAGTCCGGCTGGCTGGTGACCGGGCAATTGGATTTGAGCAGATGGCTGTGCAACACCTCTTCCACTGTCCGCGACTCATCACAGCGCAGCAGGTCCGGCTGCGGGTGATCGTAACGATGGATCGTTACGTCAAGATCATCGACGCAGACGCCCGGGACCGCGACGATACCTTCGGCTTCGATGTCCTTGAGCGAACGAATGCGCACGCCGACCGGCTTGCCCGCCGCCGCCGACAGGTCTTTCTCCAAGGTCGAAACCAGCTCGGCCTGCGAGGCGAACGGCGTCTGGTTCAACGAGTTGAGGTACAGCTTGAAGGATTTGGACTCGATGATGTTCGGCGAGTCAGCCGGAATGCTGAACTCGCCGATCGCGACCACTGGCTTGCCCGACGGCAGCAGCCAGGACAGCTCGTAGCAGTTCCAGAAGTCCACCCCTTGATACGGCAGCGTTTCGGCGGTCAGCCCCAGTTCCGCCCACTTGGCCGTGCGGGGAATCGGGAACAACAGGGAAGGCGTATAGGTAGCGATGTATTCACTGGACTTGCCCAGCGGCGAATGTTCGGCTGCGGGATGCATGGCGGGACCTGAAAACGTATAAAAGACGGAGGAAAATCCTGACCCGCAAGTTTATAGGTTTTGTCCCCCGCTTTCAGCGTTTACTCGTCCATCGATATCTTGCCCACCATTCCTGCCTGGTAATGGCCCGGGATGTTGCAGGCGAATTCCAGATCAGTGGCCTTGGTGAACGCCCAAGTGAGCTCGGCGCGCTGGCCCGGCTCCACCAGGACACTGTTGGGGTCATCATGCTTCATGGTGCCATGATCCATGCCAGCCATATCGTGCTTCATGCCGGCGGCGGTCAACATGCCGCTGGCGACCATTTTCAGCATTTCCTGTTGGTGGGCCGCGTGCATGGCTGCGTTGCCCAAATTGAACTCGTGCAGCAACTGGCCCTTGTTGATCAGTACGAAATGCACGGTTTCGCCCGCCTTGACCGTCAAGGACTTGGGCTCGAAATACATGTCGCCCAAAGTCAATTCGATCGTGCGCGTCGCCTGGTCGGCGCTGGCGGGATGGCCAAAATCGAAAGGCTCACCCGGCGACGCCTGAGACGTCAGGCTGGCACTCAACAAGGCAAAGGCCGCGAAAAAACGAGCGAACATGCATAACTCCCGTCAACAGTCATTGATCGCTTCACATTATGCCTAGCCCACTGGCATTAAGCTGACCGTAACATTACAACTTTGTAAGCTTGACCCCTGCCCGCCCTGTCCGCGCTATAAAGCGCCACTGCCCACGAGCTGCGAAGCCCACATGAAATTACTGATCGTCGAAGATCAAGCGAAAACCGGCCACTATCTGCGTCAGGGCCTGACGGAGGCAGGGTTCAATACCGAACTGGCCGCTGATGGCACCTGCGGCCAGCATCTCGCGCTGACCGGCGACTATGCCTTGCTGATTCTGGACGTCATGCTGCCCGGCCGCGATGGCTGGGAGATCCTGCAAGCCGTGCGTCGAGCTGGCCTCGAAACACCGGTGCTGTTTCTGACCGCTCGAGATGCGGTGGAAGACCGCGTGCGCGGCCTGGAGCTGGGCGCGGACGATTATCTGGTCAAGCCTTTTGCCTTTTCCGAGCTTCTCGCCCGGGTCCGCAGCCTGTTACGGCGAGGCAGCAACGCCAGTCAGGAAACGCATCTGCAGTTGGCCGACCTGCGACTGGATCTGCTGCGGCGGCGCGTGGAACGCAACGGCCAACGCATCGACCTTACCGCCAAGGAATTCGCGCTGCTGGAAATGATGCTCCGCCGCCAGGGCGAGGTGCTGCCCAAATCGCTGATCGCCTCTCAGGTGTGGGACATGAATTTCGACAGCGACACCAATGTGATCGAAGTCGCCATCCGCCGGCTGCGCCTGAAAGTCGACGATGACTACCCGAACAAGCTGATTCATACCGTACGCGGCATGGGCTACGTCCTCGAAGAACGGGGCCTTTGATGTTCGAACGGATTTCTCTGAGCAGGCGTCTGGCGCTGTTGTTCGCCGCCTGTACCGCCGTGGTCTCGCTGACCGCGGGCGTGCTCTTCAACCGCGCCAGCGAAGCGCATTTCATGGAGCTGGACCAGCAACTGCTGGACAGCAAACTGCCGGCGTTGCGCGACGCGTTGAAGGATGTCACCCGCGCCGAACAGCTCAGCGAGCATCGGCAGGCGTTACAGGCCGAACTGGCGCACTCCCCGGATCTCGCGTTGCAGGTGCAGGGCCCGGACGGGGAGCTCTGGTTCGCCAGTGCTCCCGCCACAACGCCACAGATGAGCAACCGCAACGGCCTGCACACCCTCACCGACAATGGGATTTCCTACCGCTCCTACGTCGTCGCCCTGCGACCTGAGCAAGCAGATTCCCCCCGGCTGACCCTTCTGTTGGACATCACCCATCACCAACATTTTCTGCAGCGCATGCAGCACCTGATCTGGCTGACCGTGGGTTTATCAGCGTTGGCCACCGCATTGCTTGGCGCCTGGGCGGCACGCCGCGGTCTGCGCCCGTTGCGTGAAATGACCGACATCGCCGCCAGTGTGTCGGCCAGCTCGCTGACAACCCGCCTGCCCTCTCACGCGCTGCCTGCCGAGCTGGCGGAGCTGGGGTTGGCGTTCAACGCCATGCTGGCGCGCCTCGACGAAGGCTTTCAGCGGCTGTCGGCCTTTTCAGCGGACATCGCTCATGAACTGCGCACCCCACTGTCGAATCTGCTGACGCACACTCAAGTCACCCTCACCCGCCCTCGCGCCCTGGATGAATACCGCGAGGCGTTGCTGGGCAACCTGGAGGAATTGCAAGGGATGGCGCAAATGGTCAACGCCATGCTGTACCTGGCAAAAGCCGAACAGGGACTGCTGACACTTCGCCGGGAAAGCCTGAACCTCGAGGAAGAGGTTGACGCCTTGCAGGAGTTCTTCCTGCCCTTGGCCGAAGAAGCCCAAGTGACGATGAGCCGCCAGGGGCACGCCGTATTTCAGGGCGACCGGCACATGCTACGCCGCGCCCTGTCGAACCTGCTGGACAACGCCTTGCGCTTCACCCCGGCACAGGGCCGGGTGGCTGTCGCGCTGGAAACGACCGCTCACAGCGTACTCATAGCAGTCGAAAACACCGGCCAGACGATTCCAGCCCACGTGCTGCCGAAGCTGTTCGACCGGTTCTACCGGGCAGACCCCTCACGTCATGAAGGCAGCGAGCACGTGGGGTTGGGGTTGGCGATTACCCAGTCGATCATCAAGGCCCATGGCGGGAGCATCCGCTGTGAATCGCAGGAGGGCGTAACGCGGTTCACGATCGAACTGCCAAATTGAACCCACCCTTGTAGGAGCGCGCTTGCCCGCGATTAGGGTGAGTCAGTCAACAGACGAGGCACCGATGCACCGCTGTCGCGGGCAAGCGCGCTCCTACGGGGTTTGGCATACCGATCATCAGGGCCCATGGCCGTAGCATTCGCTGTGGATCGCAAGGTGGGGCAACGCGCTTCACGATCGAGCTGCCAAATTGAACCCACACTTGTAGGAGCGCGCTTGC